>NZ_JAKZBW010000001.1:0-336034 GCF_022539275.1 Pseudoxanthomonas sp. LH2527 | reverse complement strand
GGGTGGCACCGCGACGGGGTCGCGGGCAGCGTCAGAAGAACGGAGGGATGGCCGAGTGGTTTGAGGCAGCCGTCTTGACGCGAAGGCCGCAGGCCGGAGCGAACATCGACCGCAGGTCGATGGTAAAACTGCCGTACGGCGCGCAGCGCCGGGGCAGGGCAATGACAACGGAGAGATGGCCGAGTGGTTTAAGGCAGCAGTCTTGAAAACTGCCGTAGGTGTAAGCCTACCGTGGGTTCGAATCCCACTCTCTCCGCCACTTCATTTGATGCCGTACGCCGCCATTCGGGGACTGCAATGCACGTGAAGGATGGCAACGGCTTCTACAACAAGATCATGGGCATGCTGTTCTTGTGGGCGGGCGGATTTCTCGCATACGCCTCGTGGGGCAAGCTGATGGCGTACGTAGGAACCGGATACATCGCGGTGTCCGCAACGGCCAAGATGCCTGCCGCCGAGGGGCCTCGGGCGCTGTTCGAAGTCGCGGTGATCCTCTTCTTCGGTCTTTGGCTTGCCGCTTCCGGGCTGCACATGTTCTTCAAGAAGCCGTGACCTGACTTGTAGGATGGGTTGAGCGTAGCGATACCCATCGTTTGGGTGTGTCTGATCGTGCGCGATGATGGGTATCGCTGTGTTCAACCCGTCCTATGTGGTGCACGGAACGCCAATCAGGGAGAAAACCATGAAAGCGCTCATCGTCGTTGCAGCAGGACTGCTCGCCGCGTGCGACGGGAGTTATCCCGTTGCCGAAGGATGCGCCACGGGCCTGGTGTGCATCGAGGTCTGGCAGGAGGGAGAGGAGGTGTCCTTCCAGATCACCAACAACACGGACGACATGGTGACGCTGCCTGAGTTCACCGGGCTCGGGACGCCCATGGGCCCCCACGCCATCGAGCTGTCGTCCGACAAGCCGCGTGTGGATGCACCGGTTAGATCCGCTGGCTTCCCGATCGCGGGTCCGCGCAGTGACACCGTGTTGCGGTCCCGGGGCTGGGCCGGATTCGCGTTGACGGCGGATGGCGTGAGGAAGGTCTACCGATTGTCGGAAGGCTGCCAGAACATCAATGTCGCCTATCGCATCAACCAAGGCGGCGCGCAGTACTTCCTCGGAAGCGTCCAAGGCGGAAGTGCAGAGCTTTGTTTGTAAGATGGGTGGAGCGCAGCGATACCCATCGTTTCGTAGTGTTTGATCGTCCGCGATGATGGGTAGCGCTGCGCTCAACCCATCCTACTTGCTGTATTCATCCACGAGCTTGATGAGTTCGCTTTCAGGCTCTACACAGCCAGCTAGGACTGTAAACATCACGAAGTTCGTTCGTAGGTGCTTCCTCCCAAGTGCGAGCCCGTAGCAACGTAGCTCGGGTAAGGCCAACGGCCGCACCCCGGTCTCCGCACTGCACGACCTCGGGCCCATCTCCCCGGCTGCGCTTCGCGTACCCGGGCTACCGTGTACGACTTTTTACCAGTGCGTGTCTGCGCCACGCGCGCGATGCGGCGGCTAGACTGCAGCGAAGATCTGTCCGGATGCCGCCCCGCATGAAACTCACCCCAACCCCCATCACCGCCGCTATTGCCGGCCTCTTCGCCGGCATCGTGATGCCGTTGCTCTGGCCGCACCTGGGCGAGGAGACGTTGAACTGGGTGTTCGCGTTCCTGCTGGTGGTTGCGCTGCCGGTGCATGCGCTGGTGGTGGGGTTCAACGTGCCGCGCGAATCGCGGGCGTCCGGGACGCTGGATGCCGCGTTGCTCAAGCGCGTGATGATCTGGCTTGCGACCGCCGTGGCGACGCTGGCGCTGATGAAGATCCTGCTGGCCTGACGCCGGGCTTGGCTTCGGTCGCTGATCCCACCCCATATCGCCTGTCGCCAAGCAACGCTGATCTTGGTGGAGAGCGACTTCAAGCGTCTTCAAAGAGGTTCCGAGTGTGGTGAGAGCGACTTCAGACCTCTTCAGAGAGGCTTTGTGCGTGGCAAGAGCGGCTTGAAGCCTATTCAGAGAGATTTTGCACCTGCCGAGAGCGGCTTCAAGCGTCTCCAGAGAGGCTTGAAGCGTGGCGAGAGAGGGCTTCAAGCCTCTTCAAAGAGGCACCGAGCGTCTTGAGAGCGGCTACCTGTTTCTCTGGAGACGCTTTCCGCCTCTCAAAAGCGGTGTGAAGGGTGGCGGGAGAGAGTTTCTGCCGCTTTGAAGAGGCGCGATGTTGCAACAGAGAGGCTTTCTGCCGCTCTCGTGGAAGCGGCCGGCTTTATGCGCCGGCGCGTCCGTGCTGACGCTGCGTGCAGAAGTGTGCGAGGCGCGACGTACACGAGAGCGCGCAAAAACAGCGATTTTCAGCCGCAGATTTAACATTCTTAACATTCCGTTGACCTCTCACTGTGAGATGCGGCCTACAATGCTGCATCGCATCAGTCGATGTCCGCGTCCATGCTTCGGGGACGGACGCACATCTGCAGCGCTTCTGCGCGCAGCGTGCCTTGGCACGCGGCACCCTGTTTCCTGCGCCCGTTCGCGGCGCCTTTCTTTCGATGCGATGACTTCCCCGCCGGCGTCCCTGTACGCCTTCGCGTCGTGCCTTGTGCGCGGCATCTCCCCCTTATGGAGTGCACCTGCATGAGCCTGCTGAAACAACCCGACCAACCGCTGCTTCTGGCCACCGATCTCGATGGCACCTTCCTGGCCGGCGATCCGGAAGCGCGCAAGCGCCTGTACCACCTGGTCGACGCCCATCCCGACGTCAAGCTGGCCTGGGTGACCGGCCGCGGCCGCGAAGCGATCCTCTCGCTGCTGGCCGATCCCGGCCTGCCCACGCCGGACTACGTGATCTGCGATGTCGGCGCCACCGTGCTGCGCACCGCCGACATGCAGCCGATCCAGCCGCTGCAGTCGCAGATCGAAGCGCGCTGGCCGGGCGAACACGTGGTGGCCGAGGCCATGCGCCGCTTTCCCATGCTGGTGCGGCAGGAAGTGCCGCAGGAACGCCGCTGCTCGTACTACTGCCATCCCGAACAGCTCTCCACCATCCAGGCCGAGGTGGAAGCCGTCGCGGCATCGCTGGGCTGCGAGGTGCTGTATTCGGCCGACCGCTACCTGGACATCCTGCCGCGCGACACCCGCAAGGGCAGCACCTTGACCGCGCTGGTGGATGAGCTGGACCTGGACCCCGCGCGCGTGCTGGTCGCCGGCGACACCCTCAACGACCTGTCGATGTACGGCGAGGGCTTCCCCGGCGTGTGCGTGGGCGAATCCGAGCCGGCGCTGGTCGCCGCCACGGCGGACATGGACAACGTGCTGCACGCCGACGCGCCGGGCTGCGGCGGCATCCTGCAGGCAATGGCGCACTTCGCGCTGATCGACACCGACGAGTACCAGCCCACGCTGCATCCGCCCGGCAAGGCCGAGCTGGTGATGGTCTACCACCGCCTGCCGTACGAGGAGCACATCGTCGACGGCCAGCGCGTGCGTCGGCCGCACAGTTCGCCGAACGGCATCATCCCCAGCCTGCTCAGCTTCTTCGGCGGCGGCCAGCCCGGCTCGTGGGTGGCGTGGACGGTGGACGATCCGAAGGCGCCGCCGATCGAGACGCGTGCGCCCGTGGATGCCGAACGCTATCCCGGCCTGACCGCCACCCATGTGCCGCTGACCAAGCACGAGGTGGACGTGTTCTACAAACGCTTCTCCAAGGAAGCGTTCTGGCCGGTGATCAACAGCTTCTGGGAGCGCGCGCGCTTCAACGAGGACGACTGGGACCTGTTCAAGCGCGTCAACCGCCGCTTTGCCGAGGCCGCCGCCGCCGAGGCAGCGCCGGGCGCCACGGTGTGGCTGCACGACTACAACCTGTGGATGGTGCCGTCGGTGCTGCGCGAGCTGCGCCCTGACGTGAAGATCGCCTTCTTCCACCACACCCAGTTCCCGTCGGCGGACATCTTCGCGATCCTGCCGTGGCGCCGCGAGATCCTGGGCAGCCTGCTGGCGTGCGACTACGTGGGCTTCCACATTCCTCGCCATGCGGAGAACTTCACCGACGCGGTGCGCAGCACGTTCCCGGTGGAAGTGACCCAGCGCGCCTCGTGCGCGCCGCGCTTCCTGACCTTCGGCTGCGCGGTGGGCGTGGAGGACATGGCCACCGAGTTGCGCATCGACGGCCGCACGGTGCGGATCGGCGCGCATCCGATCGGCACCGACGTGGGCCGCATCCGCGCCTGCCTGGAGACCGAGCAGGTGGCCGAGGACATCACCCGCATCCGCGACGAGATCGGCCGCCGCAAGCTGGTGCTGTCGATCGAGCGGTTGGACTACACCAAGGGCATCCTGCAGAAGCTGCACGCGTTCGAGCGCCTGCTGGACGAATCGCCGGAGCTGCAGGGCGAGGTGACGCTGGTGCTGGTGTGCGTGCCCGCGGCCAAGGAGATGACCGTGTACCGGCCGCTGCAGCAGCAGATTGAACAGGCGGTGGGGCGCATCAACGGCCGGCTGTCGCAACTGGACTGGACGCCGGTGCGCTTCTTCGCCCGCGTGCTGCCGTTCGCCGACGTGGTGGCGCATTACGCCGCCGCCGATGTCATGTGGATCACGCCGCTGCGCGATGGCCTGAACCTGGTGGCGAAGGAGTTCGTGGCGGTGCAGGGCCTGGACGGCGGCGATGGCGTGCTGGTGCTGTCGGAATTCGCCGGCGCGGCGGCCGAACTGAAGGGCGCGGTGCTGACCAATCCGCACGATCCGGCCGACCTGGCGCGCACGCTGCGGCAGGCGCTGGCGATGACACCGGGCGAACGCGAGGATCGCCAGCGCCGGCTGTTCGACATCGTGCGCCACCACGATCTGTCGCGCTGGGGACGCGAGTTCCTGGCGGCCGCGCGCGGCGAGGAAGAGGGCGCACATGCGGACCCGCAGACGGCCATCGCGGCTTAATGCATTTACCTTTGACTCCTCCCGTGTGAGTCGCGATAGTCACGTCACACACGGGGCAGGAGACCCACGATGCGCACGTTGATGATGCGGAGCATGGCCTGGCTGCTGATCGCGGCGACCGCGCTGGTACTGTTCGGCTTGCTGCAGGCACCCGAGCTCTGGCTGGGCCGCTGATTCGCGGATCCGCGGCTCACGACAGGCAAAAGAAAACCCGACCATGAAGGTCGGGTCTGAAAGGGGGAGTCCCCGGCTCCGGCAGTGCTGCTTGCTCAAGGCAGCGCCCAGTTCCATTGCAGAGCGGCCATTCGTGGCCTGCGCAGGGCGTGCTGCCGGGGACGTGGCTATCCTCGCCGATGGCTTTCACATTCACAGTCGGGTCTTGTCCCGATGTGCTGTAGGAAAAATCCTACCCGCCCGCGCGTCGGCTCAGCCGAACAGGCGGTTGACCGCGCCATAGCCCATGGCCTGCGGGTCGGGCAGGGCGGTGGCATCGGCATGCAGGAAGGTGTCGACCTGCGCGGCCAGCCGGCCGTACATCGATTCGGCCAGCGCCGAGCCGGTGCTGACGCGACGCACGCCCAGGGCTTCCAGCGCGGCGAGATCCTGCAACTGCGGACGCAGCATGGCGTTGAGCGGCAGGCCGCAGCGCACCGCCAGCGTGCGCAGGGCGTCGGCCTCGACCAGGCCCGGCACGAACAGGCCGTCGGCACCGGCATCGCGGTACAGCGCGGCGCGCGCCAGCGTGGTTTCCAGCCGCGCGCTTTCTTCGACCAGGCCGCGCAGGTACACATCGGTGCGTGCATTGATGAAGACATCCAGGCCCTGCGCGGCGCATGCCTCGCGGATGGCGCGGATCTTGGCGGCGAGCAGGGCGGGATCGCCGGCGCCGTCTTCCAGGTTGATGCCGGCCGCGCCGACTCGGACGACGCGCAGCACGGTGTCGGCGACGGTGGCCGGATCGTCCGCATAGCCGCCTTCCATGTCGACGGTCAACGGCACGGTGATGACCCGCGCGATGCCGGTGACCGCGTGCAGCAGGGCTTCCACGTCGAGCGTGTCGCCATCGGGATAGCCCTGCGCCCACGCCAGGCCGGCGCTGGTGGTAGCCACGGCGGGCGCGCCCAGGTGTTCGATCAGCCGGGCCGTGCCGGCGTCCCAGGCGTTGGCCAGGCGGAGCAGGCCGTGCGTGTGCAGGTGGCGGAAACGGGCGGCGGGCGAGGGTGTCATGGGCGAACCGGTGGTGGACGTCGGACCGACAGGGTGCCACGGCCCGGCGCGGTCGACTCACCGGATGCGGACAGCGTTACGGCCGCCGCACCCTCTGCATCACGCGCAGAGCTTCCAGCCCTCGAACAGCCGCCAGCGGCCGTCGCCGCCCTCGATGTTGATGGCGTAGTCCAGCCCTTGCTGGTGGCGCTGGTTGGCCAGTTTCACGGCGTAGCCGAGCGCGGCGCCCGGGCTTGCGAAATGCAGCGGCGGCGACTCGTTGATCGACAGCTCGTAGGAGCCGTCTTCCGCCGGGGCATGGAACAGGTCGAAGGTCATCATGGCAAGCAGAGTGCGGTGTCTGTGCGGAAACCTACGGGGCGCGCCGTGACGTGGACGCATAGGAGCAGGCTGCCGTTTCCGGGGATTAAGTCATGTGGAAACGGCGTGAGAAAACTGTGCGGTCCGACTGAACCGTCTACACATCCTCTTCGCATTGCCGTACGTAAAACGGCCGCCAGTGGTCGGGAAGACGGATCCACCCCCTCTGTCCCCCGCACACCCCTGCTACCGAGCCGCAAGGCTGACACCCAGGGCACCACGAGAGAACCGAACGCAGCTTCCCCGGACACCCCCTGTTCCGTGCTGCGCCTGGCGGTGGACCGCGAGTCCGACACCGTCGCCGCCCGGAGAGCCAGGCGTGTTCTCGCCCCCCAACGCAAACGGGCCCGCAAGGGCCCGTTCGTGTATCCGCAGCACGGTGTCAGTGGGTGGCGGAGGCGTCCCAGGCGCGCAGGCCCTGCTCGACCACGCGCAGGGCGTCGTCCACGCGCGCGCCGTCGAGTTCGGCGGTGGTGTCGCGTTCGCTGTGGATCACCTGCATCACCTTCGGCACCTGCGCCGGCTTGCCGCCGCCGAAGACGGCGAGGATCGGATCGATCTCGTCACCACCGACCAGCGAGAACGACACCGCCGGCCAGCCGGCCTTGAGGAAGGCCAGATGGTCGGTGGGCGGATACTTGTCGCCCGGCGCGAAGCCGAGCTTCTCCTGCGTGCTGGCGGTGCGCAGCGCGGCGACCAGCCGGCTGTCGCCCTCGGCGGCGGGCGTCATCATCCACAGCGTGTCGCCCCAGCCGAACACGTCGAAGTTGACGTACAGCGCCGGCTTCTCGCGCCCCTCGGTGGCGACCCAGGCGTGCGCGCCCACCAGACCCTTTTCTTCCAGGTCCCAGAACACCACCTGCACGCGATGGTGGGCCAACGGCTTGGCCTTCAGCGCCTGCGCCAGTTCCAGCACGGCCGCCACGCCGGACGCGTTGTCGGTGGCGCCGTGGCCGACCGGCACCTTGTCGTAGTGCGCGCCGATCAGCAGCAGCGGGGCGTTGTCGGGGCCGCCGAGATCGGCAACGAGATTCTCGCCGGCCTGGTCACCGCGCACGAACGCCTCGCGCTTCCACGCGATGCCCAGCGTGTCCAGGCGCGCGCCGATGGCGTCGCCGCGGGCGATGGTGCCGGTGCCCGCGCTGATCGCTTCGACCTGTTGCTGCCAGCGCTCCGACACCGTGTTGTCGGCCCAGGCCGGGACGCTGGCGACGAGGGACAGCAGCAGGGCAACGCGGACGCGATGGCGCAGATCGGACATGGTGGAATCCCCGTGGAAAATCCGAGTATGCCGCACGCACCCGGCGACTACACCCATGTAGTCGCCGCGCATCGATACAATGTTAATTGCGCGGCGACGGACGGCCCCTCTACGCTCGACCCGTTCTCCCCAAGGCATCGGCTTACATGACCATCCGCGTTTTCCTGATCGACGACCACGCCCTGGTGCGCACCGGCATGCGCCTGATCCTCGGCACCGATACGGAGATCGAGGTGGTGGGCGAGGCGGAAACCGGCGAGGCGGCACTGCCGCTGGTGCGCCAGCTGAAACCCGACGTGGTGCTGTGCGACCTGCACCTGCCGGGCTACAGCGGACTGGAAGTGACCGAGCGCCTGATGCGGGCCGACATCGGCGTGCGCGTGATCATCGTGTCGGTGCTGGAAGACGGTCCGCTGCCTAAGCGCCTGCTGGAAGCCGGCGCGTCCGGCTACCTTGGCAAGGCCGGCGATGCGGCGGAACTGATCCGTGCCGTGCGCGACGTGGCGCGCGGCAAGCGCTACCTGGGCAGCAACGTGGCGCAGAACCTGGCGCTGCATACGGTCGGCGGCGACGCCTCGCCGTTCGATGCGCTGTCCCCGCGCGAACTGGAAGTGGCCATGCTGCTGACCCAGGGCCTGCGCCAGGAAGAGATCGCCCGCCGCCTGAGCCTGAGCGCGAAAACGGTGAACACGCACAAGACGCGCCTGTTCGAGAAGACCGGCGTACAGGACAACATCGCCCTGGCCCGACTGGCCGCGCAATGGGGCCTGATGGATCCGACGCGCGCGCTCTGAGTGGGCAGGCGATGCATCCGGCGGTAGGGTCTTCCGTGCCGTCATTCCAGCGCAAGCTGGAATTCATTGCTTCTGCGCCGCAGCGCGTACCGCAACCTCAAGATCAAGATCAAGATCAAGATGGATCCCGGCTTGATCAGACGTGCGTCTGTTAAAAGCCGCCGGGATGACGGAGCTGGGATCGTCATCCCGGCGCAGGCCGGGACCTAGTGCCTTTCGCTTCCCACGCAGGACGATGACGCCAGTCACTGGGTCCCGGCTTGATCAGACGTACGTCTGTTAAAAGCCCCCGGGATGACGGGGCTTCCTTAGCCTTTGAGGACGTCATTCCAGCGAAAGCTGGAATCCATTGCGCTTGCGCGGCCGCACTCACCGCAACGTTGCGATCAGGATGAAGATCAAGATGGGTCCCAGCGTGACCAGACGTGCGTCTGTTGAAAGCCGCTGGGACGACGGTCCGGGATCGTCATTCCAGCGCAGGCCGGGACCTCATGCCTTTCTCTTTCCACGCAGGACAATGACGCTAGTCGCTGGGTCCCCGGTTTGACCAGACGTGCGTCTGTTAAAGCCGGCGGGATGACGGAGCTCTCTTCGTCTTTGGGGACGTCATTCCAGCGCAAGCTGGAATCCATTGCGCTTGCGCCTCAGCGCCCACCACAACGTCGCTGTCAGGATAAAGATCAAGATGGGTCCCAGCTTTCGCTGGGACGACGGGCGGTGATGATCCGGACGTAGGGTCGGGATATTCCAACTCGCCCAAGCCGTCATTCCAGCGGCTTTCAACAGACGCACGTCTGGTCACGCTGGAATCCATTGCGAGGATGGAGATGGGCGCGCTAGCGACCAGGCTGTGCCTGTGTCTTCGCTTCCATCCTGGCAGTACATGTCTGCAGCGAGTCCACCATCGTGTCGGCCAGCTTCGTAGCGCGCGTTTCCAGCGCAGCGCGAGATTCGCCTTTCGCAGGCACGCCCAGCACGGCGATTTCGTAGCGGCTGCCGCCGTGCACGAACAGGCGATGGACCGAAAGCGAGTACAGCGGTTCATCGGGTACGTTCAGCAGGGGACGCGTGACCGGGAACGGGCCGTCCTCGTTGCCGCCCTCGATGTTGAGCAGGCGCATCTCCACGGTAGAGCCGAAGGTCGATGTGCCGGTGCCGACCACATAGCGTTCCCCGGAGGTTGCCGCGCGGATGGCCAATGCGTTGTCCTGCTCGCGTTGCAACAGCCGCGCGTACTCGTCGGAGGCCGCGCGGCCATTCGGCAGGGTGGAGGTCACCACGTGTCCATGCAGGCCGTTGGTGTAGGCCAGGCGGTAGTAAGAGATCGCGCCCCCCCTGAGGGTGCCGTGCACGACGTTCTCGATGGGGCCGGCGTCGGGCATGTCGACGCAGTACACCTCCATGAAGGTCTGCTTCAACAGCTGTTCCCGCGTGTTGTCGGAGCCGCGCACGACCACCGGGCCTTCGGTCCAGGTGTAGACCTCGCGGGACTGGGCGCCGGCCGTGCCGGACATGCATGCAAGCAGTGCGATCGCCGCACAGCTCAGGGTGAAGGACGAGGCGACTGACTTCATGACAGGCATCCATGCACTGGGAACATGGAGGGACTGTAGTCGTATCGTTCCACCCTTGCCAACCCGCGCGACAGGGGGCTGAAACGACACTGGCCGCTTGCGCGGCCAGTGTGCTTTTACTTCCCGGAAGCGCCGCAGCGCGTCAGGCGCTGCGTTCTTCGGTGTCGTCGTCGTCCTGCTTGTCGTCCTGGGCGATCTCGTCCACCGGCTTGACCGGTGCGACCACGGGTTCGAACAGGCTGCGCGTGACCGACGGCGGCGTGTCCGCGTCGGCGACGAAGAACAGCGAGCCGGTGGCCGGGGCGCTGGCGGGCTTCGGCGCGGCCGGCGTGGGGGCCGGTGCGACGGCTTCGACCGGCGCCTCGGTGTCGGCGGTGGCTTCGTTGACCGCGTCGACCAGGTCGATCTGCACGGGCTCGTTGCGCACGGCCGCGACCGGGGCCTCTTCGACGGCTTCGGCCACGGCCACGGCTACGGGCGCTTCAACCGCAGCGATCACCGGGGCGGGCTCGGCGGCGATGTCGGCCTTCACCGTTTCGACGATGGCGACGGCGGCCGGGGCTTCCTGCTGCACCGTGGCGATCACCTCGGGCTGTGCGCGGGCGGCTTCCGCCTTGACCTCTTCGATGACCGCGACGGCAGCGGTGGTGTCGACCACGGCCGGGGCGGGCACGACGTCCGGCGTGGTGTCGACGGCGGCCGGTTCCGGTGTGGCGAGCACAGCAGCGACGACCGGCGCAGCCGGACGCGACTTCGGCGGACGCGGGGCGGCGACGGCCGGCTCCTCGTCGTCGAAGTCGAATTCGGGCTGCGAACGGTCGGCGACCTGGGCTTCGTCGTCGCTGCCGAGATCATCGGCCAGCAGGCCTTCTTCGCCGGCACCGGCTTCGCCATTGCCACGACGGCGGCGACGGCCACCGCGACGGCCACGGCGGCGGCGACCGCCTTCACCGGTATCGCCCTCGGCGGACGGTACGGCATCGCCCTCGACGGCGACGAGCTGCGTCGTGTCGAGTTCGGTCGCCGGCGCCTCTGCCGTCGGTGCGACGACGGGAGCAGCGGCGGGCGGCGCGATGCGTGCGGTGTCCTGCGTGGAGACCACGGCGGCGGCTGCCGCTGTTGTCGTCAGCGTCTCGTCAACGGCGGGCTTGGCGGCGGCGTCCTGCTGCGCTGCGCGCGGGGCCTGCTGGCGCTGGCCTTCCTGCTGCGGCTTGCCAGCCTGCGGCTGCCTGGCTGCCTTCGGCGGCTGCTGCGGAGTGCCCTGGCCGTTCTGCGGCTGGCTGCCCTGCGGCTTCGGCTGCTTCGGGCCCTGCGGTTCGTTGCGCGGCTTCTGCTGCTGCGCATTGCCGCCCTGGGCGTTCTGGCCCTTGTTGCGCTCGTCGCGGCGGTTGCCGTCCTGCTTGCCGCCGCGCGCGCCGTTCTGCTGGCCACGGCTGTCACGACCATCGCGATTCTCGCGACGGCCGTTGCTACCGCCGGTGCGGTCATTGCGCTGGCGGCTGTCCTGCTGCGGGCGGGCCTGCGGCGCGGGCGCCGAGGCTTCGCCACCGCCGAACAGTCGCTTGAAGAAGCCGACCACACCGCCCGAGGCAGGCGCGGCGACGGCCACGGGTGCCACCACCACCGGGGCGGGCGCAGGCGCGGCCACCGGGGCTTCGCGTTCTTCGCGCACCGGCGCGGGCTGGGCGTGCTTGACGTGGGTCACCGCCGGCGCGGCCGGGATGTTGAGCTGGGCCTTGGTCAGCGCATGCACCGGCAGCTTGCGCTGGGTGCCGCGGTGGTAGCTGGGCTTGCTGCTTTCTTCGCCCAGCTCGTTCTCGCGGATGCGGGTGACTTCGTAGTGCGGCGTGTGCAGCGCCTCGTCGGCGACGATGATGACCGGCGCGTCGTGGCGCTGCTCGATCTCGCGCAGCGCGCCGCGCTTTTCGTTGAGCAGGAAGTTGGCGATCTCGAGCGGCGCCTGGATCAGCACCTGCCCGGTGTTGTCCTTCATGGCGTGCTCTTCGGCCACGCGGATGATCGACAGCGACAGCGACTCGACGCTGCGCATGCGGCCGTGGCCTTCGCAGCGCGGGCAGACGATCTGGCTGGATTCGCCCAGCGACGGACGCAGGCGCTGGCGGCTCATCTCGAGCAGGCCGAAGCGCGAGATGCGGCCGATCTGCACGCGGGCGCGGTCGTACTTCAGCGCGTTCTGCAGCTTGTTCTCGACTTCGCGCTGGTGCTTGTTGCTCGACATGTCGATGAAGTCGATCACCACCAGGCCGCCCAGGTCGCGCAGGCGCAGCTGGCGGGCCACTTCCTCGGCCGCTTCCATGTTGGTGTGGAACGCGGTTTCCTCGATGTCGCCGCCCTTGGTGGCGCGCGCCGAGTTGACGTCGATGGCGGTCAGCGCCTCGGTCTGGTCGACCACGATGGAGCCGCCGGAGGGCAGGCGCACGTTGCGCTCATAGGCGCCTTCGATCTGCGATTCGATCTGGAAGCGGTTGAACAGCGGGATGTCGTCCTTGTACGCCTTCAGCTTGCGCAGGTTGTGCGGCATGACCTGCTGCATGAACTCGCGGGCGGTTTCGTACAGTTCGTCGGTGTCGACCAGGATCTCGCCCACGTCGCTGCGCAGGTAGTCGCGCAGGGCGCGCACGATCAGGCGGCTTTCCTGGTAGATCAGGAACGGAGCCGGCTTGGTCAGCGCGGCTTCGGCGATCGCCTTCCACACGCTCAGCAGGTAGTCCAGGTCCCACTGCAGCTCTTCGGCGTCACGGCCGACGCCGGCGGTGCGGATGATCACGCCCATGTCGTCGGGAATCGCCAGGGCGTCCATCGCCTTCTTCAGCTCGGCCCGGTCGTCGCCCTCGATGCGGCGCGACACGCCACCGGCGGTGGGCGAGTTGGGCATCAGCACCATGTAGCGGCCGGCCAGCGAGATGAACGTGGTCAGGGCGGCGCCCTTGTTGCCGCGTTCGTCCTTGTCCACCTGGACGACGACTTCCTGGCCTTCCTTAAGCAGCTCGCGGATGCCGGCCTTGTTGTGGTCGACGCCGGCCTGGAAGTAATCGCGGGAGATCTCCTTCAGCGGCAGGAAGCCATGGCGGTCGGCGCCGTAGTCGACGAAGGCGGCTTCCAGGGAGGGCTCGAGCCGGGTGATGCGGCCCTTGTAGATGTTGGACTTCTTCTGTTCCTTCGACGGCTGTTCGATATCGATGTCGTACAGGGTCTGACCGTCGACGATGGCCACGCGCAGCTCTTCGGCCTGCGTGGCGTTGATCAACATGCGTTTCATTGTGCGTTCCTCGCGCGCTGCTACCGCGCGGAACGCCATGGGGTTTCGCCTCTGGAACGTTGCACCGCCCCTTGCGCAGGCGCAGCGGGGCGGATCGGGTTTCCAGCGCTACGACACCACGGCAGGCCGCGGGAGCGCTTCTTTCTAATAGGTGTTGCAGGGCCGGCGGCAGCTTCCCTCAAGAGGTGGCGCCGCGCGGGACATGTTCAGCATCAGGTGCCGTCACGCACCCGGCGGTATCCGGGCCTGCCGATCAGCCGCTAACATGGCCGCCCCTGGGGCGGTGGCCGCGCACTTGCCGGAATCGCGGGGAGACGGGCTTCTGGCCCAACTGCAACTCCCTGCGAAATCAAACCCTTATCTCGCCCTCCGAGTGTAACAGAATGAATGGTTCCAACCCCAGCCCCCCCGTCGACAAACCGGCGGCAGGCAGCAAGAGCGCCGTGAGGACGGTCAAGGTGCCGGAGGACCGTGGCGGGCAGCGGCTGGATAACTTCCTGTTGGGCCAGTTGAAAGGCGCCCCGCGGAGCCTGGTCTACAAGCTGGTGCGCAGCGGCCAGGTGCGGGTGAACGGCGGTCGGGCCAAGGCCGAGCGCAAGCTGGAGGGCGGGGACGAGGTCCGCATCCCGCCGGTCAGTCTCAGTGAGGTCGGAGAAAAGGCCGCGCCGCCGGCCGGCTTCCTCAAGCGGATGGAAGCGGCCATCGTCTTCGAGGACGAGCGGCTGCTGGTGATCAACAAGCCCACTGGCGTGGCCAGCCACGGCGGCAGCGGCATCAGCCATGGCGCCATCGAGACGATGCGCGCGCTGCGGCCGAACCGGACGCTGGAGCTGGTGCACCGGCTGGACCGCGACACCTCCGGTCTGCTGGTGATGGCCAAGAAGCGCGCGGCCCTGTCCGAACTGCAGGCGTTGCTGCGCGAGGACAGCGAGGACGGCACCCGCAGCATCGAGAAGCGCTACCTGACCCTGCTGGTCGGGCGCATGCCCGACGGGGTGATGAGCGTGGACGCGCCGCTGCACATCGGCCTGCGCCAGGGCGGCGAGCGCCACGTGCAGGTGCATCGCGACGGCAAGGAATCGCTGAGCCACTTCCGCGTGCTGGAACGGCGCGGCGGGCACTCGTACTGCGAAGTCCGCATCGAGACCGGCCGCACCCACCAGATCCGTGTGCACGCCCAGCACATCGGCCATGCGGTCGCCGGCGACGACAAGTATGGCGACCCGGCCGTCAACAAGCGCCTGCGCGAGCAGGTGGGGCTGAAGCGCCTGTTCCTGCACGCCGCCTCGCTGCAGTTCGCCCTCGACGGCGGCAGGACGCCTTATGTGCTCAGCGCGCCGCTGTCCGAGGATCTGGCGGAGGCGCTGGAGCGCCTGGGCTGACTCAACCCGCGCCCTGGGCGAAGCACCGCGTCGGCTTCTCCAGCACGGGCGGGAAGGTGACCGGCACGTTGATGGTGTGGCTGACGGGATTGCCGTTGCGGGTGGCGGCGCGGAACTTCCACGTCTGGACTGCTTCCAGCGCGGCCTTGTCGAGTGCCGCGTTGCCGCTGCTCTGCACCTGCGCCACACGTGCCGGCACACCATCCCGCTCGACGGTCACCCGCAGGACGGTGGTGCCACCGTTGCCATCGCATTCGGCTTCCGGCGGATAGGCGGGCGGCGGCGTGTCGATGGCGGCCAGTTCGGTGGGCGCGATGAGCGGCACTGCCGGCTCTTCCTGCTTCTTGGCGCAGGCCGAGAGTGCAAGCGCGCCAGCAAGCAGCAGGACGGTGACGGGGGCGATGCGAAGTTCCATCAGGATTCTCCCAGCAGGGCGCTGGCCTTGGCCGCGCAGATGAAGTCGTTCTCGCTCAGGCCGCCCACGTCGTGCGTGGAGTAGCGCACCACGGCACGGTTGTAATGCACGCCCAGGTCGGGGTGGTGGCCTTCGGCATGCGCGACGAAAGCGAGCGCGTTCACGAACGCCATGGTTTCGTAGTAGTTGTCGAACGGAAACGTACGCAGCAGCGCATGCCCGTCCTCGACCACCTCCCAGCCGGGGATCTGCGGCAGCAGTTCGGTGATGCGGGCGGGCGGCAGGCGGTGCTCGCTGCCACGCAACGGCACGCAATGCGCGCGGGCGAGGGGGATGAGGTCGGACATGGCGCAACTCCTGCTGGGCGACCAGTCTGAATGAACCACGACGACCGGCCTGTGGATGTGAATGCCCGTCGGGCAGGGGGCTAGAATAGCCCGCATGATTCAGATTTCCGACAGCGCGCAGGCGCACTTCCGCAAGCTGATCGAACGCGAAGCCCTGCCCGGACTGGGCGTGCGCCTCAGCGCGGTCCATCCCGGCACGGCCCAGGCCGACGCGCGGTTGGAATTCGCCGAGCCGCGCGACCTGGCGGGGGACGAATGGGCCGTCGATTGCGACGGCTTCACGCTGTATGTCGACGCGGCCAGCGTGCACTGGCTGGACGGCGCCGACATCGACTATGTATTGAAGGGCGCCAGCACGCAGCTGACCATCAAGGCGCCGCGCATCAAGGGCGAAGCGCCCGGCGATGCGGCCTCGCTGGTCGAGCGTGTGCGCTGGGTGGTCGACAACGAGATCAATCCGCAACTGGCGTCGCACAAGGGACGCGTGGCGGTCGAGGAAGTCAGCGCTGAGGGCGTGGTGTGGCTGCGCTTCGGCGGTGGTTGCCATGGCTGCGGCATGGCCGACGTCACCCTCAAGCAGGGCATCGAGAAGACGCTGATGGCCCGCGTGCCCGGCGTCACCGCCGTCCGCGACGCGACCGATCACGGGACCGGCGATGCACCCTACATCCCGCGCGGCAACGCCGCCTGACGGAGCCGAGCGCCGGTGACGAACGCCACCGACGTCATCGCGCACCTGCTGCCACGCAAGGCGGCACCCATCGTCGAACGCCAGACCGGCCTGCCCTTCGGTTGGGGTCTGTGGCTGCGTGCCTTGCCCGAACGGCTGGGGCGCATCACCGCCGAGAAGGCCGACGCCATCGTCGATGCGGTGATCGCGCGTGCACGGCCGGTCGGGCGCGCGGCTCCTTTCCTGCCTGGCAGGTTTGGCGCGCTGCGCGCGCTGTTCTACCAGGGCTGGGGCCCGCCACCGCGCGAAGAGCGCTGGATGCGCTGGGCCGCGGGCTTCAGCAGCAGCCTGCTGCACCTGCTGTTCGTCCTGTTCCTGCTGTGGGTGGCACTGGTGCAGATTCCGCCGCCGCCCGAGGAGGCCGGCGACAGCAGCCGCGTGCGGCTGGAAATGATCGGCGACGGCAGTCCCGAAGAGTCGGGCGGGGCCACACAGGCCGGTGAGGCGGCCGCGCCGTCGGCCAGCGCCGCACCGTCGTCTTCGGCTTCGGTCTCGCCGTCGTCCGCGCAATCGTCGCCTGTCGAACAGGTCCCGGTGCCGGCGGACGTGCCGGCACCCACGGTGGCGATGGACCTGCCGCCCATCCCGCCACCCGACGTGCCGCTGCCGGAAATCGCGGAGCAGCCGCTGCAGGTGACCGAGGTCGCCGAACCCACCCGTGCGTTCGTGCTGCCGCCGCCCACGCCCCGGCAACCGGAGATCACGCAGCCGGCGTTGCGGGAAATCGGCGTCCCCAATCGCGAGATACCCACCCCGGTCACCGCACCGGTCGTGCGCCGTGACGTGCCGGTGCGCGCCGTCGACGTGCCGGCGGTGGCCACGCGCGAGGCCGAGGTCAGGGAGCGCGAAGTGGCGGCGCCCGCCCCGCAGATCCGTGCGGTGCCGGTGCCGTCGCGCGAGGTGACGCCGCGTCCCCTCGCCACGCAGGAACGCAGCGTGCGGCAAGCCGAGGTCCGCGAGCCGTCCCCGCGGCCGGCGCCGCCGGCACCGGCCAGCGCACGCCCGCCGAGCCCGGCGTCGTCATCGACGGCCAACACGGCGGCGCCAAGCACATCGACGGCCGGTGCCTCCCCGCGCGGCAGCGCGTCGCCCACCTCCACCGCGCCGGGTCCGTTGCCGGCCGCCGAACCCGGTGGCTGGAACACGCCGGCGGGCACCGACGAATGGGGCAATGCGCGCCGCAACGTGGCCGGCGACAGCGCGGCCGACGGGCGCGACCAGCCCGGCCTGTACAACACCGACGGCAGCCTGCGCGTGCCCGGCAATGCCGGCGAGGCGACGGCACAGCGCGGCGCCCCGGGCGGCGGCAACGACCAATGGACGCGCGAGCGGCTGGAAGAGGCGGGCACCTGGCTGCAGCGGCCGCCCTACGATTACGAGCCGACCAGCTTCGACAAATATTGGGTGCCCAGCGAGTCGCTGCTCGCCGAATGGGTGCGACGCAATGTGCGCGAAGTCGAGATTCCCATTCCCGGCACCCGCATGAAGCTCAAGTGCGCGATCTCGGTGCTGCAACTGGGCGGCGGCTGCGGCCTGGGCAGCCTGTTCCCGGAGCCGCCGCGGGCACGACCGCCGCCGGAGATCCCGGTCAAGCGCACGCCGATCCCGACCGACAGCTGAGGGTGTGCGGTCTCAGAGGGTCTTGTGGGAGCGACGTCAGTCGCGATGACGCATCCGGATGGCTCATCGCGACTGACGTCGCTCCCACGCAAGGTTGCCGCAAACAAAAACGGAGCCCTTGGGCTCCGTTTTCGCATTCCCGATAGGGGGGGAAGACTTAGTTGTGCACGCCGTGCAGGTCGCGCAGCTGCGACGGGCGCGAACCGAAGTACGCCGCCAGGTCGGAGATGTCCTGGTCGCTGAGTCCGGCGGCCTGCGGGGTCATCAGCGCGTGCTGGCGATCGCCGCTGCGGTAGGCCTGCAGCGCGTGCGCCAGGTAGTCGCCGTACTGGCCGCCCAGCTTGGGGTAGGTGTCGTCGATCGGCGCGTTGCCTTCGGCGCCGTGGCAGTCCACGCAGCTCTGGCCGGTGGCCTGGCCCTTGGCCTTGGCCAGTGCCTCGCCCTTGGCGATATGGCCCTTGGGCAGGCCGGCCGACGAGCTGGACCCGTGCTGGCCACTGGCGTGGCCGGGATTCTCGGCCGAAGCCTCGGTGCTTTCCTTCGAGCAAGCCACCAGGGTGAGGGCCGCGAACAGGACGATGGCTAGACGCTGGGCGTGCTTGGCGTTGGGCATGGTGGGCTTACTTGACGGTGGAAAGGAAAGCGGCGATGTCGGCGATGTCCTGGTCGGAGAAGCTCTGCGCCTGGGCCTGCATCGTGGGGTGCTTGCGGTTGCCGGTGCGGTACTCGGTCAGCGCGTTGGCCAGGTAGTCGGCCGACTGGCCGCCGATCTTCGGCACCTTGAAGCTCGGATAGGCGTTCTTGTAACCCTCGATGCCGTGGCAGCCCTGGCAGGTGTAGCTGAGCGTGCGGCCGGTGTCGGGGTTGCCGACCAGCGGCTTCGGTGCGGCGGCAGCGGGCGCGGCGGCAGGCGCAGCGGCGGCTTCGGTGGCCGGCGCAACCGGGGTGTCCTGTTGGGCGGTCAGGGCGGCCAGCGGAAGGGCGGCCAAGGCAAGGCAAGCAGCGAGCGGCAGCAGTCGCATCATTCTCGTGAAACTCTCAGGTTGCGCGCGCCACGTACCACCGCGGCGCTTGGCTGAACGCAAGTATAGCCTGCGACCGAATGCCGCGCACAGAGAGCGTCTGCGCGCAAACGGACGCTGGCGGGTGCCGCCGGGCGGTTGCCGTCCCCCGTGATGCATCGACGTTTGCGGTGGCGATGAGGCGTTCTTCATGTTGGCGAGGGCGAAACGGCGCATCGTCTCCTTCGGCTGTCGCGTATGCAGCACGAACCTCGACGCAAGTCACCATGACCTTCGGCGCATGGAAGTCGTTCATGGGTGATATACCTTCATACAACACCACCACAACACCACCACGGTACCGTCCCCATGTCCCGACCCCGCCCCGAATCCGGCCGTTCCTACCTGCGCCTCGCACTGGTCCCCGTGCTGTGCGGCCTGCTGGTCTTGTCCGCCTGCAAGGGAGGCGGCCCGACGCCCGAGGCGCAGGCCAAGAACGGCGATGCCCCCAAGGAGCCCGACGCCGTCCCGGTCGAGGTCGCCAAGGTCTCCCACCGTCCGGTCGCGGCCAGCTACAGCGGCACGGCGGCGCTGGAAGCGCTGGGCGAGTCGCAGGTCGTGGCCAAGACCTCCGGCGTGGCGCTGGCCGTGCTGGTCGAGGAAGGGCAGGTGGTCCGTGCCGGCCAGGCGCTGGTGCGGCTGGACCCCGACCGCCTGCGCCTGCAGGTGGCCCAGGCCGAAGCGCAGATGCGCAAGCTGGAGAACAACTACCGTCGCGCGCAGCAACTGGTCGAACAGCAGATGATCAGCGCCAACGACGTCGACCAGATCAAGTACGACCTGGAGAATGCACGCGCCTTCTACCGCGCCGCCGCGCTCGAGCTGTCCTACACCACGGTCACCGCGCCGATTTCCGGCGTGGTCGCTTCGCGGTCCATCAAGACCGGCAACTTCGTGCAGATCAACACGCCGATCATCCGCATCGTCGACCAGTCGCGACTGGAAGCCACGTTGAATGTGCCCGAGCGCGAACTGTCCACGCTGAAGGCCGGTCTGCCGATCGCGCTGGCGGTGGATGCGCTGCCGGGCAAGGTGTTCCAGGGCAAGGTCGACCGCATCGCGCCGGTGGTGGATTCCGGCAGCGGCACCTTCCGCGTGGTCGGTTCGTTCGCCAGCGACGGCGTGCTGCAGCCGGGCATGTTCGGCCGTATCCGCATCGACTACGACCAGCGCGCCAATGCGCTGGTGGTGCCGCGCGTGGCGCTGCTCGACGACGGTGATCCGGCGGTGTTCGCCGTGCGCAACGGCAAGGCCGCGCGCGTGCCGGTGAAGGTGGGCTATGTCGATGGCGAATGGATCGAGGTGCGCGAAGGCCTGAAGGCCGGCGAGCAGGTCGTGACCGCCGGCAAGGTGGCGCTGCGCGAAGGCAGCGCGGTGCAGGTGATCGGCGCCGAACCGGCCAAGGTCGCCGCCAAGCCGGACGCTGCCAAGACCGCAGGAAGCAAGCAATGAGCACGCCCGGCCACGCACCGGGGGAACACGACCCCCACTCAGCGGCGGACGGCGGCACAGCGGGCGGCGGACTGGTCGAGTTCTCCACCCGTCGTCGCGTCACCATCGCGATGTTCTGGATCACGATGTTCCTGTTCGGCGTGATCGCGCTGGGTTCGCTGAAGGTCAACCTGCTGCCCGACCTCAGCTATCCCACGCTGACCGTGCGCACCGAGTACACCGGTGCGGCGCCGTCGGAAATCGAGACGCTGATCAGCGAGCCGGTGGAAGAAGCCGTCGGCGTGGTGAAGAACCTGCGCAAGCTGAAGTCGGTCTCGCGCACGGGCCAGAGCGATGTCGTGCTCGAGTTCGCCTGGGGCACCGACATGGACCAGGCCAGCCTGGAAGTCCGCGACAAGATGGAAGTGCTGTCGCTGCCGCTGGAAGCGAAGGCGCCGGTGCTGCTGCGCTTCAATCCCTCCACCGAGCCGATCCTGCGCCTGGTGCTGTCCAACAAGCAGGAACCGAAGAACGACACCGACGCGATCCGCCTGCTCACCGAGCTGCGCCGCTATGCCGACGACGACCTGAAGAAGAAGCTGGAACCGGTCAGCGGCGTGGCCGCGGTGAAGGTCGGCGGCGGTCTGGAAGACGAGATCCAGGTCGACATCGACCAGCAGAAGCTGGCCCAGCTCAGCCTGCCGATCGACACCGTCATCCAGCGCCTGCAGCAGGAGAACATCAACATCTCCGGCGGCCGTCTGGAGGAAGGGTCGCAGCGTTACCTGGTGCGTACCGTCAACCAGTTCGCCACCGTCAACGAAATCCGCGACATGCTGGTGACCACGCAGAGCGGCGGCGACAACGCCGCGGCGTCGGCAGCAGCGCAGATGGCGGCGATCGCCGCGTCCACTGGTTCGGCCGAGGCCATGGCCGCGGCGGCCTCGGTGCAGAGCGCCTCGGGCGGTGGCAGCAGCGTGATCGCCGGCGGCATGCCGGTGCGCCTGAAGGACGTGGCCGAGGTCCGCCAGGGCTTCAAGGAACGCGAGGCGATCATCCGCCTGGCCGGCAAGGAAGCGGTGGAACTGGCTATCTACAAGGAAGGCGACGCCAACACCGTGTCCACGGCCGATGCGCTGAAGGCCAAGCTGGAACAGCTCAAGCAGCAGGTGCCGCCGGATGTCGAACTGACGATCATCGACGACCAGTCGCTGTTCATCGAACATGCCATCGCCGACGTCAAGAAGGACGCCGTGATCGGCGGCCTGCTGGCGATCCTGATCATCTTCCTGTTCCTGCGCGATGGCTGGAGCACCTTCGTCATCAGCCTGTCGCTGCCGGTCTCCATCGTCACCACGTTCTTCTTCATGGGCGAACTGGGACTGAGCCTCAACGTCATGTCGCTGGGCGGCCTGGCACTGGCCACCGGCCTGGTGGTGGACGACTCCATCGTGGTGCTGGAAAGCATCGCCAAGGCGCGCGAACGCGGCCTGGGCATTCTGGAAGCGGCGATGGTCGGCACCCGCGAAGTCAGTATGGCGGTGGTGGCCTCCACGCTGACGACCATCGCGGTGTTCCTGCCGCTGGTGTTCGTGCAGGGCATCGCCGGCCAACTGTTCCGCGACCAGGCATTGACCGTGGCGATCGCCATCGGCATCTCGCTGATCGTGTCGATGACGCTGATCCCGATGCTGAGTTCGCTGAAGGGCCGGCCGCCGATGGCGTTCCCCGAAGAAACCCCGCATCCGCAGTGGAAGCCCGCCTCGCGCTGGCAGAAGCCGGTGGCGGCGAGCGGGCGCGGCATCGGTGCGATGTTCCGCTACGCGTTCTTCGGCCTGGCCTGGCTGGTGGTGCGCGCGTGGCGCGGCCTCGTCGCCGTGGTCGGCCCGGTCATGCGCAAGGCCAGCGACCTGACGATGGCGCCGTACCATCGCGCCGAAGCCGGCTACATGCGCCTGCTGCCGGCGTCGCTGCAACGGCCGTGGCTGGTGCTGGGTTTCGCCGCTGCCACTTTCGTGGTGGCGCTGGCCGCCGTGCCGATGCTGGGCGCGGACCTGATTCCGCAGCTGGCGCAGGACCGCTTCGAGATGACCGTGAAGCTGCCCCCGGGCACGCCGCTGGCCAAGACCGATGCGCTGGTGCGCGAACTGCAGAACAAGCACGCCAAGGCCGACGGCATCCACGCGCTGTACGGCGTGAGCGGCAGCGGCACGCGGCTGGACGCCAACCCGACCGAGAGCGGCGAGAACATCGGCAAGCTGACGGTGGTGATGGCCAACGGCGGCAACGAGGCCATCGAAGCCCGCGAGACCGAAGCGCTGCGCACGACGATGCAGGACCACCCGGGCGCACAAGTCGATTTCAGCCGGCCGGAGCTCTTCAGCTTCTCCACGCCGCTGGAAGTCGAACTGCGCGGGCAGGACCTGGCCAGCATCGAGCAGGCGGGCCAGAAGCTGGCGGCACTGCTGCGCGAGAACCCGCACTACGCCGACGTCAAGTCGACGGTGGAGCAGGGCTTCCCCGAGATCCAGATCCGCTTCGACCAGGAACGCGCCGGTGCGCTGGGCCTGACCACGCGGCAGATCGCCGATGTGGTGGTGAAGAAGGTTCGCGGCGAAGTCGCCACCCGCTACAGCTTCCGCGACCGCAAGATCGACGTGCTGGTGCGCGCGCAGGAAGGTGACCGCGCCTCGGTGGAGAGCATCCGCCGCCTGATCGTCAATCCCGGCAGTGCCCGTCCGGTGACGCTGTCGGCGGTGGCGGATGTCGTGGCCACGACCGGTCCCAGCGAGATCCACCGCGCCGACCAGGTGCGCGTGGCCATCGTGTCGGCCAACCTGCGCGACATCGACCTGGGCAGCGCCGTGCAGGAAGTGCAGACCATCGTCGCCGAGAATCCACTGGGCGCCGGCGTCGGCATGCATATCGGCGGCCAGGGCGAGGAACTGGCGGAATCGGTCAACTCGCTGCTGTTCGCGTTCGGCCTGGCGGTCTTCCTGGTGTACCTGGTGATGGCGTCGCAGTTCGAATCGCTGCTGCATCCGTTCGTCATCCTGTTCACCATCCCGCTGGCGATGGTCGGTGCCGTCGCGGCGCTGTTCCTGACCAATTCGCCGGTGTCGGTGGTGGTGTTCATCGGCCTGATCCTGCTGGTGGGCCTGGTGACCAAGAACGCGATCATCCTGATCGACAAGGTCAACCAGCTGCGCGAGGCCGGCGTGTCAAAGCGTGAAGCGCTGGTCGAAGGCGCACGCTCGCGCCTGCGTCCGATCATCATGACCACGCTGTGCACGCTATTCGGCTTCCTGCCGCTGGCCACCGCGCCGCTGTTCGGCAGCCCGGGTGCGGAAGTGCGCTCGCCGATGGCGATCACCGTGATCGGCGGCCTGCTGGTGTCGACCCTGCTGACCTTGCTGGTGATTCCGGTGGTCTATGACCTGCTGGACCGCCGCGCCGACGAGTACTACCGCGAACGCGGCCGTCGCGCCCGCAAGACGGCGGCGATGCCGGTCGACGGCGAGGGCGAGCCCGCATGAGCGTCGCGGAGTTCAGCATCAAGCGGCCGGTCACGGCGGTGATGTTCTTCATCTCGCTGTTCGTGATCGGCCTGATCGCGGCGGTCCGCCTGCCGCTGGAAGCCTTCCCCGAGGTGTCGCCGCCCTTCATCTTCGTGTCGCTGCCGTACACCGGTTCGACACCCGAGGAGATCGAGCGCACGGTGCTGCGCCCGGCCGAGGAAGCGCTGTCGACGATGGCCGGCATCAAGCGGATGGAGTCCAACGCCAAGGCCGAAGGCGCGCAGATCTTCATCCAGTTCTCCGACTGGGACCGCGATGTCGCCATCGCGGCCTCGGAAGCGCGCGAGCGGCTGGATGCGATCCGCGACGAGCTGCCCGAGGACCTGCAGCGCTACTTCGTCTTCAAGTTCTCCACCACCGACCAGCCGGTGCTGCGGGTACGCCTGGCCAGCAAGACCGACCTGACCGGCGCGTACGACATGATCGAGCGCGAGTTCAAGCGGCGGATCGAGCGCATCCCGGGCGTGGCACGCGTCGAGGTGTCGGGTGCGCCGCCGAACGAGGTGGAGATCGCGATCAACCAGGACCGGTTGACCGCGCACAACCTGAGCCTCAACGAGCTGACGCAACGGTTGCAGGCGGTGAACTTCTCGATCTCGGCCGGCGTGATCAGCGACGGGCCGCAGCGCCTGCGCGTGCAGCCGGTCGGCGAACTGACCGATCTGCAGCAGTTGCGCGATCTGGTGGTCGGCAACGGCAACGTGCGGCTCGGCGACATCGCCGACGTGCGCCTGAAGCCGGCGCGCATGGACTATGGCCGCCGCCTGGATGGCCAGCCGGCCGTGGGCCTGGACATCTTCAAGGAGCGCAATGCCAACCTGGTGGAGGTGTCCAGCAACGCGTTGAAGGAAGTGGAGGCGATCCGTTCGCAGCCCTCGCTCAGCGACGTGCAGGTCAAGGTTATCGAGAACCAGGGCGAGAACGTCACGTCCTCGTTGCTGGAACTGGCCGAAGCCGGCCTGATCGGCCTGGTGCTGTCGATCGTGGTGCTGTGGTTCTTCCTGCGCCACTGGCCGTCGGTGGCGATGGTCACGCTGGCCATTCCGATCTGTTTCGTGATGACGCTGGGCTTCATGTATTTCGCCGGCGTGACCCTCAACATCCTGTCCATGATGGGCCTGCTGCTGGCCATCGGCATGCTGGTCGACAACGCCGTGGTCGTGGTCGAAAGCATCTACCAGGAGCGCGAGAAGTACCCCGGCAATCCCGTGTGGGCGTCCATCGTCGGCACCCGCCACGTGGCGATCGCGCTGTCGGCCGGCACGCTGTGCCACTGCATCGTGTTCGTGCCCAACCTGTTCGGCGAGCGCAACTTCCTCAGCATCTACCTGGGCCAGATCGCCATCACCATCTCGGTGTCGCTGCTGGCCTCGTGGCTGGTGGCGGTGAGCCTGATCCCGATGATCTCGGCGCGGCTGAAGACGCCGCCGCTGGTGCGGACCGAGTCCGGCATCATCCCGCGCATGCAGAAGCGCTATGCCGGCTTCCTGCGCTGGACGCTGGAGCATCGCGGCTGGAGCGTGCTGGGCATTCTGCTGATCGTGGTGGTGAGTTTCGTGCCGATCAAGTTCACCAAGTTCGACATGTTCGGTGGCGACGGCGGCGGCGAAGCCGAGCTGTACTACCAGTGGAAGGGCGCGTACACCAAGGAGCAGATGTCCGACGAGATCCTGAAGGTCGAACAGTTCCTGCAGGCCAACCGCGAGAAGTACCGCATCACCCAGGTGTATTCGTACTTCAGCGAGCAGGGCTGGGGCGGCACCCAGGTGAAGTTCGACACCGACAAGTCCAGCGAAACCAAGCCGATCGTCGAACAGCTGCGCAAGGAACTGCCGAAATCGGCCCGGGCCAACATCGGCATCAATGGCGAGGGCGGCGGGCAGGGCGGTGGTGGCCAGCCGGGGCAGAGCGTGTCCTTCCAGCTGGTCGGTGATTCCACCCAGACCCTGTCCGAGATCGCCGACGACCTGATCCCCATCCTCGCCAAGCGCAAGGAGCTGCGCGACGTGCGCGTGGACGTCGGCGACCAGAACAGCGAGCTGACCGTGCGCGTGGATCGCGAGCGTGCGGCGGCGTTCGGTTTCAGTGCCGAGGAGGTCGCACGCTTCGTCAGCCTGGCGCTGCGCGGCGCCCCGCTGCGCGAGTTCCGCCGTGGCGAGACCGAGGTACCGGTCTGGGTCCGTTTCGCCGGCGCCGAGGATTACGGTACCGAGGACCTGGCCGGCTTCATGGTGCGCTCGCCCGATGGCCGCACGGTGCCGCTGCTGAGCCTGGTGAACGTGGCGGTGCTGCCGGCGGCGACCCAGATCCAGCGGACCAACCGGCAGACGACGGTGACCGTGCAGGCGAACCTGGCCGAGAAGGTCACCGTGCCCGATGCGCGCAAGGCGATGGAAGAGGCGCTGAAGGGCATCGCATTCCCCGCCGGCTACAGCTACTCGTTCGATGGCAGCGCCTTCGAGGAAGACGACGAGGCGATGGCGCAGATGATGTTCAACCTGCTGATCGCGCTGGTGATGATCTACATCGTGATGGCGGCGGTGTTCGAGTCGCTGCTGTTCCCGGCGGCGATCATGAGCGGCGTGGTGTTCTCGGTGTTCGGCGTGTTCTGGCTGTTCGCGCTGACCGGCACGACCTTCGGCATCATGTCCTTCATCGGCATCCTGGTGCTGATGGGCGTGGTGGTGAACAACGGCATCGTGATGGTGGAGCACATCAACAACCTGCGACGGCGGGGCCTGTCGCGCACCGATGCGCTGGTCGAAGGCAGCCGCGAACGCCTGCGTCCCATCCTGATGACGATGGGCACGGCGATCCTGGCGATGGTGCCCATCGCGATGGCGAACACGCAGATGGCGGGCGACGGGCCGGCCTATGCGCCGATGGCGCGCGCCATCGCCGGTGGCCTGGCGTTCTCGACGGTGGTCAGCCTGCTGTTCCTGCCGACCATCTACGCCATCCTCGACGACCTGCGCAGCGGTACCGCCCGCACCATCCAGCGGGCACGCCAGGGACGCGGCGGTGGCGCTGCCGCCGCCAGCAGCGTGGCAGCGGTGCACGTCGAGTAACGCGGGAACGAACAGGGAAAAAGCCGGGCAATGCCCGGCTTTTTTCTTTGCAGCGAAGGGGAGTGCCGGATCAGCCGACCAGCTTGCCCAGCATCCGCAATCCGCCGGTCCACACGCCGATGGCGGTGCCCAGGCTGGTCAGGAAGAAGTTCAGCAGCACGCGTGCCACGCGGTTCTTCCACCAGCCGCGCAGCGTCTGCACGTCGTCACGCAGCGCCATGAAATCGGCGTAGGTGGGCTTGCGCAGTGTGGCTTCCACGAACGCGCTGACCGTGCCCGACGCCAGCGCCGGATGCAGCGGCGTCAGCGGCGACGAGATGAAGGCGGCGAGGATGCTGAGCGGATGTCCGCCGGCGATCGCGCAGCCGATGGCGCCCAGCACGCCGGTGGCCAGCACCCACTGCAGCAGCAGGTCCGAACCGACATCGACGCCGCCCTGCCAGAACCCCCAGGCGAAACCGCCGATCAGGAACACGCCGATCACCAGTTCCATCCATGGCATGCGCGATTTGGGCTTGACCACCTCCAGCGTGCTGCGCAGTTCCGCGGGATCGGCCGTGTCGTCTTTCAAATGACGGGTCAGGCCGGGCAGGTGGCCGGCGCCGACCACCGCGAGCACGCGATACGGCGATGCGGCATCGGTCGGCTTGCTGGCGGTGATCTGGCGCAGTGCCGCCGCCATGTACTGGTCGCGCTCGGCGATGATGGCCTGGTAGAGCTGCGGGCTTTCGGCGGCGAACTCGCCGAAGCTCGATTCCATCATGTCGCCCTGCTTGAGCTTCTCGATCTCGTCGTCGCCGACTTCCTCGTCGCCGAACATGCTGGCCAGGATGCCGGCGCCGACCTTGGTCCGCTGCCACCAGCCCAGCGACTGCAGGGCGCGCTTGAAGGTCAGGCCGACCTCGCGGTCGATCAGGTGCACGGGCAGGCCGCGCGCCTGCGCATCCAGCGCGCCGGCTTTCAGCTCCTCGCCGGGCTCGACGCCGAGTTGTTCGGCCAGGCGCCGCTGGTAGGCCGCCAGTGCGAGGTTGGCGGCGAACAGATGCGTCTTGCCTTCGCGGATGACCTTCACCAGGTCCAGCCGCGCCAGGGTGTCGGGGTCGGTCAGCGACTGCAGGCGTCCCGGATCCAGTTCCACCGCCACGCTGTCGTAGTCGCCGCTGGCGACTGCCGCGCGGACCGCGTCGACGCTGGCGCGCGACACGTGCGCGGTGCCGAGCAGCGTGTAGCGGATACCGTCGCGCTCGACGATCTCGTGGGGCTGTCCGTGCAACGGATCGGCAACGGCGGGGGTGGGTTCGGTCATCGTGTCAGTCATCTTGCGGGGGCGCGGTGGTGCCGGCGCCGAGGGTGCGTTGCATCTGTACGGTGTCCAGCCAGCGGTCGTGCTTCCAGGCGATGCCGCGGAAGACGCCGACCAGGGTGAAGCCGAATTTCTCGTGCAGGCGGATGGAAGCGGTATTGGTGGGTTCGCCGATCACGGCGATCATCTGCCGGTAGCCGCGCGCCTCGCAGGCGTCGATCAAGGCCTGCATCAACGCCGCGCCGATGCCCTGGCCCTGACGGCCGGGCACCACGTAGACCGAGTTCTCCACGGTCTTGCGGTAACCCGCGCGGGCGCGATAGCTGCCGGCGTAGGCATAGCCGACGAAGGCGCCGTCGTGTTCGGCCACCAGGTAGGGATAACCGGCGTCGAGCACGCCCTGCATGCGGCGCGCCATTTCCGCCTCGTCCGGCACGTCGTACTCGTAGGTGTTGACGTGATGGCGGACTTCGTCCGCATAGAGGGCAGCGATGGCCGGCACGTCGGCCGGCGTGGCGTCACGGACGATCAACGGCACGCGGCGGCCTCAGTCGATGTAGCGCTTGAGCAGATCGCCGTACGCATCGATGCGGCGGTCGCGCAGGAACGGCCAGATGCGGCGGACATGCTCGCTGCGCTGCAGGTCGATATCCGCCATCAGGATGGTTTCCTCGGTACCGGCTTCGGCAATGAATTCACCCTGCGGACCCAGCACGTGGCTGTTGCCCCAGAAGCGGATGCCGGAGGCGCCCAGCGGTGACGGCTCGTGACCGACGCGATTGCAGCTCAGTACCGGCAGGCCATTGGCGACGGCGTGGCCGCGATGGCTCAACACCCAGGCATCGCGCTGGCGGTTCTTCTCGGCCTGTTCGTCGTCCGGATCCCAGCCGATCGCGGTGGGATACAGCAGCAGGTCGGCGCCGGTGAGCGCCATCAGGCGCGCGGCTTCCGGATACCACTGGTCCCAGCACACCAGCACGCCAAGGCGACCCACCGAGGTGTCGATCGGCGTGAAGCCGATGTCGCCCGGGGTGAAATAAAACTTCTCGTAGAAGCCCGGATCGTCCGGGATGTGCATCTTGCGGTACTTGCCCGCGATGCTGCCGTCCTTTTCGTAGACCACCGCGGTGTTGTGGTACAGCCCGGCGGCGCGGCGCTCGAACAGCGAGGAGACCAGCACCACGCCGTGCTGCTTGGCCAGCCTGCCCAGGCGCTCGGTGCTGGGACCGGGGATCGGTTCGGCCAGGTCGAATTCCTGCACCGACTCGTGTTGGCAGAAGTACGCGCCGTTGTGCAGTTCCTGCAGCAGCACCAGTCGCGCGCCACGCTTGGCCGCTTCGGCGACGCGCGCTTCGATGACCGACAGGTTGGCGTCGGCATCGCCGTGGTTCTTTTCCTGGATCAGGGCAACGGGCAGGGTGGTGCGGCTCATCGGGTTGGAGAGACAGGAAAGAGGGGCGTGCATGGTACCGCGTCCCCCGTGACGGCAGGCATCGCGGCGGTGAACGCGGCGCTCAGACTCAGGCGGCGTCGCGCCGTACTTCCAGCGTGCGTTGCCGTCGGCCCAGCACCACGCCGGTCGCCGCCCACGCCAAGGCCACGCCCGCACCGATGAACATCGCTGCCGAAGGATGCTCGGCCAGCACGTCGAGCGCGCGCTTGACCCAGCCGCTCAATGCATCGCCGCCGCGATAGACCACCGTGTCGATGAAGTTCTTCGCCTTGTACTTCTGGTCGGCGGGCACGACGGTGTACAGCATTTCGCGACCAGGCCGCACGAACGCGTATTCGCCCGCCCGTCGCACCACCATCACCACCACGAACACGGCGAAGACCGGCGCCAGCGCCAGCCACAGGAATCCGGCCGCCACCACCAGCGGCACCGCCACCAGCAGCACACCGACACCCAGCTTCTGCGCGATGCGCCCGGTGATGAACAACTGGCTGAGGATGGCCAGCGTCTGCACGACGGTATCGATCAGTCCGAAGACCTGCGTCTGCTCTTCCTTGTCGGCGAAGCGTTCGGCGACCAGCTTGGCCTGCTCGAAGTAGAGGAAGGTCGTCACCGTCGCCAGCAGCAGCACGAAGAAGGCGATGCCCAGCAGGTAGGGCGAGCGGAATACCGCGGTGGCGCCGGCGAACGGATTTCCCCCCAGCGGGCGTTGCCGTTGCTCGGCGGAACTGCCACCGGCGGGCAGCGGGTGGCGGTCACGCCAGCGGTGCAGCCAGGTCGCGGTGGCGGCGCTAGCGCCGATCAGCAGCGCGGACAGCAGCATCAGGCCGCCATGCCCCAGCGGTTTGACCAGCAGCGTGGTCAGCAGCGGACCGGCCAGGCCGCCGAGGCTGGCGCCTGCGGCGATCAGCGCGAACAGGCGCTTGGCCTCGCTGCTTTCCATCACGTCGGCCAGCACGCTCCACGCCAGCGAGATCATCAGCAGGTTGATCACCGAGACCCAGATGTAGAACGTGCGCGCCAGCCACAGGTCGTCCGGTCGCGCCAGCATCGCCGCGCCGTAGCCGAGCAGACTGGCCACGACCACGCCGAACACCCACGGCACGATGCGCCTGCGCGGCACCTTCGAGGCGATCCAGCCGAACAGCGGCAACACCGCCAGTGTCGCCACGAAGGTGCCGGTGAACAGCCACTGCAGGTTGTCGACGCCGCCGGCGACGCCCATCGTTTCGCGGATCGGCCGCAGCATGAAATAGCCGGCGAACAACAGGAGGAACATCGCCAGCCCGGCCCCGACGACCGGCGCCTCGTGCGCTTTGACGTTGAACAGGCGGGCGATCCAGCCGGCGAAGCCGGGCGCGGGAGGCGACGACATGGGCTCAGGCCAGGGCGGCGATCAGCGCGTCGCGCTGGGCGGCCGTCAGGTCGGGACCGGTGCCGGCGCGCAGGTTGTCCGTCTGCCGATCGGGCTTGCCGGTGGCCGGAATGACGGCGGTCACCGCCGGGTGGCTCAGGGCGAACTTGAGGAAGGCCTGAGCCCACGAGGTCACGCCTGTCGCGGCGAGTTCCGGCGGTACCGGCTTGTCCTTCACCTGGGCGAACAGCTTGCCGTCCTCGAACGCACGATTGATCAGTACCGCCACCCCGAGGTCCTGCGCCAGCGGCAGCACGCGCTTCTCCGCGCCACGACTGACGACCGAATAGTTGATCTGCAGGAAGTCAGGCTTTTCCGCCTGGACGACGTCCGCCAGTTCCTCCTGCGCGCGCTCCACGTAGTGGGTCACGCCGACGTACTTCACCTTGCCCTGCGCCTTCAGCTCGCGGGCGACGGCCATCTGCGTCTTCAGGTCGCCCAGGTTGTGGACCTGCAGCAGCGCCACCTTGTCGGTCTTCAGGCGCCGCAGCGTGTCCTCGAACTGGGCCAGGCCGGCCTCGCGCCCGGTCACGCCGGACAGCTTGGTGGCCAGCCAGGCCTTGGCGGTCAGGTTCTGCTCCGCCAGCAGCGCGCCCATCACGTCTTCGGCGGTCCCGTAGGTCGGCGCAGTGTCGATCAGGGTGGCGCCGGCGGCGAAGAACCGCGTCAGCACTTCGCGCAACGGATCGCGCTCGGCGGCGCTCTCGCCGACCTGGAAGCTGCCGGACGTGCCCATGCCGATGACCGGGACCCGCTCGCCCGAGGAGGGAATGGCGCGGGTATTCAACGGCCCGATCGCGCTGGACGCAGGCGCGGCGGCGGGCACGGGCGATGCCGCGCCCACGCCACCGGCCTGGGCGGCATCGCGGCACGCGGCCAGGCCAAGACCAGCCGTGGCCAGCGCAGTGGTGGTCAGGAACTTGCGTCGTGAGTACACGGCCGTCTCCTCGATCAAAGGGAAACGGTGGTTATCCGGGATCACGGAGGGCGAGATGTAAACGAAACGTTCAATCTGCGCCCAACTGATGTCACGGTGCCATGAGCCGTGACAGCGCCGCGGGCTTCAGCCGAGCAATCCCGCGGGCAGTTGCATGGTGATGCAGTGCAGGCTGCCGTTCTGCCAGATCAAGGCGCGGCAGGGCACCTGCACGATCTCGCGATCCGGATAGGCCTGCGCCAGCACGGCCGCCGCCTGGTCGTCGGCCGGATCGCCGTAGGCCGGCATCAGCACGGCACCGTTGACGATCAGGTAGTTCGCATAGGACGCGGCCAATCGCCGACCGTTGTCGATCACCGGCTGTGCCCACGGCAGCGGGAACGCGCGATACGGGCGGCCGTCGGCGGTGCGCAGGGCGGCGATGTCGGCCGCCATGGCCTGCAGTTCGGCGAAGTGCACGTCCTCGGCGTCATCGCAGGCCTGGTAGACGATGGCGTCGTCCGGAGCGAAGCGGGCGAGGGTGTCGATGTGGGCGTCGGTGTCGTCGCCTTCCAGATAGCCGTGGTCGAGCCAGAGCACGCGGTCCTGCTTCAGCCAGCGGGCGAGCTTGCCGGTCAATTCCTCGCGCGAGGCATCGGGATGACGCTCATGCAGGCACTGCCACGTGGTCAACAGCGTGCCCGCGCCATCGGTTTCAATGGCGCCACCTTCCAAAGCAAAATCAATGCTTTGGACGAAATAGTTGTGAAACAACTGCATGCCCGCCAGTTCGCCGACCAGACGGTCGTCGCGGCTGGCCTCGTACTTCCCGCCCCAGCCGGTGAAGCGGAAGTCGAGCAGCTTGAAGCGGTCGCCATCGCGCAGGGTGATCGGGCCGGAGTCGCGCAGCCAGGTGTCGTCGTATTCGGCCGGGACGAAGCGCACCCGTTCCATCGCCACCCGCGCCGAGCGCAGTCGGGCTTCGGCATAGGTCTGCAGGTCGTCGTCGGCCACGCAGATCACCACCGGCTGGAAGCGGGTGATGGCGGCCACCAGGGCGACGTAGGTTTCCTCGACGTCGGCGAGGCGGTCGGCCCAGTCGGTCTCGGCGTGCGGCCAGGCGATCAGGACCGCGGACTGGAGTTCCCATTCCGCGGGAAAGCGATAGGCATCGGTCATCGGGTTACGGAGCGCGCGAGGCGCCGGTCAACGGATGGGAGGCTTGGGGCCGATTTCGTCGGCGGAAGCCTGGTTCAGGACCACGTCGATGACGCGGCTCTTCTCGAAATAGACGGTGAAGCCGGGATACACCCAGCGATGGATCACCGGCCACTGGCGCTTCTGGCCGCCACGCGGCTCCAGCTTCTGTTGCGGGGCGCCGAAGCGCGCCTCGACATCGGCGGCGGTCTGTCCGCGCACGGGCGCGGCGGCGGCCGGCTTTTCTTGGGCGCGTTCGATCAGCAGCGTATCGGCGGACGCCGGGCCGGCAAGGCCGAGCAGGGCGATCAACGGAAGTGCGAGGGCGCGACGGCTCATGGTGGAGTTCCCCTGGGTGATCCGCCTTTTATAACAAAAGGCAGGCAACAAAAAGGCGGCCTGGCGCCGCTTTTGACATTGCTCGTCGCTCGCCCGGCGGGTTGCCGGCGTGGACCGCAGCAACAAAAAACCGCCCGGAGGCGGCTTTTCGCGCATTGCCGGCCGGAGCCGGCAGTGCCGTTCCTCAGCGCTGGCGCGCCTTGAAACGGGGGTTGGACTTGCAGATCACGAAGACCTTGCCGCGGCGGCGGACCACCTTGCAGTCGCGGTGACGGGCCTTCGCCGACTTCAGGGAGGACAGGACCTTCATGAGTTGAAACCTCGGCGTAAAAGTATGGGGTGAAGCGAAGCCCGCTATTCTAGCGGCAATTCCGCTGCCTTATCAAGCGGTTGCATCCCTTGCCCGTGACCGGGGTGCGCGACGGTCTCCTCGTGGCCTGCGGCGGTGGCCATAATGGCGGCGAAAATCCTATGGAGCCCCCATGTCCGACACCGCCCCCGTCCTCACCATCGATGGCCCTTCCGGCGCCGGCAAGGGTACCGTCAGCCGCCTCGCGGCCGCCCGCCTGGGCTGGCACTACCTGGATTCGGGCGCGCTGTACCGCGCGGTGGGCGTGGCGGCGAGCTGGGCCGATCTGGACATTTCCGATCCGGCAGCGCTGGTCCGTTGCGCCTTCGATACCCGGGTGAGCTTCCGGGAGTCGGAGCAGGGACTGCGGGTGATCTTGGACGATCTGGACGCGACCGACGAACTCCGCCTGGAGACCACCGGTGCGCTGGCCTCGGCCATCGCCGCCATTCCGGAGGTCCGTTCGGCGCTGAAGGAGCGTCAGCGGGCGTTCCGTCAGTCTCCAGGGCTGGTCGCCGACGGCCGCGACATGGGCACGGTCATCTTTCCGGATGCCCCCTACAAGGTCTTTCTGACCGCCAGCGCCGACGAACGGGCGGAAAGGCGCTATAAGCAGTTGAAAGACAAAGGGGTTTCCGTCACAATCGACGGTCTGCTGCGCGAGATCCTCGCCCGCGATGCCCGTGACGCCCAGCGCACGGTGGCGCCCCTGAGGCCGGCCGACGACGCCATCCTCATCGACACCACCGGCCTCGGCATCGACGCCGTCGTCGAGCGCGTGCTGGCCCTGGTGCCTGCACGCGCAGGTTGATCCTGGCGCTGCAGAAGGTCCGTGCGGAATCCTCCGCGCGGTGTGTCCAACCACAACACTCACGGCCATACGCATCCCGCGCAGGCCGACAACGGGTGGACCGTGCGCATCTCCGTGCGCCGGTCTGTGTCATCAACCGAGTATTTTTTCAATGACCGAATCATTTGCCGAACTGTTTGAACAGAGCCAGACCCATCTGGCCAAGCTGAAGCCGGGCGCGATCGTCACCGGCGTCGTCGTGGAAGTCCGCAACGACGTGGTGGTGATCAACGCCGGCCTGAAGTCCGAAGGCATCGTGCCGATCGAACAGTTCCGGAACGACGCCGGCGAAATCGACGTGGGCGTGGGCGACGAAGTCAAGGTCGCGCTCGACTCCCTCGAGAACGGCTTCGGCGAAACCGTCCTCTCGCGCGAGAAGGCCAAGCGCGCCATGGTGTGGGACGAGCTGGAGCAGGCGCTGGAGAAGAACGAAACCATCACCGGCCGCATCAGCGGCAAGGTCAAGGGTGGTTTCACCGTCGACATCAAGGACGTCCGCGCATTCCTGCCGGGTTCGCTGGTCGACGTGCGCCCCGTGCGCGACCCGGGCTACCTGGAAGGCAAGGAGCTGGAGTTCAAGCTCATCAAGCTGGATCGCAAGCGCAACAATGTGGTCGTCTCCCGCCGTGCGGTGGTCGAGAGCGAGCATTCGGAAGAGCGCGAGCAGCTGATGGACAAGCTGCAGGAAGGCGTGGTGTTGAAGGGTGTGGTCAAGAACCTCACCGACTACGGCGCGTTCGTTGACCTGGGTGGCATCGACGGCCTGCTGCACATCACCGACATGGCCTGGAAGCGCGTGCGCCATCCGTCCGAGGTCGTGGAAGTCGGCCAGGAGCTGGACGTTCGCGTGCTGAAGTACGACCGCGAGCGCAACCGCGTTTCGCTGGGCCTGAAGCAGCTGGGCGAGGATCCGTGGGACAACATCGCCCGCCGCTACCCGGCCAACAGCCGCGTGTTCGGCAAGGTCTCCAACGTCACCGATTACGGCGCGTTCGTCGAGATCGAGCCGGGCGTCGAAGGCCTGGTGCACGTCTCCGAGATGGACTGGACCAACAAGAACGTCAATCCGTCCAAGGTCGTGCAGGTCGGTGACGAGGTCGAAGTGATGGTGCTGGACGTGGACGAAGAGCGTCGCCGCATCTCGCTGGGCATGAAGCAGGTTGCCGCCAATCCGTGGGAAACCTTCGCGGCCACCCACAAGAAGAACGACAAGGTGTCCGGCCAGATCAAGTCGATCACCGACTTCGGCATCTTTATCGGCCTGGACGGCGGCATCGACGGCCTGATCCACCTGTCGGACATCAGCTGGAACACCACCGGCGAAGACATCGTGCGCAACTTCAAGAAGGGCGACACGCTGGAAGCCGTGGTGCTGGCCGTGGACCCGGAGCGTGAGCGCATCAGCCTGGGCGTGAAGCAGCTGGAGCAGGACCCGTTCGGCCAGTACATGGCCGCGCACCCGAAGGGCTCGAAGGTCGAAGGCACGGTGAAGGAAGTGGACGCCAAGGGCGCCACGGTCGAACTGGCCGACGGCATCGAAGGCTACGTGATGGCGCGCGACATCAGCTACGACCGCGTGGACGATGCCAGCCAGCACCTGAAGGTCGGCGACAAGGTCGAAGCCAAGTTCATCGGCATGGACCGCAAGGGCCGCACGCTGCAGCTGTCGATCAAGGCCAAGGACGAAGCCGAGACCGCCGAGGCGCTGGCCGAGTACAACAAGTCGGCCGCCGAAGCGTCCACCGGTACCACCAGCCTGGGCGCGCTGCTTCGTGCACAGCTGGACGGTGGCAAGTCCGAGTAAGCGGCTCCGCTGTTGCTTTACGTCTGGTTGTAACGTTCCCCGCCGGCCCGGAAACCCCGGGCCGGCGCGGGTACTTCCGCCCTTATTCCGCATGCGATGACCAAATCCGAACTCATCGAGATCCTCAGCCGCCGCCAGCCGCACCTCAAGGCGGAGGACGTGGACCTGGCCGTCAAGGCGTTGCTGGAAATGATGGGTGGCGCCCTGTCGCAGGGTGACCGCATCGAGATCCGTGGCTTCGGCAGTTTTTCGCTGCACTACCGCCCGCCGCGCATGGGTCGCAATCCCAAGACCGGTGAATCGGTCGCGCTGCCGGCCAAGCACGTCCCCCATTTCAAGCCGGGCAAGGAGCTGCGCGAGCGCGTCAGTGACGTCACGCCCATCGAGGAAAGCGGGGAATAGCCCCGCCACAGGCGCGTGTCGTTCCGCGCCGACTCCGTTAAGCTAGGCGCCGTCCTGCAAGGAGTCGCCTGATGAACATGTTCCGCCTGGTCGTCGCACTGCTGTTCCTGGCCTACGGACTCATCATCGGCGTGCTCAACACGCAGCCGATCACGTTGAAACTCCTGTTCACCGAATTCCAGACGTCCTCCGGCGTCGGCATCATGCTGTCCCTGCTGCTGGGTGTCGTGGTCGGCGGACTGATCGTGCTGGCTACCCTGGTCTGGCCGCTGTACGCCAAGCTGCGCAAGGCGAACCGTGCCGCCTCGACGACGACGGCCGCCGCCGGCACGTCGGCCGTGGACGGCGGTCCCTGAGCATGGACTTCCTGACCGAGTGGTTCTGGTTCTTCCTGTTCCTCCCGCTGGCGGCGCTGAGTGGCTGGATCATCGGCCGGCGTGGGGGCCAGCGGCACGGCGACACCCAGGTCAGCCGGTTGTCGAGCACCTATTTCCGTGGTCTGAACTACCTGCTCAACGAGCAGCCTGACAAGGCGATCGAGCTGTTCCTGCATATCGCCGAGCTGGACAAGGAAACGTTCGAGACGCAGGTCGCCCTGGGCCATCTGTTCCGTCGCCGGGGCGAAGTGGACCGCGCCATCCGCCTGCACCAGGGTCTGGTGCAGCGGGCCGACCTGAGCGATGCGCAGCGCGTGCAGGCGTTGCTGGCGCTGGGCGAGGATTACATGCGCTCGGGCCTGCTCGATCGCGCCGAGACCGTCTTCACCGATCTTGCCCGGATAGACCAGCGCGCACCACAGGCGCTCAAGCACCTGATCGGCATCTACCAGGCCGAGCGGGACTGGGAGAAGGCCATCGACAATGCGCGGCGGTACGAAGAGGTCACCGCCGAGCCGATGGGCAAGCTGGTCGCCCAGTTCGAGTGCGAGCTCGCCGAACGGCAGCGCACGGCGAACAACATCGACGCGGCACGCGCTGCCGTGGGGCGGGCCTACCAGGCTGATGCGGGCAGCGTGCGCGCCGGCATCATCGAGGGGCGGATCGAGACGGATGCGGGCAATCCCGAAGCCGCGATCCGCGCCTTCGAGCGCGCTGCCCGGCACGATCCGGATTATCTGCCGGAGGTGCTGCCCAGCCTGCTGGCCAGCTATGAACAGGTCGGCGATTTTTCGGGCGCGCGGGCGTTCCTGTCCGAGATGTGCGAGCACTATCGCGGGATCGCGCCGGTGCTGGCCCTGACCAAGCTGGTTGAGCGGCAGGAGGGCGTCGCCGCCGCGCGCGCTTATCTGGCACGACAGCTCAAGGACCGCCCCTCGGTCAGGGGTGAGGCGTCGCTGATCGACCTGACGCTGGCCGAGGGCGCGGATCCCTCCGCCACCCTGCACGATCTCAAGCACATCACCGACCAGTTGCTGGTGCGCAATCCGAGCTACCGCTGCACCCGCTGCGGCTTTGGTGCCCGCACGCATCACTGGCAGTGCCCGAGCTGCAAGGAGTGGGGGACGGTCAAGCCGCTGCTGAACTACGCGGTGGTGTGATGCCCAGCGCGTATGTCTGGGTGGGGGGGCTGGCCGTCGCCGCCGCCGTGGCGACCTGGATGGCGCGGCACTACGCGCTGCGCGGCAACCTGATGGACCAGCCGGGCGAGCGGCGCAGCCACACGGTCGCAACGCCGAGGGGCGGCGGCATCGCCATCGTCCTGGTGGTGGCCTGTGCCGGCGTCTACCTGATGACGAGGCAGGCGTCCGTGGATGCCTTGTGGCTCGGCTTCCTGCCCGGGTTGCTGCTGGTGGCGGGGATCGGCTGGTGGGACGACCACCGCCCCTTGTCGCCCTGGTTGCGCCTGGGGGTACAAGCCGTGGCGGCGACGATGCTGGCGGCGGGAGCTGGCTGGCAAAGCGGCCACTGGTTGCCGGCCTTGCTCGCGTTCGCAGCCGCGATGGCGCTGGTCAACGTCTGGAACTTCATGGACGGCATCAATGGGCTGGCCGCCAGTCAGGCGGCGCTGGCAGCGCTGGCCTACGCGGGGCTGCTGGACGGCGGCTGGCAGTGGCTGGCCCTGGCGCTGCTCGCGGGCTGCCTGGGCTTCCTGCCGTTCAATTTCCCCAAGGCCCGGATATTCCTGGGCGATGTGGGGAGCGGGGCGCTGGGGTTTGCGCTGGCGGGGCTGGCGGTGGCGGCGTGGGTCACACGCCCGTCGTCGCAGGCGCCGTTGCTGCTGCTTCCGCTCTGCGCCTTCCTCATCGACGCCGGCTTCACGCTGTCGGGGCGCATGCTCCGCGGGGAGCGGTGGTGGACCCCCCATGTCGGGCACCTGTACCAAATGGGCGCCAGACGATGGGGGCACACATTGATAACCGTGATTTACATGGCGTTTGGCGGTATTAGCTTATTGTTAAGCTGTGCGGCATTACAGGCCGGTTTGGCCGTCACCGCATCGGTGACGATCATGGTCTTCGGTACAGGCGCGGCATTGTGGTTTTTATTGCGTCGGGGATGGCGCGATTAGCACTGGGAGAGGGAACTGATGGAGTCCTGGCGGGATCGATTGAGCGGATTCATGCCTCGCGCGCTTGTGGCGATCCATGATTTGGCCATGGTGTGGCTGTGCTGGCAGGCGCTGCACCGGTTCCGTTACTCCATGCTGGCCCATGCGCCGGAGTTTCCCCTCTGGTCCAATGAAATCGCCATTGTCCTTATGGCGCAGGGTGCCGTCTTCTGGTGGATGGGCCTTTATCGCGGACTCTGGCGTTTCGCGAGCCTGCCCGACCTCTGGAACATCGTGAAGGCCTGCGCGCTGGGGTTCCTCGGTGTCGTGCTGGGTCTCTTCTTCTACAACCGGTTTGGCTCCACACCACGTGCCGTGCTGGGTTTCTACCCGTTCGCGTTGGTCGGCTTTCTTGGCCTGCCACGATTGGCGTACAGGGCTTGGAAGGACAGCCAGCTTCAGCGGAGCCATGAGAGTGCATCCCGCGTATTGATCCTGGGCGCAGGCCGGGCAGGCGAGGCACTGGTGCGGGAACTTCGGCGGACGGGTGTGTACCACCCGGTGGCCTTCCTTGACGATGCCTCGCGGCTGCACGGTTCCAAGCTGCTCGGCGTTCCGGTGCTGGGCGGCTTGGAGAGCGCGGCTGCGGTCGCTCGCGAGACGGCCGCGCGGATGCTGGTCATCGCCATGCCGTCGCTCGAAGCGCCTGCCATGCAACGTGTCGTGGCGATCTGCGAGAGCACCGGACTGCCGTTCCGCATGGTGCCGCGACTGGTCAATGTCCTGGAAGGCCAGTCCATGCCCGGCGACCTCAAGGAGGTCGCGATCGAGGATCTGCTGGGTCGGAAATCGGTAACGCCGGACTGGAAGCTCATACGGGGCTGGCTGGGCGGGCGCACCGTCATGGTGACCGGTGCGGGTGGTTCCATCGGTTCCGAGCTCTGCAGGCAGTGCGCGCGCCATGGTGCGCAGCGGATCGCGCTGGTCGAGATCGACGAGCTTGCGCTCATCACCATCCAGGGCGACCTGCGGCGCGCCTTCCCGGATCTGGAAGTCCTGCCTGTGCTCGGCAACTGCGGTGATCCTGCCGTCATCGCACACGCGATGCAGCTGGCTGAGCCGGACGCGGTGTTCCATGCGGCCGCCTACAAGCAGGTACCGCTGCTGGAAGGCCACCTGCGTGAGGCAGTGGGCAACAACGTGCTCGCGACAGAGACCGTGGCCCGTGCCTGCCGTGAGGCTGGCGTGGGTACGTTCGTCCTGATTTCGACCGACAAAGCCGTGGATCCGGTCAATGTCCTGGGAGCGACCAAGCGGCTGGCCGAGATGGCATGTCAGGCGCTGGACGATGCGCGTTCCGGAACGCGTTACGTGACGGTCCGCTTCGGCAACGTCCTCGACTCGGCGGGCAGCGTGGTCCCGCTTTTCCGCGAGCAGATACGCAAGGGTGGGCCGGTGACCGTCACGGATCCCGACGTGACCCGTTACTTCATGACCATCCCCGAGGCCTGCCAGTTGATCCTGCAGGCGGCGTCCGGTGCGGCGCACGCATCGATCTACACGCTGGACATGGGTGACCCGGTGCCGATCCGCCTGCTGGCCGAGCAGATGATCCGGCTGGCGGGCAAGCAGCCGGGCCGCGACATCGCGATCGTCTACACGGGCCTGCGCCCGGGCGAAAAGCTGCACGAGACCCTGTTCCATGCGGACGAGCGCTACCAGCCCACGTCGCATTCGAAGATCATGAAGGCGCTGGCCCGCGAGGTGTCGCCGGAGTTCCTCGAACTTGCGCTGCAGCGCTTGCGGGCTGCGCACAGCCGGTATGACACCGCCGAGTTGGGTGAGGTGCTGAAGGTCGCCGTGCCCGAGTTCGCGCCGCTGTCAAACGGAGTTGATGAAGCGTCGGCTAATATCGTGGTCTTCCCAAGCCGCGACGCGCGCAGGACCCGATGACCCAAGCCCGAATCCGCAAGGCCGTGTTCCCCGTGGCGGGGCTTGGCACCCGTTTCCTGCCCGCCACCAAGACCGTGCCCAAGGAAATGCTGCCGATCATCGATCGGCCGCTGATCCAGTACGCGGTTGACGAGGCGATCGAGGCGGGCTGCGATACGCTGATCTTCGTCACCAACCGTTACAAGCACGCGGTGGCGGATTACTTCGACAAGGCGTACGAGCTGGAACAGAAGCTCGAGCGCGCAGGCAAGATCGAGCAACTGGAACTGGTGCGGAACGTGCTGCCGCCGCATGTCCGCGCGGTCTTCGTCACCCAGGCCGAAGCTTTGGGATTGGGGCACGCGGTGTTGTGCGCCAAGCCCATCGTAGGCGATGAGCCTTTTGCCGTACTGCTGCCCGACGACCTGATCTGGAACCGCGGCCCGGGTGCCTTGAAGCAGATGGCCGACGCTGCCGAAGCCAGTGGCAGCAGTGTGATCGCCGTGCAGGATGTGCCGCGCGACCAGACCGGCAGTTACGGCATCGTCGCAACCGACGCGTTCTCGGGGCGCGAAGGGCGCATCAGCGCCATCGTCGAAAAGCCCAAGCCGGATCTCGCCCCCAGTACGCTCGCGGTCGTCGGTCGTTACGTACTGGATGCGCGCATCTTTGCGTTGCTGGAAAGCACGACGCCGGGAGCGGGTGGGGAAATCCAGCTGACCGATGCCATCGCGGCGCTGCTTGCGGAGAAACCGGTTCACGCCTACCGCTTCCAGGGCACGCGTTTCGACTGTGGCACCCACATCGGGCTGATCGAGGCCACCATCCGCTATGCGCTCGACCACGAGAGGCTCAGCGATGCGGCGCGTGCGACCATGCAGAATGCCTTGAATGAGTTGGGCGTGCGCGACCTCGGCTGACCGCAACCGGCTGGGCAGGGTTGGCCCTTGCAGGCCAGGGGAGTCGTTTCTTGGCGATGTCATCCCGCAACTACTACGTCGACACGGCCGGCAGCGCGCCTGTGCTGCCGGCACTTCAGTCGACCGTCGATGCCACGGTCTGTGTCGTCGGCGGAGGATTTGCGGGGCTGAATACCGCACTGGGCTTGGCCGAGCGCGGGGTCTGCGGTGTCGTGCTGCTGGAAGCGGACGTACCCGCGTTCGGTGCCTCCGGTCGCAATGGCGGCTTCGTGTTCGGCGGCTTCTCGCGTGGCGAGGACTCGCTGCTGCGTGACCTGGGGGCCAAGCGAGCGAAAGCCCTGTACGCGGGCACGATACAGGCGGTGGACCTGATCCGCAGCCGTATCGCACGGCATGGCATCGATTGCGATGACACCCAGGCAGGCATCCTGTGGGCCAACTGGTTCCGTGACCAGCACGTGCTGAAGCGGCGCCAGGCGCTGCTTGCGGAGACCTTCGACCAGGACTGGCAATGGATGGATCGCGACGCCGTCCGCTCGCAACTGCGCACGACGCGCTATCACGACGCCCTGTTCGAACCGCGCGCCTTTCACTTCCATCCCTTGAAGTATGCGAACGGGCTGGTGCAGGTGGCAGCCGCGCAAGGCGTCGCGGTCTTTGCGCAGTCGCCTGCGGTCTCGCTTGCGAAGAGCGGACATGGCTGGCGCATCACCACGCCGTCAGGGACCGTCGAAGCGAAGCACGTGGTGCTGGCCTGCGGCGGTTATCTGGCCGGCCTGCACCGACGCGTGGACGCCGGTGTGTTGCCGATCGCCACCTACGTCATGGTCACCGAGCCGCTGGGTGACCGGATGGATGACGCGATGCGCACGCGCGCCGCGGTCTACGACACCCGCTTTGCCTTCGATTACTACCGGCCGCTGCCCGACTCGCGGTTGTTGTGGGGTGGGCGAATTTCCATCCTGGATCGCTCGCCCCAGGCCGTCAGGCGCCTGCTGTATCGCGACATGCTGAAGGTCTTTCCGCAGTTGGACGGTGTGGCGATCGACTACGCCTGGTCTGGCCTGATGAGTTATGCCCGCCACGAGATGCCCCAGATCGGCCAGGTCGAGCCCGGGCTGTGGGTGGCGCAGGCGTTCGGTGGACATGGCGTGGCGCCGACCACGTTCGCGGGCGAGATCGTCGCGGCCGCCATTGCGGAAGGGGACGAGCGATGGCGCGAGTTCTCCGCTTATGGCCTGGTCTCGGCAATGAAACCGGCGGGCTTCCTCGGTGCCCAGTTGAGCTATTGGTGGGCAGAGGCCAAGGACGCGTGGAAGGCGCGGACGGAAGGCGGGGGGCGGACATGACGGAACCGATGGACCTCATCGCCTGGGATGATTTCGCCAAGGTGCAGTTGTGCGCGGGCACGGTGCTACGGGTCGAACCGTTCCCCGAGGCGCGCAAGCCGGCGTGGAAGCTGTGGGTCGACTTCGGTCCGCATGGGATCAGGAAGACCAGCGCGCAGATCCAGGCGATCTATTCGGCGAAGGAACTGGTCGGGCGCCAGATCGTCGGCGTCATCAACTTCCCGCCGAAACAGGTGGGGCCCTTCGTGTCCGAGTTCCTGCTGACCGGCTTCCATACGGACGACGGCGTGGTGATCACCACGGTCGAGCGGCGTGTTCCGGACGGGGCACGGATGGCGTGAAGAGACCCAAAAGAAATGGCGCCCCAAGGCGCCATTTCCCATTACCCAGTGTGGACGCGCTTACAGCGACTCGAAGATGCCGGCCGCGCCCATGCCGGTGCCGATGCACATGGTCACCATGCCGTACTTCTTCTGGTGCCGGCGCATGCCGTGCACGATGGTCGCGGTGCGTATCGCACCGGTCGCGCCGAGTGGATGGCCCAGCGCGATGGCGCCGCCCAGCGGGTTGATCTTCGACGGGTCCAGATCGCTGTCGCGGATCACCGCCAGCGCCTGCGCGGCGAAGGCTTCGTTGAGTTCGATCCAGTCCAACTGGTCCTTGGTCAGGCCGGCCTGCTTCAATGCCTTCGGGATCGCCGCGATCGGGCCGATACCCATCACTTCAGGACGCACACCCGCCACGGAGAAGCTGACGAAGCGGGCCAGCGGAGTCAGGCCGTAATCCTTGATCGCCTGTTCCGACGCCAGCAACACGCCGGCCGCACCATCGCTCATCTGCGACGAGGTACCCGCCGTCACCGTGCCGCCGAACTGCGGATTGCGGAACACCGTGCGCAGCTTGGCCAGGCCTTCCAGCGAGGTATCGGCACGCGGACCTTCGTCCTGCTCGACCAGCAGCTCCTTCAGGCGCACGGTGTTGCCGGCCAGGTCGGGCTGGCGGGAAATGATCCGGTAAGGGCTGATCTCGTCCCGGAACTCGCCCGCCGCCTGCGCAGCCAATGCCTTCTGGTGCGAAGCGACGGCGAAGGCGTCCTGGTCCTCGCGCGAGATCTTCCATTCCTCGGCGACCTTCTCCGCGGTGATGCCCATGCCGTAGGCGATGGCCACGTGGTCGTTGTCGAACACGCTGGGCGCCATGGCGACCTTGTTGCCCATCATCGGCACCATGCTCATGCTCTCGGTGCCACCGGCCAGCATCAGGTCGGCATTGCCCAGGCGAATCTGGTCGGCCGCCATCGCCACGGCCTGCAGACCGGACGAGCAGAAGCGGTTGATGGTCTGTGCCGCGATCGTGTTCGGCAGGCCCGCCAGCAGCAGGCCGATGCGCGCCACGTTCATGCCTTGCTCGCCCTCGGGCATCGCGCAGCCGATGATGGCGTCGTCGATGCGGTTGAGGTCGATGCCCGGCGCCTGCGCCACGACCGACTTCAGCACATGCGCCAGCATGTCGTCGGGGCGGGTGTTGCGGAATACGCCCTTCGGCGCCTTGCCGACCGGCGTGCGGGTGGCGGCGACGATGTAGGCGTCCTGGATTTGCTTGCTCACTTGGCTTTCTCCGAAAGCCGGGAATGGGGAATGGAGAGTCGAGAATCGTAAAGGCGGATTCGTGCGATCTGCGGCATTCCTGCTTCCCGGCAGAAAATTAGGGAGGGAACGTGGAGCCGGGAACTGACTGTTGCCATTCCCGACTCCCCATTCCCGATTCTCAGTTCCTGAGCGGCTTGCCGGTCTTCAGCATGTGCGCGATGCGGGCCTGGGTCTTTTCCTGCTGGGCCAGTTCGACGAAGTGCTGGCGTTCCAGCTTGAGCAGCCATTCCTCGTCGACCAGCGCGCCGCGGTCGACCTCGCCGCCGCACAGCACGGTGGCGATGCGCACGGCGATCTCGTAGTCGTAGGGGCTGATGAAGCGGCCTTCCAGCATGTTGACCAGCATCATCTTGAAGGTGGCGATGCCGACGTCGCCGGCCACCTGGATGCGGCGGGCGGGCAGGGGCGGGCGGTAGCCCGTCTCGGCCAGCGCAAGCGCTTCCTGCTTGGCGATGTGCAGCAGCTCGTAAGCGTTGAAGGCGACCTTGTCGCCGGCACGCACCAGGCCCAGCTCCTTCGCTTCGACGGCAGATGCCGACACCTTGGCCATCGCCACGGTCTCGAAGGTCTTCTTCAACTCGGCGAACACATCGCCGCCCGGACCGGCCGCCTGCGAGGCGCGAACGGCGATCTCCTTCAAGCCGCCGCCGGCCGGCAGCAAGCCGACGCCGGCTTCGACCAGCCCGATGTAGCTCTCCAGGTGCGCGATGGTGCGGGCACTGTGCATCTGGAACTCGCACCCGCCGCCCAGCGCGAGGCCGCGCACGGCGGCCACCACGGGTACCAGCGAATACTTGATGCGCTGGCTGGTGGCCTGGAAGTTGGCGACCATCGCCTCGAACTCGGCGATCTTGCCGGCCTGCAGCGCGCCCAGCGCGCCGGCCAGATCGGCACCGGCGGAGAAGGGCTCCTTCGGCTGCCAGATCACCAGACCCTTGAATTTCTGCTCGGCGACCGAGATCGCTTCCTGCAAGCCGTCCAGAACGGCATCCGAGACGGTGTGCATCTTGGTCTTGAAGCTGACCACGCCGATGCCGTCGCCGTCGGTCCACAGGCGCACGCCGTCGTTCTCGAACACGGTTTCGCCCTGCGGGAACACTTCGCCCAGCAGCGGATCAGGGAAGCGCTGGCGCTGGTAGACGGCCAGCGAGGAGCGCGGCAGCTTGGCGTTCTTGGAGGGGCTGTAGCTGCCTTCGGCGGCATGCACGCCTTCGCGGCCGTCGAACACCCAGTTCGGCAGCGGCGCGCTGCTCATCGCCTTGCCGGCCACGATGTCGTCGGCAATCCACTGGGCCACCTGCTTCCAGCCGGCGGCCTGCCAGGTCTCGAACGGACCCAGCGACCAGCCGTAGCCCCAGCGGATGGCCAGGTCGACGTCGCGCGCGGTCTCGGCGATGTCGGCCAGGTGATAGGCGCTGTAGTGGAACAGGTCGCGGAACACCGCCCACAGGAACTGCGCCTGCGGATGCGGGCTCTCACGCAGTTTGGCGAACTTCTCGGCGGGGTTCCTGATCCTCAGGATCTCGACCACCTCGGGCGCCGCGGTGCGGTCGGAGGCGCGGTAGTCCTGCTTCTCCAGATCCAGGACCACGATGTCCTTGCCGACCTTGCGGAAGATGCCGGCGCCGGTCTTCTGGCCCAGCGCGCCTTTGGCGATCAGCGCGTCCAGCCATTTCGGCGACGTGAAGTACGGGTGCCACGGGTCGTCGGGCAGGGTGTCGGCCATGGTCTTGATGACGTGGGCCATGGTGTCCAGGCCCACGACGTCGGACGTGCGGTAGGTGGCGGACTTCGGGCGGCCGATCAGCGGGCCGGTGATGGCGTCCACTTCGTCGAAGCCCAGCTTGAACTCGCCGGTATGGTGCGCGGTGGCCAGGATCGAGAACACGCCGATCCGGTTGCCGATGAAGTTGGGGGTGTCCTTGGCGTACACCACGCCCTTGCCGAGCGTGGTGGTCAGGAAGGCTTCAAGGCCTTCCAGCACCGAGGCGTCCGTCGACTTGGCCGGGATCAGTTCGGCCAGATGCATGTAGCGCGGCGGGTTGAAGAAGTGCACGCCGCAGAACCGATGGCGAAGTTGTTCCGGAAGAACTTCCGCCAACTTGTTGATTCCCAAGCCGGAAGTGTTGCTCGCCAGCACCGCATGATCGGCCACGAACGGGGCGATCTTCTTGTACAGGTCCTGCTTCCAGTCCATCCGCTCGGCGATGGCCTCGATGATCAGGTCGCAGCCTTTCAGGTGTTCCAGGCCGGTTTCGTAGTTGGCCGGCGTGATGGCGTCGGCCAGCGCCTTGCTCGCCAGCGGCGCCGGACTGAGCTTGGCCAGGTTGGCGATGGCCTTGTGGACGATGCCGTCGGGATGGCCGTCCTTGGCGGGCAGGTCGAACAGGACGGTGTCGACACCGGCGTTGGTCAGGTGCGCGGCGATCTGCGCGCCCATCACACCGGCGCCCAGGACGGCCGCCTTGCGAACAAGCAGGGGGTTGGACATGGGATTTCCTCGGATTGCAGGGGTTAGGTGTGGTCGGCGCGCAGGCCGGCCTCGGCGAAGCGGATCAGTTCACGGGCGGCCCGCTCACGGTGCGCGGCTTCCGTGACACCCGTGGGGCGCTTGATCAGGCCGAAATCGGCCATGGCGTAGGTCAGCGCGCCGGAGAAGAAGTCCAGCCGCCAGTAGAGCTCTTCCTTGCTCAGGCCGGGCACGCAGGCAGCGATGGCCTTGCCGAACTCGCGCAGCACATGGCCGTAATGGTCGGACAGGAACTTGCGCAGCCCGTCGTTCTTCTCGGCGTAGGCGCGGGCGATGACCCGGACGAAGGCGCCACCGCCGTGGCGGTCTTGGGCCAGCGCCAGGGCGGGTTCGACGAAGGCGGCGAGGATGGGTTCCAGCTCACCGGGGCGGCTGGTCAGCGCCTTGTCGAGCAGTGACAGCCGGGCAGCGGTCATGTCGTCCATGCGGCGGCGGAAGACCTCGTTGACCAGGTTCTCTTTGCTGCCGAAGTGGTAGTTGACCGCCGCGATATTGACGTCCGCCCGGCTGGTGACCTGCCGCAAGGAGGTGCCCGCAAAGCCGTGCTGGGCGAACAGCTCTTCGGCCGCCCCCAGGATCCGCTCCTTGGTCGAGAAATGCGTGGTGTTGCCCATGGCCCCTCCGGAAACTGAATCAAACGCTTGTTTGACTGATTGTCCGCCCGTGGCCACGGCGTGTCATGTTGCGAAGCAGCAATCGCGCCCCGGTGGCCGCTGCAACTTGCCGCCGGATACGTTAGAATCTCGCTACGCTTTTTGATCTAAGCCCGCGTTTCGACGCGGGTTTTTCATGTTAACCTTGGGTCCTCAGTGGCCCGCCCAAACGGAGAGAATCCCCATGGCGCTGGAGCGCACCCTGTCGATCGTCAAGCCCGATGCCGTCGCCAAGAACGTCATCGGCGAAATCTATGCCCGCTTCGAAAAGAACGGACTGAAGATCATCGCCTCGAAGATGAAGCACCTCTCGCGCCGCGAGGCGGAAGGTTTCTATGCCGTCCACCGCGAGCGTCCGTTCTTCAACGCGCTGGTCGAGTTCATGATCTCCGGTCCCGTCGCGATCCAGGTGCTGGAAGGCGAGAACGCCGTACTGAAGCATCGTGAGATCCTCGGCGCCACCAATCCGAAGGACGCCGCACCGGGCACGATCCGCGCCGACTTCGCCGACTCCATCGACGCCAACGCGGCGCACGGTTCGGATTCGGTCGAGAACGCGAACAACGAGATCGCGTACTTCTTCGCCGCGACCGAAGTGTTCTCGCGCTAAGCGACATGCGATGAGCCGCGACGAACTGCCGCCGATCGAGTTGAAACTGGCCACGGACGCACCGTCCGTGGCTGTCGGCGTGCCCGTGTCGTCGAAGCAGAACCTGATGGATCTGGACCGCGAAGGACTGGAGCAGTTCTTCGTCGGTACGCTCGGTGAGCAGAAGTTCCGCGCACACCAGGTGATGAAGTGGATCCACCATCGCTACGTCACCGACTTCAGCGAGATGACCGATCTCGGCAAGAACCTGCGCGCGAAACTGCAGGAACATGCCGAGGTGGTGGTTCCGCAGGTGGTGTTCGACAAGCCCTCCGCCGATGGCACCCACAAGTGGCTGCTCGGTATGGGCGTTGACGGCAAGAATGCCGTCGAAACCGTCTATATCCCCGACAAGAGCCGCGGTACGCTGTGCGTGTCGTCGCAGGTCGGTTGCGGCCTGAACTGCACCTTCTGCTCGACGGCCACGCAGGGCTTCAACCGCAACCTCACCACTGCCGAGATCATCGGGCAGGTCTGGGTGACCGCGCGTCACCTGGGCAATGTCCCCGCGCAGAACCGCCGTCTCACCAACGTGGTGATGATGGGCATGGGCGAGCCGCTGCTCAACTTCGACAACGTCGTGCGCGCGATGAACATCATGCGCGACGACCTGGGCTACGGCCTGGCCAGCAAGCGGGTCACGCTGTCGACGTCCGGCCTGGTGCCGATGATCGACCGCCTGTCGACCGAGACGGATGTGTCGTTGGCGGTCTCGCTGCACGCGCCCAACGATGCCTTGCGCGAGCAACTGGTACCGCTCAACAAGAAGTATCCGATCGCCGAGCTGATGGCGTCGTGCGTGCGCTATCTGCGAGCGAACAAGAAGCGCGACTCGGTGACGTTCGAGTACACGCTGATGAAGGGCGTCAACGACCAGCCCGAGCATGCACGCCAGCTCGCGCAGCTGATGCGCAAGTTCAGCAATGCCGCGCAATTGAAGGATGCCGGCAAGGTCAATCTGATTCCCTTCAATCCCTTCCCGGGAACGCGCTACGAGCGGGCGCCCGAGGAAGACATCCGTGCCTTCCAGAAGCTCCTGCTCGATTCGCAGGTGCTGACCATGGTGCGCCGGACCCGCGGTGACGACATCGATGCCGCCTGTGGCCAGTTGAAGGGGCAGGTGATGGACCGTACCCGCCGCCAGGCCGAGTTCCGCCGGCAGTTGCAGGAACAGGGCATCGACGATGCAGCGTAAGGCGTTCTGCCTGTTGCTGATCACCATCCTGCTGGCGAGTGCCTGCAGTCGCCTGACCTTCGTGCGCCCCAAGGGCAAGATGGAGCATCTGTCCGGCGAGCAGATCGCCCAGGATTACTCGGTCAGCGACAGTCCGGAAGTGAAACGTCGGCAGACGGTGCGGACCCTGCTTGCCCGGGCCGTGCAACGTTTGCAGTCGGGGCAGGCCGACGAAGCCGAAAAGGACGCCCGCGCGGCGTTGAAGCTCGAGCCGGGTTCGACCGACGCAGTGACCCTGCTGGGCATCATCGAGGACCGGCGCGGCAACGCCGTTCTGGCAGGGCAGCACTACCGGCGTGCCGCCGAGCTGGCGCCTGCGCACGGCGGGGTGCAGAACAACTATGGCACCTGGCTCTGCGCCAATGGTTTCGCCGCCGAGTCCCTGGTCTGGTTCGATCGCGCGGTCCTGGCGCCGGGCTATGCCACGCCGGCTTCCGCCCTGTCCAATGCGGGCAGTTGCGCGCTCAAGTCTGGCCAGAATGATCGTGCTTCACGCGACCTGCGGCGGGCGCTCGAGATCGAGCCGGCCAATGCCGTCGCGCTCGAGGCCATGGCCGAGCTCGAGTTCCACAGGCAGCAGTACATGTCCGCCCGCGCCTTCGTTGAGCGCAGACTGGCGGCGGGGCCGGCGACGGCGGCCGTGTTGAAACTCGCATCACAAATCGAGGACAGACTCGGCGACAAGGCCGCTGCCAGTCGATATGTTCAGCGTATTCGGGCGGAGTTCCCCGACGCGCAGGACGTCACAACCGGGGGAAATGCAGGGCCATGATGCAATCGGTAGTCGGGGATGTGTCCCCGCCGCAGGGGTGCGGCGAGGCGTTGCGGTCAGCACGTGAGCAGGCGGGCCTGTCCTTGCAGGAGGTCGGCCAGCGCCTGAAGATGCCGGCGAAGGTGCTGCAGACCCTGGAAGCGGGGCAGTGGGACCAGTCCGGCGGTGCCGTGTTCGTGCGCGGGCAGCTGCGCAGCTACGGCAGGCTGCTGAAAGTGGACGTGGAGCCGTTCCTGCAGCAGGCCGATGCGGCGGTGGCAAGGCCGGCAGAGCTGGTCAGCCACACTCACACGCCGCGGTTCCAGTATGTCTTCGAGAGCTTCAAGCGTCGCGCCGTCTATGTGGTGTTGACGCTGGTGATCGTGACGCCGGTATGGATGGCGCTGCGTCCGTCCGCAGGACCGGCATCCGACACCGCCACGGCGTCCCTCGACCTGGTGTCCGCTCCGTCGGCTGCGGGCGATGAAGCGCCGGACGCTGCGCGACCGGCCCGTCGTCCCCGTGCCGCGCCCTACGTGGCTTCCATGGCATCGTTGCCGCGCGCGGCAACGCCCTGGCTGTCGCTGTCGTTCAAGGGCGACAGCTGGGTCGAAGTGAATGCGCCGGACGGAACCAGGGTCGAGCACGCATTGCTGCGCGCAGGCGATCAGCGCCGCTATGCGCAGGGCGAAGTCGGTCGCGTGAAACTGGGCGATGCGACGGCGGTCGAGGTTCAGCAAGCGGGGAGTACGGTGGATCTGGCGCCGTACCAGCGAGCGAATGTCGCACGCTTTACGGTATCCTCTGAGGGTTCCCTGGCGCCGGTCGTTGACTGACCCGCGCGCGGGTTTGTCCAACCTAGACCGAGACCCCGCCTGAGACGGGGCAAGAGAGCGCATGGCGATTGATGATCTGCTCGACGAGCACGAACAAAGCGAACGTGTCCGCAGCTGGCTGAGAAGTAATGGTGCCGGCCTGTTGGGAGGCGTGGGCCTGGGGCTGGGCGTGATCTTCGGCTGGCAGTGGTGGCAGAAGGACCTGGCGGGCAAGAAAGAGCAGGCATACCAGAGCTATCAGACCGCCGTCGAAGGTCTCGCCAAGGGCGACCTGAAGCAGGCCCAGACTGCGGTGGGCGCATTGGTCAAGGAAGACGAGCTCTATGCCGATGTCGCCGGTCTGCAGCTGGCCAAGGCGCAGATGCAGGCAGGCGAGCGCGACGCCGCTATCGCCACTCTCCGCTCGCTGACGCCTGACGACGCCCTGCGGCCGCTGGTGAACCTGCGGCTCGCCCGCCTGCTGATCGACGCGGGCAAGCACGACGAAGCGCTGAAGGTGCTGGACAAGGCCGACGACGCCTCCAGCCTGGAAGTGCGCGGTGACGCGCTGCTCGCCACCGGCAAGGCCAAGGATGCGCAGGAGGCCTACACCCGTGCACTGACCACGCTGGATGCGGTGTCCCCGCAGCGCCGTCTGGTCGAGTTGAAGTTGATCGACGCCGGCGGTACGCCGCCGAAGACCGGAGGTGCCGCATGACGCGCACCCTGGTACGCCTGGTCGCGGCCACCGCGATCATCGCCGCGCTGGGCGGCTGCAGCACGGTGAAGGGCTGGTTCTCCGGCAAGGACAAGGAAGGCGAGAAGCCGGTCGATCCGGTCGAACTCGTCGACATCACGCCGACCGCATCGGTCTCGAAACTGTGGAGCGCCAACGTCGGCAAGGGTGAGAAGCGCCTTGGCCTGCAGCAGGTGCCCGCCGTGGAAGACGGACGTGTCTACGCCGCTGCCGTCGAAGGTGGCGTGCGTGCGTTCGATCTGCAGACCGGCAAGCAGGTATGGCAGTCCAAGTCCGACCTGCGCCTGTCGGGCGGTCCGGGTGCCGGGCAGGGCCTGGTGGTCGTGGGTACGCTCGATGGCCAGGTGATCGCGCTGGACGCGGCCACCGGTGCCGAGAAGTGGCAGGCCAAGGTGCCGAACGAGGTGATCGCCGCGCCGGCCATCGTTCAGGGCATGGTCTACGTGCGCACCAATGACGGACGGGTGACGGCGCTGTCGTCGGAGACGGGCGAGCGCCGCTGGTTCTGGAACAACGAACTTCCCAGTCTCACCGTGCGTGGCAACGCGCCGGTGGTCGTGGGTCCGGGCGTGGTGTTCGTGGGCAACGACGACGGTACGGTCACCGCGCTGGCGGCCAACGATGGCCGTCCCATGTGGACGCAGGCCGTCGGCATGCCCGAAGGCCGCAGCGAGCTCGAGCGCATGGCGGACGTCGATGGCGCGCCGGTGCTCGAAGGCACGACGCTGTATGTCACCAGCTTCAAGAAGGAAACGGTTGCGCTCGAAGGTCCCTCCGGTCGCCCCTTGTGGACGCGCGACAACGGGGGTGCCGGCGGTCTGGATGTGACCAGCAGTGCTGTTGTGGTGTCCGACCCGGCCGGTACGGTCTGGGGCCTGGACAAGTACAGCGGCAGCGCCCTGTGGTCGAACACCACGCTGGCCCGTCGTTCGTTGACGGCGCCGACGATCCATGGCGACTACGCGGTGGTCGGCGACTACGACGGCTACCTGCACTGGTTGAAGACTGACAATGGCGAAGCGGCAGCGCGCGCGCGGGTGGGCGGCAAGGCCCTGCGCGGCAAGCCGGTGGTCGCTGACGGCATCCTGCTGGTGCAGGACGTGGAAGGCGGCCTGACCGCGTTCGGCTTCAAGTGACCTGCCAAGGGAGTGGCCTGGCCACTCCTTCGGAACTCCGGAGAGGGCCGCATTGCGGCCCTTTTTCGCGGACGCAGGCGTATTCCGCTACCATGGCGACCCCTTGACCGACCGGAGCAGCCGCGCCAACCGCGTGGCGGCGAGTCTCCGGCGACCTCCTTCTTCACGGTTGCCTCCTGCATGCTGCCCCTCGTCGCCCTGGTGGGCCGTCCCAACGTCGGCAAGTCCACCCTGTTCAATGCGCTGACCCGCAGTCGCGACGCCCTGGTCCACGATCAGCCCGGCGTGACCCGCGACCGCAACTACGGCGTCTGCCGCCTCGACGAGGAAGATCCGTTCCTGGTGGTCGACACCGGCGGCATCGCCGGCGAAGAAGAGGGTCTGGCCGGCGCCACCGCCCGCCAGGCGCGTGCGGCCGCCGAAGAAGCCGACCTCGTCCTGTTCATCGTCGACGGGCGCGAAGGCGCCTCCGCGCTCGATGACGACATTCTTGCCTGGCTACGCAAGACCGCGCGCCCCACGTTGCTGGTGATCAACAAGATCGACGGCATCAACGAGACCACGGCGATCGCGGATTTCGCGCGCTACGGCTTCGCCGACGTCATCACCATCTCCGCTTCCCATCGCCAGGGCATCGACGACCTGCTGGAGGAAGTGCACCAGCGGCTGCCCGAAGAGGGCGCGACCGCCGGCCTGGACAGCGATCCGAATCGGATGCGCGTGGCCTTCGTCGGCCGTCCCAACGTGGGCAAGTCCACGCTGGTGAACCGGCTGCTGGGCGAGGAGCGCATGATCGCGTCCGAGGTGCCGGGCACCACGCGCGATTCCATTGCCGTGGACATGGAGCGCGATGGTTGCCAGTACCGCCTGATCGATACCGCCGGCCTGCGCCGCAAGGGCAAGGTGGAAGAGGCGGTCGAGAAGTTCAGCGTGGTCAAGACGCTGCAGGCCATCGAACAATGCCAGGTGGCCGTGCTGCTGCTGGACGCCACCGAAGGCGTTACCGACCAGGACGCCAGCGTGCTGGGCGCCGTACTCGATGCCGGTCGCGCCCTGGTGGTGGCGATCAACAAGTGGGACGGACTGACCGCCTACCAGCGCGAACAGGCCGAAGCCCTTCTGGCCCGCAAGCTGGGCTTCGTCGAATGGGCCGAAGTGGTGCGGATTTCCGCGCTGCACGGTTCGGGCCTGCGCGAACTGTTCAAGGCGATCCACCGGGCGCATGCGTCGGCGACCAAGGAGTTTGGCACCAGCGAGGTCAACAAGGCGCTCGAGATCGCCTACGAGACCAATCCGCCGCCAAGCATCCGCGGCCATGTCTCCAAGCTGCGCTACGTGCATCCGGGCGGCGCCAATCCGCCGACCTTCATCGTGCACGGCACGCGCCTGAAGGTGCTGCCGGAGTCCTACAAGCGCTATCTGGAAAACTTCTTCCGCAAGCGCTTCAAGCTGGTCGGCACGCCGGTGCGTTTCATCTTCCGCGAGGGCGCCAATCCCTACGAAGGCAAGAAGAACGTGCTGACCGAGAAGCAGATCGCCAAGAAGCGCCGCCTCATCCGGCACGTCAAGCGCGGCAAGTGACGGGTTACCCGACCCGCATCGATTTCGCCGCCGCCGCGGAGATCATCCGCGAGGTCGCCGGCAACCGGATGCTGAAGGCCGAACGCGTGCCCATCACGCGCGCCAGCGGCCGCGTGCTCGCCGAAGACATCACGTCGTCGATCGCCCTGCCTTCGTTCGACAACAGCCGCATGGATGGCTTCGCCTTTGCGCATGCCAGCCTGTCGGCGGAGGGCGCCACGGCCCTGCGACTGGTCGGCGAGCAGTTCGCGGGTCGGCTGCAGGCATGGCAGGTCGGCCCGGGCGAATGCGTCCGCATCACCACCGGCGCGCCGTTGCCCGGTGGCACCGATACGGTGGCCATCAAGGAAGACTGTGTCGAGCAGGACGGCTTCGTCCGGATACCTGCCGGCCTGTCGCGCGGCGCGGATGTACGCCGGGCTGGCGAAGACGTGCCGGCGGGCGTGCGCGTGCTCGGGGAAGGGTCGCTGCTGACGCCGGCGCGGGTGTCACTCGCTGCGGCACTGGGTGTCGCATCGCTGGCCGTTGCGCAACGCCCGACCGTCGCCGTCTTCACCACCGGCGACGAACTGGTGGAGCCGGGGCTGCCACTGGCGCCGGGCCAGATCTACAACAGCAACCGCGAGTTGCTGATGGGCCTGCTGCGCGCCGAAGGCCTGGAGCCGACGGCGTGGCCGACGCTGCCCGACGATCCCGACCGCATGACCACCGTGCTGACCGACGCCGCCGCGGCCTTCGACGTGGTCATCACCTGCGGCGGCGTGTCTGCCGGCGAGAAGGACCATCTGCCCGGCCTGCTCGCCGCGCATGGCCGCATCCACTTCTGGAAGGTGCGCATGAAGCCGGGCATGCCGGTGCTGTTCGCAGAGATGGATCGCGCCCTGTTCCTGTGCCTGCCGGGCAATCCGGTGTCCGTACTGGCGACGTTCCTGACCCTGGGTCGCGATGTGCTCGATGGCCTGCAGCGCCGCCGCGAGCCGCGTTCGCAGTGCAAGGCGGTCCTCGGTGCGCCCTGGCGGAAGACGCATGAGCGACGGGAATTCCTGCGGGGCTGGCTTGAAAGCGCAGCCGATGGTCGCCTGCAGGTCATGCCGAATGCGGCCGATGCCTCGCACCAGCTGCGCGCGGCGGCCGACAGCAATGCGCTGATCGTGCTGCCCGAGGGCGCACGCGAGTTCAACGCGGGCGATGTGGTCGACGTGATCGCCTGCTGAGGCGGACAGCATGGCGACTTGCGCGATAATCACCGCATGGCCATCCGCGAAATCGATCCAAGTGACGTTGCCGCACTGCTCGCACAGGGCAGCGTGTTCATCGACGTGCGCGAGGAGCACGAGCGCGCCAGCGGACAGGCGGAAGGCGCGCTCGGCATCGCCAAGGCGGTGCTGGAACGCGATCCCGCCGCGCATCTGCCGGACCGCGATGCCAGCATCGTCCTGATCTGCCAGAAAGGCGGCCGCTCGATGGAGACCGCCCGCGTGCTGGACGCCGCCGGCTACACCCGCCTGGCCTCGGTTGCCGGCGGAACCTCGCGCTGGATCGACGAGCAACGCCCGGTCGTGGTGCCGGCCCTGTCGGCGGACACACGCGACTTCAACGAGCGCTATTCGCGCCACCTGCTGTTGCCCGAAGTGGGCGTGGCCGGCCAGCAGCGGCTGCAGCAGTCGCGGGTGTTGATGATCGGCGCGGGCGGGCTGGGTTCGCCGGCCGCGTTCTACCTGGCCGCCGCGGGAGTGGGGCAGTTGCGCATCGCCGATGACGACGTGGTCGATCGCAGCAACCTGCAGCGCCAGATCCTGCATACCGAAGCCCGCATCGGCGTGTCGAAGGTGGCGTCGGCGCAGGCGACGCTGGCCGCGCTCAATCCGCGCACGCAGGTGGAAGCCGTGGCCGAGCGCGTCACCGCCGCGAACGTCGAGCGTCTGCTGCAAGGTGTGGACGTGGTGCTGGATGGCGCGGACAACTTTCCGGCGCGCTACCTGCTCAACGATGCCTGCGTGAAGCTGGGCAAGCCGCTGGTGTACGGCGCGGTCCAGCGCTTCGAGGGGCAGGTCAGCGTGTTCGACGCCGGACGCCACCGCGGTGAGCAGCCGTGCTACCGCTGCCTGTTCCCGGAACCGCCGCCGCCGGCGTTCGCACCCAACTGCGCCGAGGCGGGCGTGCTCGGCGTGCTGCCCGGCGTGATCGGCCTGCTCCAGGCCACCGAGGTGATCAAGCTGCTGCTCGGTGTCGGCGAAACCCTGGCTGGCCGCCTGCTGCATTTCGATGCGCTGGCCATGCGCTTCCGCGAGACCCGCCTGCGCCACGACCCGGACTGCCCGGTCTGCGCCGCCGGGCGGCCATTCCCCGGCTACATCGACTACGCCGCGTTCTGCCGGACGGCCTGATCAGAAGACCGCGCGCATGCGCAGCCCTTCGCGGAACTGGCGCGGGGTGATGCCGGTGTCGCGCTTGAACGCGGCGCTCAGGTGGCTGTGGCTGGCGAAACCGCAATCGAAGGCGATGTCGGCGATGTCGGCGTTGCCATTGAGCAGGTGCCAGCGGGCGCGACGCAGGCGTTGCGCCAGGATGTATTGCGCCGGCGTGGTGCCGAAGTTGCGACGGAAGGCGATCAGCAACTGGTGCACGCTCATGTCGGCCAGCGTGGCCAGCCCAGCGAGCGTGATGCGCTGGTCCAGCGCGCTTTCGATGTACTCGCACAGGCGACGCGCCACCTGCGGTGACAACGAAGCGGGCGCTGGCCTTGCCGCCACGGGCAACCGGTAGCCGTCGTACAGATGCTGGCGCAGCACCCGCTGCAACCGGTCGGCCATCATCACCGACAGGTCGTCGCACTGCTGGCTCAGCCGGCCCAGTCGCGCCACGCTGTAGTGCAGGAACTCGTCGCGGTGGCCCAGGCGCGGCATCAGGTCCTCGAGAGGCATCCGTGTCTGTTCCCCTGTTTCCACATCGGCCAGGGGAGAGACGCGCAACTCGGCGTAGGTGATCACCTGTCCGCGGGCCTGGCTCGCATAGCGCCGCGTGGCCGGCACCAGCCAGATGTCGCCGGGTGAGGGCGGCGCGTGCGTCGCCCCGGCACCGTCGATCTCGGTATCCAGTTCGCGCATCGTGCCGCCCAGGTGGACGATGACCGTATGGCGCGGTTGGTCGATGGCCCACAGCGTGCGCTGGCGGATGTCTTCGCGACAGACCAGAAACTCCACGCCCGGCCAGTGCGCCTGTGCCAGCACCGCGTAAGGCGGCATCGCCGCCGGGGAGGCTCCGGTCGGCTCGCGTGAGGAGTCCCACCCATCGTGCGCCGGAGAATTTGACAGTGGATCGGACATCGTGAAAGCCGGATGGACTGCTTCGCACGCATCTTAGGACCGTTCCGTACGGCTGCCTACTCAGGGCGCGCCGGCCGGAGCTTTCCTGTCCTGAACCCCTGTAGGAGCACTGCATGATCGATCATTCCATCCGCGGCAAAGTGGCCCTCATCGCCGGTGGCGCCAAGAATCTGGGCGGCCTGATCGCCCGCGACCTGGCCGGGCAGGGCGCCCGCGCCGTTGCCATCCACTACAACAGCGCGGCCAGCAAGGAAGAGGCCGAGGCGACGGTCGCCGCCGTCGAAGCCGCCGGTGCGAAGGCGGTCGCCCTGCAGGGCGACCTGACCCGTGCCGACGCGATGGAGCGCCTGTTCGCCGACACCGTCGCTGCCGTCGGTCGTCCCGATATCGCCATCAACACGGTCGGCAAGGTGCTGAAGAAGCCGATCGCGGAGATCTCCGAAGCCGAGTACGACGACATGTCGGCGGTGAACGCCAAGACCGCGTTCTTCTTCCTCAAGGAAGCCGGCAAGCACGTCAACGACAACGGCAAGGTGGTCACGCTGGTCACCTCGCTGCTGGGCGCGTTCACGCCGCTCTATGCGTCGTACGCCGGCACCAAGGCGCCGGTGGAGCACTTCACCCGCGCCGCCGCCAAGGAGTTCGGTGCGCGCGGCATCTCGGTGACCGCCGTCGGCCCGGGCCCGATGGACACGCCCTTCTTCTATCCCGCCGAAGGGGCGGACGCCGTGGCGTACCACAAGACTGCCGCGGCGCTGTCGCCCCACAGCAAGACCGGCCTGACCGATATCGAGGACGTGGTGCCCTTCATCCGCCACCTGGTCAGCGACGGCTGGTGGATCACCGGCCAGACCATCCTCATCAACGGTGGCTACACCACGAAGTAGGCACCCCGGCCCGGACGCGCCATGCGCGTCCGGCGATGTCGCGCAGCACGCCCATGCGATAACGTGGGCGTCCTGCCTACGCATCGCAAAGGAGACGGCTTCATGCGCACCCTGATCTTCATCGTCGTCGGCCTCGTGCTGGCCGGCTTGCTGGTAGGTCCGGTGCGTCCGGCATGGCGTATCCGGATGCTGGTGGTCTTCGCCGTTGCATGGGCCGTGGTGGTCACATGGAACCTCCAGACGGGCACGTCGCATGGCTACAGCCTGGGCGAAGAACTGCCCATCCAGTTGCTCATCTTCGTCGTGCCCGTGGCGCTCGCGCGATGGCTGGCCCGCGCACGCCCGCCGGCGTGACGCACGCATCCGGTAGACTTCACGCATGAGTGCAGAATCCGGTGCCAGCCAACTGGTCAGTGTCGTCGCCCTGCTGGGCGCCGCCGTCGTCGCCGTTCCAATCTTCCGGCGTCTCGGCCTGGGGTCGGTGCTGGGCTACCTGGCCGCAGGCTTGGCGATCGGCCCGTTCGGGTTGAAGTGGTTCACCGATCCACAATCGATCCTGCACATCGCCGAACTCGGCGTGGTGATGTTCCTGTTCGTCATCGGCCTGGAGATGCGGCCCAGCCACCTGTGGAGCCTGCGCAAACAGATCTTCGGGCTTGGCGCACTGCAGATCGCGGTGTGCACGCTGCTGCTGACCGGCGTCGGCCTGGCATTCGGCTACTCGCTGCCGGTGTCGTTCATCGGCGGCATGGGCTTCGTGCTGACCTCCACGGCCGTGGTGATGCAGTTGCTGGCCGAGCGTGGCGACGTCGCCCTGCCGAACGGACAGAAGGTGGTCTCGATCCTGCTGTTCGAGGACCTGCTGATCGTGCCCTTGCTGGTGCTGGTCGCCTTCATGTCGCCACAGGTGGTGCAGCCTGAGGAGGGCTCGCGCTGGGTGTCCATCGGGATTGCGGCGGCCTCGCTGGGTGGCCTGATCGCAGCCGGCATCTGGCTGCTGAATCCGTTCTTCCGCATCCTCGCCGCCGCCAAGGCGCGCGAGGTGATGACAGCAGCGGCCCTGCTGGTCGTGCTGGGTGCGGCGCTGCTGATGCAACTGGGTGGCCTGTCGATGGCGATGGGCGCCTTCCTGGCCGGCGTGCTGCTGTCGGAGTCGACCTTCCGCCACCAGATCGAAGCCGACATCGAACCGTTCCGCGGCATCCTGCTGGGCCTGTTCTTCCTGGGCGTCGGCATGGCGCTGGACCTGGCGGTGGTGGCCGACAACTGGCCGCTGATCGTCGGCGCGGTGCTGGCGATGATGGTGGTGAAGGCGCTCTGCATCTATGCGGTCGCACGCATCACCCGCAGCCCACACACCGAGGCGCTCGACCGCGCGGTGCTGATGGCGCAGGGTGGCGAGTTCGCCTTCGTGCTGTTCGCCGCGGCGGCATCGGCGGGCATCATCGATGCCACCGTCAACGCCAACCTCACCGCGATCGTGGTGCTGTCGATGGCGCTGACGCCGCTGTTCGTGCTGCTGCTGCGCCGCTTCACCCATCCGGACAAACCGTCGATGGAGGGCATCGAGGAAGCCAAGGGGCTCAGCGGAAGCGTGCTGATCATCGGTTTCGGCCGCTTCGGCCAGGTGATGAGCCAGTCGCTGTTGGCACGCGACGTGGACGTGACCATCATCGATACCGACATCGAGATGATCCGCAGCGCCGAAGAGTTCGGCTTCAAGATCTACTATGGCGACGGCACGCGGCTGGACGTGCTGCGGGCCTGCGGCGCGCATACCGCCCAATCCATCGCCATCTGCATCGACAACAAAGAGGCGGCCAGCCGCATTGTCGAACTGGTGCGGCACGAGTTCCCGCAGGCGCAGGTGCTGGCGCGCTCGTTCGACCGCGAGCATTCGCTGGCGCTGATCGCGGCGGGCGTGGATTTCCAGATCCGCGAGACGTTCGAGTCGGCGGTGGAGTTCGGCAAGGCCGCGTTGATGAGCGTGGGCACGTCGCGCGAGGATGCGGACGCGATCGCGCTGGAGATCCGTCGCCGCGATGCCGAGCGTTTCGATCTCGAGATCGCCGGCGGTGGCGATCTCCGGTCCGGGATTCCCGCGCTCTATGGCAATGCCAAACCGGCCAAGCCCACGCCCACGCCGTTCACCAAGCCCAAGCGCGAGGCCAAGGCATTGAACGAGGAAGCCGCCGAAATCATCGGCGAGGAAGAAGAGTAGCGGGCTACTCGGCCTTGCGGTCCAGGAAGGCCCGGATCGCAGGCCAGTAGGCGGGGTCCGACGACAGGTCGTCGTGGCTGGCCCGCGGAAAATCCCTCACCTGCACCGACCCCTTGGAGTGCGCCAGCAACCGGTCGGTGTGCCTGGGAGGCACCACGGCATCCAGGCCCGCCCGCAGCACCAGCAGCCTTCCGCGGTGGCGCGGCAGCCGCGCGGCGGAGTCGTAACGGTCCTTCAGCAGCAGCCCGACCGGGAACACCGGATAGTGCGACCGGGCGACCGCCGCCAGGCTGTCGAACGGCGTGATGAGCACCAGGTCGGCGATGTCGCGCTCCGAAGCCACATGGGTCGCAACGCCGCTGCCGAGGCTGCGACCGACCACGGCAACGCGGCCGTTCGGATGGCGTGTGGCGATGTCGTCGTGCAGCGCCAGGGCGTCCGCGAGCAACGCCGCTTCCGACGGTTCGCCGTCGCTCGTACCGTAGCCCCGATAGGCGACCAGGTACGCCGTGTGCGAGGGCAGCCTGCGGGCGAAGGCTTCGCGGTTGCCTTCGACCGCTTCGGCGTTGCCCCCGAAGTACAGCACGGCGTCCTGGCGGCCGGGATTGACGACCCAGCCGCGCAGTACCGCATCCGGCCGTTCCAGCGCGAAATCCGCTTGCGCCGGCGCGACACGGGTGAACTGCGGGTAATAGATCAGGCGCCGCTGCTGCAGGTAGAGCAGGGCGCACAGCCCCAGATAGAGTGCCAGGCCGAGGCCGACGATCCACACGAGCATGCGGCGCGCACGAGGCTCAGCCATGGCGCTCCTGGGCGGCCTTGAAGGCGGCCAGCTGCTCGGCCGTGGCTTCGCGCTGGTGCTGCGCCTTCCAGTCCGCGAACGGCATGCCGTAGACGCGCTCGCGCGCCTGCTCCTTGTCCATCGCGATACCCGCGTCCTGCGCCGCGTCGCGGTACCAGTCCGCCAGACAGTTGCGGCAGAAGCCGGCCAGGATCATCAGGTCGATGTTCTGTACATCGGGACGGTCCTGGTTGAGGTGCTGCAGCAGGCGGCGGAAGGCGGCGGCGTCGAGGGCGGTGGTGTCGGTCATGGTGTCGGTGGGTCGCGTTCGGGCAGGGGAATCGGGGACAATACGCGCCGACTCTACACCGCGCCTCCCCATGACTGCCCGAATCCTCGACGGCCGCCGCATTGCCGAGAACCTGCTGGACCAACTGAAGGTCCGGGTGGACGCGCGCGTGGCGGCGGGCCTGGGCCGTCCCGGTCTGGCGGTGGTGCTGGTGGGCGGAGATCCGGCTTCCACCGTCTACGTGCGCAACAAGCGTCGCGCGGCGGAGAAGGTGGGGATCGAGGCGTTCGACCACGACCTGCCCGCAGGCACCACCGAGGCTCAGTTGCTGGCGCTGATCGACCAGCTCAATGCCGATCCCAAGATCCACGGCATCCTGGTGCAGCTGCCGTTGCCCGGTATTCCAGACGCGACGCGCCTGATCGAGCGCATCGATCCGCGCAAGGACGTGGACGGTTTCCATCCGGCCAATGTCGGCCACCTGGCGCTGCGCCAGTTCGGCCTGCGCCCGTGCACGCCGCGCGGCATCACCACGCTGCTGGGCTACACCGACCAGCCGGTGCGCGGCCGAAACGCCACCATCGTGGGCGTCAGCAACCACGTGGGCCGGCCCATGGCGCTGGAACTGCTGATCGCCGGCTGCACGGTGACCAGCTGTCACAAGTTCACCCCGCGCGAGGTACTGCAGGCCCGGGTCGGCGATGCCGACATCCTGGTGGTGGCGGCCGGCAAGCCGGGCCTGATTCCCGGTGAATGGGTAAAGCCGGGCGCGGTGGTCATCGACGTCGGCATCAACCGGCTGGACGACGGCCGGCTGGTGGGCGATGTCGGCTTCGATGCCGCCTTCGAGCGGGCCAGCTGGATCACCCCGGTCCCCGGCGGCGTGGGCCCCATGACCGTGGCCACGCTGATGCAGAACACGCTGGAAGCCGCCGAAGCTGCCGCTCTCTGATCCAAGCCGGGCGGATGTGGGAGCGACGTCAGTCGCGATGGACTGCCGGGAGAGCCCCATCGCGACTTACGTCGCTCCCACACCGGTCCCACACATACACGCGGATCTCGGGCCTGGGGAATGCATCGTTCCGTTCCGGGTGGCAGCCGGAAACTCCACCGATCAGGGTATAATGCCGCGCTTCCCCAACTCTCCCGGGCCCGCCGATGCTGCGCATCCAGGCTGAAGCACTGACGTACGACGACGTCTCCCTCGTCCCCGCCCATTCCACCGTCCTGCCCAAGGATGTCAGCCTGGAAACGCGCCTGACGCGCGACCTCCGGCTGAAGTTGCCGATCGTCTCGGCGGCCATGGATACGGTCACCGAAGCGCGCCTCGCCATCGCCATGGCCCAGCTGGGTGGCATCGGCATCCTGCACAAGAACCTGACCGTCGAACAGCAGGCCGCGGAAGTGGCCAAGGTCAAGAAGTTCGAGGCCGGCGTCATCAAGGAGCCCTTCACCGTCGGGCCCGAAACGACCATCGCCGAAGTGCTCAAGCTCACCCGCGCGCGCAACATCTCCGGTGTGCCGGTCGTCGACGGCGGTCAGCTGGTCGGCATCGTCACCAGCCGCGACATGCGCTTCGAAACGAAGCTCGACGATCCGGTCCGCCACATCATGACCAAGAAGGATCGCCTGATCACCGTGCGCGAGGGCGCCAGCGACGGCGAGGTGCTGCAGCTGCTGCACAAGCACCGCATCGAGAAGGTGCTGGTGGTCAACGATGCGTTCGACCTGCGCGGCCTGATCACGGTCAAGGACATCCAGAAGAAGACCGACAATCCCAATGCCGCCAAGGACAGCGCCAGCCGTCTGGTCGTCGGCGCCGCGGTGGGTGTCGGTGGCGATACCGACCAGCGCGTCGAAGCGCTGGTGGCTGCCGGCGTGGACGTCATCATCGTCGACACCGCGCACGGCCACTCGCAAGGCGTGCTGGACCGGGTCGCGTGGGTCAAGAAGCGCTTCCCGCAGCTGCAGGTCATTGGCGGCAACATCGTCACCGGCGATGCCGCGCTGGCGCTGATGGACGCCGGTGCCGACGCGGTGAAGGTCGGCGTGGGTCCCGGTTCGATCTGCACCACCCGCATGGTGGCCGGCGTGGGCGTGCCGCAGATCACCGCGATCGACATGGTCGCCGAGGCATTGCAGGACCGCATCCCGCTGATCGCCGACGGCGGCATCCGCTACTCGGGCGACATCGGCAAGGCCATCGCCGCGGGCGCCTCGACGGTGATGATCGGCGGCCTGTTCGCCGGCACCGAGGAAGCGCCGGGCGAAGTCGAACTGTTCCAGGGCCGCAGCTACAAGAGCTATCGCGGCATGGGCAGCCTGGGCGCGATGGAGAAGGGCTCCAAGGACCGCTATTTCCAGGACGCCAGCGACGCCGACAAGCTGGTGCCGGAAGGCATCGAAGGCCGCGTGCCGTACCGCGGTTCGGTCGGCGGCATCATCCACCAGCTGGTCGGTGGCCTGCGTGCCACGATGGGCTATGTGGGTTGCGCGACCATCGAGGAGATGCGCAACAAGCCGAAGTTCGTGGTCATCACCGGTGCCGGCCAGCGCGAGAGCCATGTGCACGACGTGCAGATCACCAAGGAACCGCCGAATTACCGGATGGGGTGAGGCGCAGGAGTGAGCGAAGAGGAGTGAGGAGTGAGGAAACTCCGGAGCTCCTCTTCTGCTTTCGGCTCATGGCTTCCACTCACTTTTCACTCCTCTCCACTCACTTCTCGCCCATGACCAACATCCACACCGACAAGATTCTCATCCTCGATTTCGGCGCGCAGTACACGCAGCTGATCGCGCGTCGCATCCGCGAGATCGGTGTCTACTGCGAGATCTGGGCGTGGGACCATGACCCGGAGGAGATCGCCAGGTTCGGTGCCAAGGGCATCATCCTGTCGGGCGGTCCGGAATCGACCACCCAGCATGGCGCGCCCAAGGCGCCGCAACAGGTGTTCGACAGCGGCCTGCCGATCCTCGGCATCTGCTACGGCATGCAGACGCTGGCCGCACAGCTGGGCGGGGCGACGGAAGCTGCCGATGCGCGCGAGTTCGGCCACGCCGAAGTGCAACTGGTCGCGCATGACGCGCTGCTCGGTGGCCTGAGCGACCACCAGGGCGAGCCGCGCATCGACGTGTGGATGAGCCATGGCGACCACGTCGCGCAGGCGCCGCCGGGCTGGACGATCACCGCCACCACCGACCGCATTCCGGTCGCCGCGATGGCGCTGGAAGAGAAGCGCTGGTACGGCGTGCAGTTCCATCCGGAAGTGACGCATACCAAGCAGGGCCAGACGCTGCTGCGTCGCTTCGTCGCCGAGATCTGCGGCTGCCAGACGCTGTGGACCGCGGCCAACATCATCGACGACCAGATTGCCCGCGTGCGCGAACAGGTCGGTTCCGATGAGGTGATCCTGGGCCTGTCCGGCGGCGTGGATTCGTCGGTCGTCGCCGCGCTGCTGCACAAGGCCATCGGCGAGCAGCTGACCTGCGTGTTCGTCGATACCGGCCTGCTGCGCTGGCAGGAAGGCGACCAAGTGATGGCGATGTTCGCCGAGCACATGGGCGTCAAGGTCGTGCGCGTCAATGCCGCCGACCGCTATTTCAAGGCGCTGGAAGGCGTCGCCGATCCGGAAGCCAAGCGCAAGATCATCGGCAACCTGTTCGTCGAGATCTTCGAGGAAGAATCGAACAAGCTGAAGAACGCCAAGTGGCTGGCACAGGGCACGATCTATCCGGACGTCATCGAGTCGGCCGGCAGCAAGACCGGCAAGGCGCACGTCATCAAGAGCCACCACAACGTCGGCGGCCTGCCCGAACACATGAAGCTGGGTCTGGTCGAGCCGCTGCGTGAGCTGTTCAAGGACGAGGTGCGCCGCCTCGGCGTGGAACTCGGCTTGCCGCGCACGATGGTCTACCGCCATCCGTTCCCGGGCCCGGGCCTGGGCGTACGCATCCTCGGCGAGGTGAAGCCGGAGTACGCCGAACTGTTGGCCAAAGCCGATGCGATCTTCATCGACGAACTGCGCAAGGCCGACCTGTACGACAGGACCTCGCAGGCGTTCGCCGTGTTCCTGCCGGTGAAATCGGTCGGCGTGGTCGGCGACGCGCGCGCCTACGAATGGGTCATCGCGCTGCGCGCAGTCGAGACCATCGACTTCATGACCGCGCACTGGGCGCACCTGCCGTACGACTTCCTCGGCACGGTCAGCAACCGCATCATCAACGAACTGCGCGGCGTCTCGCGCGTGGTCTACGACATCAGCGGCAAGCCGCCGGCGACGATCGAGTGGGAGTGAGGCGTTAAGGTTGGTTGTTTGCAAACCATCCGGTTCCCGTTCGTGGTGAGCTTGTCGAACCACGCTCTTGGCGCTGACCCCGGAGTACAGGGATGCCGTTTTGGGTTTACATGCTCGGATGTGCGGATGGTTCCTACTACGTGGGCCAGACCGACTCCCTGGAGAAGCGTGTTGCCCAACATCAAGCGGGTGATATGCCGGGGTGCTATACGTTCAAACGCCGGCCATTGACCTTGGTCTGGTCGCAGGAATTTCCGAGCCGTATGGAAGCCCTCACGTCCGAAAGGCAGATCAAGGGGTGGAGCAGGGCAAAGAAGCAGGCCTTGATCGCCAACAACTGGGTTCGGCTCAGTGAATTGGCCAAGGGACGAACGCAGGGTCAGGCGCTTTTGACCGGAATGGCTGCAGCCGGGTCATCCTGCGAAGAGCGTGGTTCGACAGGCTCACCACGAACGGATGGTGGAGGTATGCAGGTGCCAGCTTCAGTCAATGACACGGACGTGGAATGGATGCGCCACGCCTTCGCGCTGGCCGACCGCGCCGAGCGCGAGTTCGACGAGATTCCCGTGGGTGCGGTGCTGGTGGGCGCCGACGGGCAGGTGCTCGGTGAAGGCTGGAACCGCAACATCGTCGACCACGATCCCAGTGCGCATGCCGAGATCGTGGCGATGCGCGAAGCGGGCAGGGCGCTGGGTAATCGCCGGCTGGTGGGCTGCACGCTGTATGTCACGCTGGAGCCCTGTGCGATGTGCGCGATGGCGTTGGTGCATGCGCGGGTCGCGCGCCTGGTCTTCGGCGCTTCCGATCCCAAGACCGGTGCGTGCGGCAGCGTGTTCGACCTGGTCGCGGATCCGCGCCACAACCATCGGGTCGAGGTCGTCGGTGGCGTGCTGGGCGACGAAGCCGGTCGCCGCCTGACCAACTACTTCCGCGCCAAGCGCGGACGCCCGCTGGTCTAGTTCGACGGGACCGGCGTCCTGCGCTTCACCTTGCGGTGGTCCATCTCTTCGTTGATCGCGGTGACGGCCAGGGTCGACTCACGCGCCAGCAGCAGGCTTGCGGCCAGCATCGCCACCACGCCCACCGCCGCGAGCCAGGTCGGCAGCGAGCCCAGGCGGTGTCCGGTGAACGTATCCACGGCAACGGCCAGGCTGGTGCCGACGAAACAGCTGATGGCGGCATACAGCAGCTGACCCGCGCGCAGGATGATCAGGCTGCGCCGGCGTTGCAGCGCAATGCGCCGCTCCAGCAAGGCGCGCTCGGCATCCTCCTCGATATCCGCCAGCTCGCGCAGCAGCGTGCGGGCACGGTCGATGATGCGCGCCAACCGGTTGTTGGCCGACAACAGCAGCGATGCCGTCGCGGTCAGGAAGAACGCCGGTGCCAGCATGGCGGTGAGCACGGCATGGTCGGTGGTCGGATTCATGGGCCGGTCGCGGGAGTGGTCTGCGTTATGATGACATGATGCGGGTTTCCCGCATTGCCGGTGTGGATTCCCGGGCTCTTCTTCCGTCACGGACTGCTGCATGACCTCGAACAACGCGCACAACGACCGCCTGATCTGGATCGACCTGGAGATGACGGGACTGGATACCGACCGCGATTCCATCCTGGAAATCGCCACGGTGGTCACCGACTCGAAGTTGAACGTGCTGGCGGAAGGGCCCGAGTTCGCTATTGCGCATCCGGTGTCCGTGCTGGAGGCCATGGACGACTGGAACCGCAACCAGCATGGCCGTTCCGGGCTGTGGAAGCGCGTGGTGGAGAGCCAGGTCTCGCTGGGCCAGGCCGAAGCGCAGACGGTGGCCTTCCTCAACGAGTGGCTGCCGGCGGGGGCCTCGCCGATGTGCGGCAACTCGATCTGCCAGGATCGCCGCTTCCTGCACCGGCTGATGCCGCGGCTGGAGAAGTACTTCCACTACCGCAACCTCGACGTCAGCACGCTGAAGGAACTCGCGCGTCGCTGGGCGCCGCAGGTACTGGAAGGCGTGCGCAAGCAGGCCAGCCACACCGCGCTGAGCGATGTGCGCGACTCCATCGAGGAACTGCGCCACTACCGCAGGCACATGGCGGCACTCGCCGAGCAATGAGTAGCGTGCGCCATGCGCACGACCCCGTGAAACCGACATCGCGCGCCGTGAGCGCGGCGCACGCTGCGCGGTGGGCGCGACCCCTGTGAAACCGACATCACGCGCCGTGCGCATGGCGCACGCTACATGGTTGACGCGACGCGCGAACCCTTGAAACCTACATCGCGCGTCGTGCGCGCGGCGCACGCTACTTGGGGAGGTCGCCGTCGTCGACCACGCCCTTGGTGATGATGTCCGTCAGCGGCGTGCCGTCGGCATTGTGGTGGTACACGTGCAGGTCGCGTTGCGGGTACGGGATGTTCAGGCCGTTGCCGATGATCTCGGTGCGCACGGCTTCGGTCAGGTCGCTTCGTGCCTGGCCGAAATCCTTCGTCTTCGCCCACGCGTACAGCGTCAGGTCGACGCTGCTTTCACCCAGTTGCGACACGAAGACGAAGGGCTCCGGATCCTTCAGCACCATCTCATTGGCATGCGCGATATCCAGCAGCACCTGCTTGGCCTGCTTGAGGTCGTCGTCGTAGCCCACGCCGACCAGGATGTCGATGCGGCGTTGCGGCTTGGCGGTGAAGTTGATGATCGGCGCGGTGGTGATGAGGCTGTTCGGCAACACGATCAGGCGGTTGTCGAGGGTGCGCATGCGGGTCTGGAAGATGCGTACGTCCTCGATGACGCCCTCCAGGCCCGCCGCCTGCACGAAATCGCTCTCGCGGAACGGCCGCAGCACGATCAGCATGACGCCCGACGCGATGTTCGACAGCGAGTCCTTCAACGCCAGGCCGACCGCGAGGCCGGCGGCACCCAGCACCGCGAGCATCGAGGTGGGGTTCACGCCCAACGACGTGAGCACGGTGATGATGACCAGCACCATCATGGCCACGTAGCTGACGCGGCGCAGGAATCCGCCCAGGGTCGTGTCCGCCTGGGTACGGACCAGCACGCGCTCGAGACCCGTGCTCAGCCGCTTGGCCAGCCACATGCCGACCAGGAAGATGACGGCCGCCGCGAGCAGCTTGAGGCCCCAGGTTTCCGCCAACTGCAGCCAGTCGATCCCGCGCAGCTCATTGAGCAGTACCGCGGGTTCGGTGGGGATGTCGGGCAGGGCAGGGGGCGTGGTGACGGGCGCGGACATGGGGACTCCTGAAATGCAGCACGCCCCATCAGGGGCGTGCCGGGTGTACGCGGCGATGGTAACCGCGATCGCGTGAAGATGATCGCGGTTGGCGTCAGCCGGCCTTGGTCTTCGCCAGGCGCAGCCAGGTGTCGACCACGGTATCCGGATTCAGCGACACCGACTCGATGCCCTCGGCCATTAGCCATTCCGCCAGGTCCGGATGATCGCTGGGTCCCTGTCCGCAGATGCCGACGTATTTGCCCTTGGCGCGGGCGGCCTTGATCGCCATCGACAGCAGTTTCTTGACCGCCGGGTTCCGTTCGTCGAACAGGTTGGCGACGATGCTGGAGTCGCGGTCCAGGCCCAGCGTGAGCTGGGTCAGGTCGTTGGAGCCGATGGAGAAGCCGTCGAAGATGTCGAGGAACTCGTCGGCCAGCAGCGCGTTCGACGGCACCTCGCACATCATGATGATCTTCAGGCCGTTCTCGCCCTGGCGCAGGCCGTGCTTGGCCAGTACGTCGATGACCTTGCGGCCTTCCTCCAGCGTGCGCACGAACGGGATCATCACCCACAGGTTGTCCAGGCCCATCTCGTCGCGGACGCGACGCACGGCCTGGCATTCCAGCGCGAAGGCGGGTTCGAACGAGGGATCGATGTAACGGCTGGCACCACGGAAGCCGATCATCGGGTTCTCTTCGTGCGGTTCGTACCGCGCACCGCCGATCAGGTTGGCGTACTCGTTGGACTTGAAGTCCGACAGGCGCACGATCACCGGATGCGGCGCGACCGAGGCGGTGATCGTGGCGATGCCTTCGGCCAGGCGATCCACGTAGAAGCTGACCGGGTCGGCGTAACCGGCGGTCTTGGCGTCGATCTTCCTGCGAACGTCCAGGTCCTGGCGGTCGTATTCCAGCAGCGCCAGCGGGTGCACGCCGATGTGGCTGGCGATGATCATCTCCAGGCGCGCCAGGCCGATGCCGGCATTCGGCAACTGGCCGAAGTCGAACGCGCGCTCCGGGTTGGCCACGTTCATCATGATTTTCAGCGGCGCTTCGGGCATCGCCGCCAGATCGGTGGTCGTACGCTCGAACGGCAGGCTGCCGGCGTAGATGAAACCGGTATCGCCTTCGGCACAGCTGACAGTGACTTCGACGCCATCCTCGATCCGGTCCAGCGCGTTGCCGGTGCCGACGACGGCGGGCACGCCGAGTTCGCGCGCGATGATGGCGGCGTGGCAGGTGCGGCCGCCGCGATTGGTGACGATGGCGCTGGCGCGCTTCATCACCGGCTCCCAGTCGGGGTCGGTCATGTCAGCGACCAGCACGTCGCCCGGCTGCACGCGCGCCATGTCGTCCAGCGATCGGACCACGCGGGCGACGCCGCTGCCGATCTTCTGGCCGATGGCACGCCCTTCGGCGATCACCTCGCCGCGCTGTTCCAGCGCGTAGCGCTCGATCTGCGTGGCCTTGGCGCGCGACTTCACCGTTTCCGGGCGCGCCTGCACGATGAACAGCTTGCCGGTCACGCCGTCCTTCGCCCACTCGATATCCATCGGGCGGCCGTAATGCTGTTCGATCACCAGCGCCTGCTTCGACAGTTCCTGCACATCGGCATCGCTGATGGAGAACGTGTTGCGCAGGTCCGCCGGCGTGTCTTCGGTGCGGACGCGTTCGCCGGGCACGTCGGAATACACCATGCGCAGCGCCTTGCTACCCAGCGAGCGGCGCAGGATCGCCGGCTTGCCTTGTTTCAGCGTGGGCTTGTAGACGTAGAACTCGTCCGGATTCACCGCGCCCTGCACGACCATCTCGCCCAGCCCGAAGCTGGAGGTGACGAAGACGACGTCGCGGAAGCCGGATTCGGTGTCGAGCGTGAACAGCACGCCCGACGCGCCGACGCCGGAGCGCACCATGAGCTGCACGCCAGCGGACAGGAACACGTCCTCGTGCTTGAACCCGTGGTGCACGCGATAGGCGATGGCGCGGTCGTTGTACAGGCTGGCGAAGACTTCCTTCACCTTGTGCACGACGTCATCGGCGCCGGTGACGTTGAGGAAGGTTTCCTGCTGGCCGGCGAACGAGGCGTCCGGCAGGTCCTCGGCGGTCGCCGACGAACGCACGGCCACGGCGATGTCACCGCCGCCGTTCTCTGCGGAGAGTTTGGCGTAGGCCGTGCGGATGTCGGCATCCAGGTCGGGCTGCAGCGGTGCGTCGATGACCCACCCGCGGATCTCCTTGCCGGCCGCGGTCAGTGCGGCCACGTCCTCCACGTCCAGCGTGGCCAACTTGTCGAAGATGCGCTTGGACAGGTCGTTGTGGGCGATGAAGGCCTTGAAGGCCTCCGCCGTGGTCGCATAGCCTCCGGGGACCGACACTCCCAGGTTGGCCAGGTGGCCGATCATTTCGCCGAGCGACGAATTCTTGCCGCCCACGCGGGCCAGATCGGCCAGGCGCAGCTCATGCAACCACAGGATGTTCTCGTTCAAGCGCAATGCTCCGAAGCAGGCCGCGCCATGCCGATGACCATCGGCGTGGGGTGCCGTGTCCATGGGGAAAGAGGCGCTATGATGCAGTGCATACCAATTGCAGACAAGCTTGATCTGACGGGGGTTTCCATGGTGAAGCAGGGAAGGAAAGGGCATGTCTGAGTTGCGCCCCGTGTTCTACGTCTCCGATGGCACCGGTATCACCGCCGAGACCATCGGCCACAGCCTGCTGACCCAGTTCGCCGGCATGCGCTTCCAGACCGACCGGCTGTCGTTCGTCGACGACGAGGAAAAGGCACGCGACGCCGCCGACCGCATCCGTCGCATGGGCGAGAAGCTCGGCAGCCGGCCCATCGTCATCAATTCCTGCGTGGACCCGTCGCTGAGCGCATTGGTCGCGGAAAGCGGCGCGCTGATGCTGGACGTCTTCGCGCCCTTCATCGAGCCGCTGGAGCGCGAGCTCGGCCAACAGCGCCAGTCCCGGGTGGGGCAGGCGCATGGCCTGGTGGATTTCGAGACGTACCACCGTCGCATCAACGCGATGAACTTCGCGCTGACCCACGATGACGGCATGGCGGTGAACTACGACGAGGCCGACGTGATCCTGGTGGCGGTGTCGCGCGCCGGCAAGACGCCGACCTGCGTGTACCTGGCGCTGCATTACGGCATCCGCGCGGCCAACTATCCGCTGACCGATGGCGACCTGGAGACCGATCGCCTGCCGATGCGGCTGCGTCCGTATCGCCGCAAGCTGTTCGCGCTGACCATCGACCCCGACCGCCTGCACCAGATCCGCCAGGAGCGGCGTCCGAATTCGGGCTACGCGAAGATGGAGACGTGCAAGCGCGAAGTCGCCGCGGCCGAGGCGATGTTCCAGGTGGAACGGCTGCCGACGCTGAGCACCACCAACAAGTCGATCGAGGAAATCTCCAGCAAGGTGCTGTCCACGCTGGGCCTGCAGCGCGAGATGTATTGAAGGCGGGGGCGTCGTGCGCGCCCGGTGCTCGACCGGGAATCCTTAACTTAGGCCGCATGCGCCGGGGCGTCAATGCTGCCGCCGGCGCGCGTGCGCGTGTAGGATCGACGCATGTCACAGGCACTCGCACGTACCGCGCGCATTCCCCGTCTGGGCCGCTTCGGCTGGCTGATGGCGCTGTACGCGGAGAACCATGCGCGGCTCACGCGGTTGTTCGCACCGGACCATCTGCCGGTAGGCGCCTACGTGTCCAGCATCGGCGATGGCCTGGACCTGCAGCTGGAGGTCATCGAAACGCATCGCTACACGGTGGAACTGCGGCTGACCTACGACATCTGCGATCCGCTGACCGGCGAGCCCGATCCGTCCGCGTTCGTCCGTCTTTACCGCGACGCCCATCAGGCCGAAGCGACGCACTGCTACGTCGGCAAGCGCTGGCAGGACGTCATCGGCCTGTATCCGCCGCCGGCGGAAGTGATCAGCCACCGCATGCGGATGAATACCTTCCTCGGCAAGTGGCTCGAATACCTGGGCGAGCAGGGCCATGGCGTGGCGACCCTGCGTCCGGTGGGCACCGCACGCGACGTCGCCTGACGCGCTGTCAGCGGAAGGCTCAGGCCACGCGGACGAAGCGGATGGCGTTGAGACGGCGCAGCCCATGGCTGGCGTCGCGCGACAGGTTCATCACGTCCACCGAGCCCTGTGTTTCCAGTTCGAGCAGACGCTGCGCGACGGCGTCGAACGCGGCGGCGTCCAGTCCGAGCGATCCCGCCGTCCATCGCGTGTCGCGATGAAGCGGCAGCTGCGAGACCAGTTCGTCAGCAAGGGCATCGTGTGTCATGGCCGCGGCTCCGCAGGGTGGGCTCCACTCCGACTGCACTGTCCGGCGTGCGCGGCGGCAGGGCCACGGCGCACGCATGGCGCCAGCTTGTACGCCGTGCCCCGTGAGGTTCTTGTAAATGCGGGCGCAGGCGGCCATCCGGCCGGATGACGGGCAAAAGAAAGGCCCGGTTTCCCGGGCCTTGAAAGATTGGCGTCCCCACGGGGATTCGAACCCCGGTCGCTACCGTGAAAGGGTAATGTCCTAGGCCTCTAGACGATGGGGACGCACGAAAGTTGTTGCCGGTTTTTCTTTCCGGACGGCCTATTGTCCGGAAGTTGGTGGAGCCAGGCGGGATCGAACCGCCGACCTCCTGCATGCCATGCAGGCGCTCTCCCAGCTGAGCTATGGCCCCACGTGCTGGCAGGAGCGAAATAATAGCCAGCCTCTTTCCGATGCGCAAGCATCCCTTACGAAAATTTTCACGACTGGCGGTGGAAGGTGCATGCGGTTGAAATACGCGACCGGACATCGAGAGGCAGCGCAAGGCGGATGATCGCGTTTTCAGTAAAGGAATGGTCCGCGTGGGCGCCCGGTCTGGTGGACCACGATGCGTGGCGCGCCTGGGCGGCCGCGCCGTGGCTGCCGACGGGCGATGAAACCCCCGCGCTGGCCGAAGTGCCGCCCATGCAGCGCAGGCGCATCGAGCGTCTGGGGCGGATGGCCATCCAGACCGCGTTTTGGTGTCAGCGTGCCGAGGAGAACGGCATGCCGCTCATCTTCGCGTCGCGACACGGCGACGTGTCGCGCTCGATGGAACTGCTGGAAGCCCTGGCGACGGAGCAGCCGCCGTCGCCCACGACGTTCGGCCTGTCGGTGCACAACGCGATCGCGGCGCTGTACTCGATCCTGCGCCGCCAGCGCGGCAACTACCTTGCCCTGGCCGGCGGCATGGCGACGGTCGAGACCGCATGCGTCGAGGCAGCCTCGTTGCTGGCCGATGGCGCGGAGGACGTGATGCTGGTGGTGTACGACGCGCCGCTGCCGGCGATCTACACCGACTTTGCCGACGAACCGGACGCCGGCTTCGCCTGGTGCTGGCGGATCGGCCAAGCCGATGCCGCGTTGCCGACCCTGCGGCTGGCATGGGGGAGCGACCGCCCGGCGGAACAGGCCGGCAACCCGGCACTGCCGCATGGCCTGGACGTCCTGCGTTTCCTGTTGGCGGGCGATGCGGGGCTGCAGTGGCGTTGCGACGACGTGACGTGGCAGTGGCGGCGCGATGCGTGAACGCATCGACCATGCATGGCGTGTGCTGGGCACGGGGCTGAGCTTCCTCGCGTTCGGGGTGGGAGGGCTGGTCCTGGGTCTTTTCTTCCTGCCGCCGATGCTGTGGCTGGTCCGCGATCCCGAGCGGCGGCGGCGCTGGGCCCGGCGCCTCGTGCAGCGCAGTTTCGCCGCCCATGTCGAACTGATGCGGCGGCTGGGGGTGATGACCTACGAGATCCGGGGCCGCGAGCGCCTGGAACGCGACGGGCTGCTGCTGCTGGCCAATCACCCGACCCTGATCGACGTGGTGCTGTTGATTTCCCTGCTGCCGAACGCCGACTGCGTGGTGAAGTCGGCGGTGGCGCGCAATCCGTTCATGCGCGGCCCGGTCCGCGCTGCAGGTTATGTGGCCAACGACGACGGCGCAGGCCTGGTGGAGGACTGCATCGCCGCGGTCCGTGCCGGCGGCGCGCTGGTGATCTTCCCCGAGGGCACGCGGACCACCCCGGGGCAGCCGATGAAACTGCAGCGCGGCGCGGCGAACATCGCCGTGCGGGGCGCGCTGGACATCACCCCGGTGCGGATCACCTGCTCGCCGCTGACGCTGGGGAAAGGGGAGAAGTGGTATCGTGTGCCGCCGGTGCGATTCCACATGGTGATCGATGTCCAGGAAGACCTGCCGATCGCCCCATTCCTGAACGGAATGGCGGGGGCGGATCCACCGGCGGGGGGAGAGGCGCTGGCAGCCCGGCGACTCACGGAACATCTGGCCAACTACTTTGCGGGAGATCCATCGCGTGCAGGCACTTGAGCACGAGATCAAGGAATTGATCATTTCGTCGCTGTCGCTGGAAGACATCTCCCCCGACGACATCGATACCAGCGCGCCATTGTTCGTGGAGGGGCTGGGCCTGGATTCCATCGACGCCCTGGAACTCGGCCTGGCGCTGCAGAAGCGCTACGGCGTGGCACTCTCCGCGGACTCGCAGGAAACCCGCCGGCATTTCGCCAGCGTGCGCGCCCTGGCGGATTTCGTCGCCTCGCAGGGCAAGGCCTGAGCAGGGTCGGCAGGACTGGCAAGATGACCAAGAACGAACTTTTCGACCGGATCGTCACGATCCTGCATGACAGCTTCGAGATCGAGCCCGCGCGCATCACGCCCGAGGCCCGGCTTTACGACGACCTTGACATCGACAGCATCGATGCGGTGGACCTGATCGTGCAGCTCAAGCCGCTGCTGGGGCGCAGCCTGCAGCCGGATGCGTTCAAGTCGGTGCGCACGGTGCAGGACATCGTGGACGTGCTGTACGGCCTGATCCGCGAACAAGCCGCCTGAGCGCACGCCGCGTGCCCGTGTCCAGGATAGGCGCGGCCATCTTCGTGGCGTTGTCGTTGGCGTACCCGCTGGTGGTGTACTGGGCGATGGGTCGCTTCGAGCCGCGCTGGCTGGCGCTGCTGCTGCTCGCGCTCGCCGTGTTGCGCGCCGTTGCCACCCGCCAGGCGGTCTGGCTGGTCGCGGCCGCCGGCGCCGCCCTGCTGGCGGCACTGGCCACTGTCTTCAACGAAGCGCTGCCGCTGAAACTCTATCCGGCCCTGATCAACGCGGTGATGCTGGGAGTGTTCGCGACCAGCCTGGTGTTCCCGCCGTCGGCGGTCGAGCGCATCGCGCGACTCACCGAGCCCGACCTGCCGCCCACCGGCGTGGCCTACACGCGCCGGGTGACCCAGGTGTGGTGCGGCTTCTTCGTGTTCAACGGTGCGCTGGCGTTGGTCACGGCGCTGTGGATGTCGGACCGTGCTTGGGCGCTGTACAACGGCCTGATCGCCTACGGACTGATCGGGCTGCTGTTCGGCGGCGAGTGGCTGGTGCGGCAGCGCGTGAAAGCGGGGCATCGGCATGGCTGAGTGGTGCGCGCTTGCCGACGTCGCCGTGCGCGCCTTGCCGGGTCGCGCGTTCGTGTCCGCAGGCGCGGGCTCTGCGGACCATGCGGCATTCCATCGCGACGTGTTGCGCTGGCAGGCGGGCTTCCGCGCCCAGGCAGGCGACACCTGGGCGCTGCATTTCGATGACGCCGCGCGTTTCGCCGCCGCGCTGTACGGCGCATGGCACGCCGGCAAGACCGTGGTGCTGCCGGGCGACGCGCTGGCCGGCACGCAGGCGCGCCTGCGGACGCAGGTGGATGGCTTCGCCGGGGATTGGCAGCAGAGCGACCTGCCGTTGCCGGAGCAGACGACGGACGCCGACGCGCTGGCGTTGCCGCTCGACGTGGACGCCACGCGCCTGATCGTGTTCACCTCGGGTAGCACCGGCGAACCCGTCGCGATCGAGAAGCGGCTGCGCCAGCTCGATGCCGAAGTGCACGCGCTGGAGAGCGCGCTGGGCGACGGGCTGGAGGGCGTGGCGGTGCACGGCACCGTGTCGCACCAGCACATCTACGGCCTGCTGTTCCGCGTGTTGTGGCCGCTGGCGGCCGGGCGCGCCATCGTGCCGCGGGCGTTCTTTCCGGAAGACCTGCTGGCCGCGATGGAGGGGCGGGATGCGGTGCTGGTCGCCAGCCCGGCGCATCTGAAACGCTTGCCCGCGCAGTTGTCGTGGGCGTCGCTGCACGGGCGGCTGCGTGCGGTGTTCTCGTCCGGCGGTGCGCTGCCGGCGGACGCGGCACACGACACCGCGCGCCTGCTCGGCGTGCCGCCCACCGAGATCCTGGGCAGCACCGAAACCGGCGGCATCGCCTGGCGCCGCTGGAACACCGAACAGCCCGCATGGACGCCGCTGCCCGGCGTGGACTGGCGCGTGCAGGACGGCGTGCTGGAAGTGCATTCGCCGCATCTGGCCGAGGCGGCATGGTGGCGCAGCCAGGATCGCGCGGAGCCGGACGACGCGGGCGGCTTCCGTCTGCTGGGGCGTGCCGACCGCATCGTCAAGGTGGAGGAGCGGCGCGTTTCGCTGGACGCGCTCGAACGCCAGATCCAGGCGCACCCGTCGGTCAAGGAGGCCCGGGTGCTGTTGCTGGGTGGCGCGCGCAGCGCCTTGGCCGCCGTCGTCGCGATGGCCGACGGCGTGCCCGTGCCTGCCGATGCCGCTGCGCGCCGCAGGTTGTCGCAGGCCTTGTCGCGGCACCTGGCCGGTAGCCAGGATGCCGTGACGCGGCCCCGACGCTGGCGCTTCGTGGCGTCGCTGCCGTCGAATGCGCAAGGCAAGGTGACCGAAACGGCGCTGACCGCGCTGTTCCGGCCGGAGCGTCCGGAAGCGCACTGGACCCTGCGCGAAGCCGATCGTGCGCAGGCCGAACTTCTGCTGGACGCCTCGCTGGCGGTGTTCGATGGCCACTTCGCCCAGGCCGCGGTCCTGCCCGGCGTTGCACAGCTCGACTGGGCGGTGCAACTGGCACGGGACGTGTTCGCCATGCCGCCGCGCTTCCTGCGGATGGAAGCATTGAAGTTCCAGCGGGTCGCGCGACCGGGCGACCTGATCCGGCTGGAGATCGAATGGCGGGCCGACCGCAGCACGCTGGTGTTCCGCTACACCTCCGTGCACGGACCGCATGCAAGCGGCCGGGTAGTGTTTGCCGATGACGAATAAGCCCATGCCGTTGCCCGCCGCGTTCCGTCCGCTGGTGGTGATCCCGGTGTTCGACCACGAACACGCCATCGCCACGATGGTGGCGGGCGTGGTGGCCACCGGCGTGCCGTGCCTGCTGGTGGACGATGGCTCGGGCGACGCCTGTGCGCGCGAACTAGATCGGCTCGCGGCCTTGCATGCGCCGCAGGTGCGCCTGCTGCGCCTGCCGGTGAACCAGGGCAAGGGCGGGGCGGTGCTGGCCGGGTTCCGCGACGCCGACGCCCACGGTCATACCCACGTCCTGCAGATCGATGCCGATGGCCAGCACGATCCGGCCGACATCCCGCATTTCCTCGCCGAAGCCCGGGCGCATCCGGCCGCCGTCGTCTGCGGCGTGCCGCTGTACGACGACAGCGTGCCGAAGGGTCGGCTGTACGGTCGCTACCTGACCCACGTGTGGGTGTGGATCAACACGCTGTCGCTCGCCATCCGCGACTCGATGTGCGGCTTCCGGGTGTATCCGCTGCCGCCGGTGATGCGGCTGATGGACGAGGAAACCATCGGGCGGCGCATGGACTTCGACGTGGAAGTGCTGGTGCGCCTGTTCTGGCGCGGCGTCAGCGTACGCAACCGGCCGACGCGCGTGACCTATCCTCTGGACGGCGTGTCGCACTTCGACGTCTGGCGCGACAACGTGCGGATCAGCCGCATGCACACGCGCCTGTTCTTCGGCATGCTGCGCCGGCTGCCACGGTTGCTGGCGCGCCGCGCACCGGAGGCCACGGCATGAGCGGCCGCAGCGAGCACTGGGCCGACATCGGCGAGTCCACTTCGGTGCGCGGCATCCTGCTGCTGTGCGCGGTGCATCGCTGGCTGGGGCGCTGGCCGTTCCGCCTCTGCGTGTACCCGGTGGTCCTGGTGCACTGGCTGCTCAACGGCACCGCGCGTCGCGCATCGCTGCAGTACCTGCGGCGCGCGCACGAGCATCTGGGTGTGCCGGCGCGGCGCCCCGGCATGTGGCAGAGCCTGCACCATTTCGCGATGTTCGCCGAGACCATGCTCGACAAGATCCTGGCGCTGGGCCAGCGCTATCCGGTCGACAAGGTGCGGATGGAGCGTCAGGGCGTGCTGGCACGGGTGCGGTCGGGGCAGGGCGGGCTGATCGTCACCGCCCACCTGGGCTGCCTGGAGTTGTGCCAGGTGATGGCCGAGCAGGTCCCCGGCCTGCGTCTGACCGCGCTGGTGCACACCGCGCACGCCGAACGCTTCAACCGGATGATGCGCCGGCTCGACGAGACCACGCGGGTCGAACTGCTGCAGGTCACCGACCTGGGGCCGGCCGACGCAGTGAAGCTGGCCGAACGCGTGGCGCGTGGCGAGTTCGTCGCCATCGCCGGCGACCGCGTGCCGCTGCGCGGTGGCCGCAGCGTGATCGCCCCGTTTCTTGGTCACGACGCGCCGTTCCCGATCGGCGCCTACGTGCTCGGCTCGGCCCTGCGCTGCCCGGTGTTCGCGATGGCCTGCCTGCACGAAGGAGATGGCTATGCGGTGCAGTTCGACACGTTCGCCGAGCGCATCGAGTTGCCGCGCGGGTCACGCGATGCCGCCCTGGCCGGCTACGCTGCGCAATTCTCGACGTGGATGGAAGAGCAGGTCCGCCGCTCCCCGTACGACTGGTTCAACTTCTACCCCTTCTGGGATCAGGTAACGCATGACGCCCGCAATGAATGACCCCGTGGCGCCCGTCTTCGGCGATGCACCGCTGCGCATCGAGGATGTGGTGGCGCTGGCGCGGCGGCAGGTGTCCGCGGTGCTGTCGACGGACCCGGCGTTCCGCGCGCGGATCGCGAAGGGCGCGGATTTCCTCAGCCGTCTGCTGGAGGAGGAAGGCGTCATCTACGGCGTCACCACCGGTTACGGCGATTCCTGCACGGTCAATATTCCGCCGGCCCTGGTCGCGGAACTGCCGCACCATCTGTACACCTACCACGGCTGTGGCCTGGGCCGCTTCTTGGACCCGGCCGAGACGCGCGCGGTGCTCGCCGCGCGGTTGGCCTCGCTGGTGCGCGGCATGTCCGGCGTCAGCGTGCCGCTGCTGGAAGGGCTGGAAGCGCTGCTGCGCCACGACGTGCTGCCGCTGATTCCGGCCGAGGGTTCGGTGGGCGCGAGCGGTGACCTGACGCCGTTGTCCTACGTGGCGGCGGTGCTGTGCGGCGAGCGCGAGGTGATGCACGACGGCCGCCAGCGTCCCGCCCGCGAGGCGCTGGCCGAGATCGGCATGACGCCGCTGACGCTGCGCCCGAAGGAAGGCCTGGCCATCATGAACGGTACCGCCGTCATGACAGCGCTCGCCTGCCTGGCGTTCCACCGTGCCGAATACCTGTCGCGGCTGGCCACCCGGCTGACCGCCTTCAACGTGCTGGCCAGCGATGGCAACGCGCATCACTTCGATGCCGTGCTGTTCGCCGCCAAGCCGCATCCCGGCCAGTTGCGCGTGGCCCAGCGATTGCGCGAGGACCTGCACAGCGACCGGCCGCCGCGCAACGAGCAACGCCTGCAGGACCGTTATTCGCTGCGCTGCGCGCCGCACGTGATCGGCGTGCTGGAGGACGCGCTGCCGTTCCTGCGCCAGCTGATCGAGACCGAACTCAACAGCGCCAACGACAATCCGCTGATCGACCCCGAGCGCGAGCAGATCCTGCACGGGGGACATTTCTACGGCGGCCACATCGCCTTCGCGATGGACTCGCTGAAGAACACGGTGGCCAACCTCGCCGACCTGCTGGACCGCCAGCTCGCGCTGATCGTCGATGCGCGCTACAACCACGGCCTGCCGGCCAACCTGTCCGGCGCCACCGGTCCGCGCGCGGCGATCAACCACGGCCTGAAGGCCCTGCAGATCAGCGTGTCGGCATGGACCGCCGAAGCGCTGAAGCTGACCATGCCCGCGTCGGTGTTCTCGCGTTCCACCGAATGCCACAACCAGGACAAGGTCAGCATGGGTACGATCGCGGCCCGCGACTGCCTGCGCGTGATCGAACTGACCGAGCAGGTGATCGCCGGCATGCTGATCGCCGCGCGTCAGGCGCTGGCGCTGCGCGAGCGCGTCGGCCTGCAGTCCACCCTGGGTGAAGGGCCGGCGACGATGTACGCCGACCTGCAGGCACGGATTCCCCTGGTGGAGGAAGACCGTGCGCTGGACGGCGAACTGCGCCAGTTGCTGGCCGACATCCGCGACGAGCGTTGGGATGTCTATGCCGGCTGACCTGCGCGACGACCTTACGATCGAGATCCCGCTGAGCCCGGCGTTCCACGACTGCGACGCCATGCAGGTGGTGTGGCACGGGCACTACTTCAAGTACCTGGAAATCGCCCGCTGCGCCTTGCTGCAGCGGTTCGACTACGACTATCCGCAGATGCAGGCCTCCGGCTACCTGTGGCCGGTCGTCGACGCCCGCGTGAAGTACATCCGGCCGCTGCGTTACGCGCAGCCGCTGGTGGTGGCCGCACGCATCAGCGAGTGGGAGAACCGGTTGAAGCTGGATTACCAGATTCGTGATGCCGCCAGCGGTGAGGTACTGACGCGGGCGCACACGATCCAGGTCGCGGTCGACGCCGCTTCAGGCGAGATGCGTTATCAGTGCCCGCCTGTGCTGTGGGAACGGCTGGGAGTCGAGGCGCCATGAAGATGATCCGTGGACGCGTGTTCGCGTTCGTGCTTGCCGTCGTGGCGGTTGGCCTCGCGGCGCCGGCCATCGCCGCCGATCCGCTGGCGCAGGTGCGCGAACAGGTGGCGCAGGTGCCATTGCTGCGGGGCGATTTCAGCCAGGAAAAGCAGGTCGCCGGCTTCAGGAATCCGTTGCGTTCCAACGGCCGTTTCCTGCTGGCGCGCGACAAGGGCGTGGTCTGGACCACGACGGCACCGTTTCCGTCGGAACTCGTCATCACCCGGGACCGCATCCTCAGCCGCCAGCGCGACGGCAGCCGTCGCGTGGAAGTGGACGGCAAACAGCAGCCCGGGCTGCGCAGCGTCAACGCGATGATGTTCGCGTTGATGAGCGGCGACATGAAGGCGTTGACGTCGACATTCGAGGTGAAGGGCGAGCCGGCGGCGACCGGCTGGGCGATGACGCTGGTGCCGCGCTCGCGTCAGCTGGCGCAGGCGTTCACCTCGGTGCGCCTGTCCGGTGACCGCTACGTGCGCGAAGTCGAACTGCGCGAGGCCAACGGCGATTTCACCCGCTTGCGCTTCAGTGGCATGAGCGAGACGCCGGCCCTGTCGCGCGACGAGGCAGCCCGGTTTGAGTGAGCCCGCACTTCTCCTAGCACCCGGCCGGCCGCTGCGGGGCTGGCGTTGGCTGGCGCTGGCCTGGGTGCTGGTGCTGGCCGCCGTAGCCTGGCATCACGTGCAGTTCTGGCAGGCGCCGCGCATCGACACCGACGTGCTGGCCCTGCTGCCGCAGGAAGCCGGCGATCCCGCGATAGGCGAGGCGACCCGGCGCATCGCGGAGAACAGTGCGCGCGATGTCGTGGTCATGCTCGGCGCCTCCGATGCGGACGCGGCGCTGAGGGCGCGGCAGGCGTTCGAGGTGGCCATCGCACGGCCGGCCGCGCAGGCCATGCTGGCGACGGCGGGATCGCCGGAGGACTGGTTCGCGCAGGCACGCGACGATCTGGCGCCGCACCGCGACCGACTGCTGACCCCGGCGCAGCGCGACATGCTCGCGCAGACACCGGCGGACGCGCTGGCCGAGTCGGCGCTGGCCGCGCTGTACGGGCCGATGGGCGCACCCCGGCTCACCGAATGGCGCAGCGATCCGCTGGGGTTGTGGCCGCAGTGGTGGCAGGCGCAGGCGACGGCGTCCGGCATGGCGCTGGATGGCGACGGCCTGCTGCAGGCCGAAGGCCGCCACTGGGCCGTGTTGCAGTACACGCTGCGCACGTCGGCCTTCCGGCTGGATGGCGAGCGTCGATTGCAGGACGTGCTGGATGGCGCGACCGCCGCGGCCACTGCGGCGGCACCGGATCTGCGCGTGCTGAAGGCCGGGGTGCCGTTGCATGCCGAATCGGCGGCCGTGCAGGCCAGCCGCGAGGTCAACACGATCGGCTGGGGCTCGCTGGCGGCGGTGCTGCTGCTGGTATGGCTGGCGTTCCGGTCGCTGCGGCCGCTGTTGCTGGTGGCGCTGTCGCTGTTGGTCGGCTGTGCGGTGGCGCTGACGGTGACCGTGCTGGTGTTCGGCAAGATCCATCTGCTGACGCTGATCTTTGGCGCGAGCCTGGTCGGCGTGGCGGAGGACTACGGCATCCACTGGTTCTCGTCGCGCCAGGGCGTCGCCAATGAACATCGCTGGCCGCTGTTGCGTCATCTGCTGCCCAGCCTGTGGCTGGCGCTGCTGACCAGCGCGCTGGCCTACCTGGCGCTGGGACTGGCGCCGTTCCCCGGCCTGCGGCAGATGGCGCTGTTCTCCGTGGTCGGCCTGGCGGCGGCGTTCCTGACCGTGATCTTCCTGTTCCCGTGGCTGGATGGTGGCCGGGTGCGCGAGACGGCCTTCTCGCGCTGGCTCGGCGGCACCCTGGCGCACTGGCCCAGGATTGCGGGACGTCGTGCCCTGGCGGTGTTCGTGCTCGCGGTGGCGCTGGTCGCCGTGCCGGGACTGATGCGCGTGGAGGGCAACGACGACCTGCGCGGCCTGCAGTCCTCGCCGCCGGAACTGATCGCGCAGCAGCGCGAGGCCGGCCGGCTGCTCGGCATGCCGAGCCCCGCGCAGTTCTTCCTGGTGCAGGGACGCGATGCCGAACAGGTATTGCAGCGCGAAGAACAACTGGTCGCACGGCTGCGCCAGGCCGAGGCGAACGGAGCCGTCGGCGGTCACCGTGCGCTGAGCGACTGGCTGCCGTCGCAGCGCCGGCAGGACGAGGATGCGGCGCTGACTTCGCGGGTCGAACAGGACGTACTGGCGCGGCTGTCGGCGGTGACGGGAGAAACACTGGTGCGCGGCGAGCTGGCCACGACCTCCCTCGGCATCGAGGCCTTCCTGGCATCGCCGGCCTCGCTGCCGGTGCGCCATCTGTGGCTGGGCAAGGTGGGGCAGGGCGTGGCCTCGGTGGTGATGGTCAACGACCGGTCGAAGCTGGAGGCGATGGCCACGTTCGCCGCGCAGGCGGACGGCCTGGACGGCGTGCGCTGGGTCGACCGCACCGCCGATATTTCACGCCTGCTGACGCACTACCGCCACATGATGTCGTGGCTGCTGCTGGCGGGCGTGGCGGTGGTGTTCGTGGTGCTGGCGCTGCGCTATCGCGGGCAGGCGTGGCGCGTCATCACCCCGACCGTGCTGGCCGGCGTGCTGACGGTGGCGCTGCTGGGTTGGCTGGGGCTGCCGCTGCAGCTGTTCAACGTGCTGGCGCTGATGCTGCTGCTCGGCATGGGCATCGACTACGGCATCTTCCTGGTCGAGCACCGTGGCGATGGCCGCGCCTGGCTCGCGATCTGTGTCGGCGCCGCCAGTACCTGGCTGTCGTTCGGCCTGCTGGGCCTGTCGGCCACGCCGGCGTTGCGCGCGTTCGGCCTGACCCTGCTGTTCGGCATCGGCCTGGTCTGGCTGCTGTCGCCCCTGTTCCGGCCCGCGCCGGATGATTCCCCTTTGCACGGACATTCCCCCACATGAAGACGGAACGCACTGACATCCTGATCATCGGCGCGGGACCCGCCGGTTCCGTGGCGGCGGCGATGCTGCGGCAGCAGGGCCGCAAGGTGCTGATCGTCGAGCGCGAGCAATTCCCGCGCTTCTCCATCGGCGAAAGCCTGCTGCCGCAGAGCATGGAGTACCTGCAGGCCGCCGGCCTGCTGCAGGACGTGGTGGAAGCCGGCTTCCAGTACAAGAACGGCGCGGCGTTCGTGCGCGGCGAACGCACCACCGAATTCGATTTTCGCGACAAGTTCTCCGAAGGCTGGGGCACCACCTACCAGGTGCAGCGCGCCGACTTCGACCATGTGCTGGCGAAGGGCGCCGAGCGGATGGGTGCCGAGGTCCGTTACCGCCACGAGGTGTTGTCCGCCGAACCGGGCGAGACCCCGCGCGTGACCGTGCGTTCGCCGGAGGGCGAGGAGTACGTGATCGAAGCGGATTTCATGCTCGATGCCAGCGGCTTCGGCCGCCTGCTGCCGCGCCTGCTGAAGCTGGAGTCGCCGTCGAACTTCCCGGTGCGCGGCGCCATCTTCACCCACGTGCGCGACCACATCCCGCACGACGCCGGCTTCGACCGCAACAAGATCCTGATCACCACGCATCCGGAGCACGTGGACGTGTGGTACTGGACCATCCCGTTCTCCAACGGCTGCTGCTCGCTGGGCGTGGTGGCGGAGCAGGCCTTCCTCGATCGCTATACCGGTACCGAACTGGAACGCCTGCAGGCCATCGTGGGCGAAGATCCCAACCTGACGCGCCTGCTGAAGAACGCGGAGTGGGCCGTGCTGCCGGTGCGCCAGATCACCGGTTACTCGGCCAACGTGTCGTCGCTGTGGGGACCGGGGTATGTGCTGCTCGGCAATGCCGGCGAATTCCTCGATCCGGTGTTCTCCTCCGGCGTGACCATCGCGTTCAAGTCCGCGCAGCTGGCCAGCGAATGCCTGCGTCGCCACTATGCCGGCGAGGCGGTGGACTGGGAAGCCGACTTCGCCGTCCCGTTGCGCGGCGGTGTACAGACGTTCCGCCGGTTCGTGGAATCGTGGTATGCCGGCGGCTTCCAGAAGATCATCCTGCATCCCGATCCGCAGCCGGATATCCGCCGCATGATCTGCTCGATCCTCGCCGGCTATGCCTGGGACAGGAAGAATCCCTACGTCGCCGACACGCAGCGCCGCCTGCAGGTGCTGGAGCAGCTGTGCACCGGCTGATCTCGCTTTTGATGGCATGCCTGTTGGTGTCCGCATGCGCCACGCGGCCGGTGAAGCCGGACGTCGTGCTGCCTTCGTTACGGCTGGCGCCGTCAGCGCTCGGCCATGAACTGGCCGCGCAGCAGCGCCTGGTGTTCCGCTTCGGCACGCAGGTGCGCGAACTGGATGCGCTGCTCGAAGTCGACGCCACCGTCGTGCGTCTGGCGGTGCAGGCGATGGGCCGCACCGGCGTGCGCCTGCAATGGGACGGTAAGGAGCTGGTCGAAGAGCGAGCCGCGTGGTTGCCGGCCGCCGTGCGTGGCGAGCGCGTGCTCGACGACGTGCAGTTCAGCCTGTGGCCGGCCGATGCGATCCGATCCGCGTTGCCCGCCGGCTGGGAGCTGACCGAACGTGGCACCGTCCGTGAGTTGCGCAGGAACGGCCAGGTCTGGTTGCAGCGCGAACAGGTGGATGCCGACACGCTGCGCATCCGCAACGGCGTCGACGGTTACGAGTTGATGATCGAATCGGTGGCCGGCGGAGTGCACGAGCCGTGAGCGGCGACGCCATTTTCCTCAATCACCTCGGCATCGTCTGTGCGCTCGGCGACGGGACCGATGAGGTGCGCGCGGCGATGTTCCGCACCGATGCGCCGCAGGGCGTCGCGGCCAACGACTGCCTGTTGCCGGGGCAGACGCTGGCACTGGGCGCGGTATCGCGTCCGCTGCCGCCACTCGACCATCACCCCACCCAATTGCACGGCCGCAACAATGCATTGCTGCGTGCGGCGTACCTGCAGATCCATGAGCAGGTGCAGCAGGCGATCGAACGCCATGGACCGTCGCGTGTCGCGGTCGTGGTGGGCACCAGCACGTCCGGCATCGGCGAGGCCGAGCAGGCGATGACGCACTGGCACCGGCACGGACAATGGCCGGACGGCTTCCATTACGTGCAGCAGGAGATCGGCGCACCGTCGCGTTTCCTGGCCGCCGAATCCGGTGCGCGTGGCCCAGCGTGGACGATTTCCACCGCATGTTCCTCCAGCGCGAAGGCGATGGCGTCCGCCGCGCGCCTGCTGCGCACCGGGCTGGTCGATGCGGTCATCACCGGCGGCGCCGATTCGCTGTGCGCGTTCACCGTGCGCGGGTTCATGGCGCTGGAGTCGGTCTCGGTGGAGCGCTGCAATCCGTTCTCCGCGCACCGGCACGGCATCAACATCGGCGAAGGCGCGGCGCTGTTCCTGATGACGCGCATGCCGGGGCCGGTGCGGCTGGCGGGGTGGGGCGAAACCGCCGACGCCCACCACATCTCCGCACCCGAACCGCAGGGCATCGGCGCCATCGACGCCATCGACCAGGCGCTGGCGCGGGCCAAGCTGTCGCCGTCGCAGATCGACTACGTCAACCTGCATGGCACCGCCACGCCGCAGAACGATGCGATGGAAAGCCACGCGGTCACCGCGGCGCTCGGCCGCGATGTGCCGGCGAGCGCCACCAAGCCGTTGACCGGGCACACCCTGGGCGCAGCAGGCGCCATCGAAGCCGGCCTGTGCTGGCTGGCGATGACCGACAATCCCCGGCACCTGCTGCCGCCGCACTGGTGGGATGGCGCGGTGGATCCGGAACTGCCGCCGCTGTCCTTCGTCGCGCCCGGCGCCACCGCCCACCGGCCGCTGCGGCATGTGCTGAGCCAGTCGTTCGCATTCGGCGGCAGCAATGCCGTGCTGGTGTTCGGAGGAGAATGATGCGCGAGCTGTACGACATCCAGCGCGTGGTGCCGCACCGCGGGACGATGCGCCTGGTCGACCGGCTGGTCGACTGGGACGAGGACACCGTGGCCGTCGAGCTGCGCGTACCCGAAGAAGGCCCTTTCAGCCACGCCGAGGGCGTGCCGGCCTGGGTCGGCGTGGAGTACATGGCGCAGACCATCGCGGCGTGGGCCGGTTGCCATGCGCGGGCGGCGGGGCGCGCGCCGTCGGTCGGCTTCCTGCTCGGCACGCGCCGCTACGAGAGCCGCGTCTCGTGGTTCCGCGCCGGCAGCGTGCTGCGCGTGGAGGCGATCCGCGAGTTGATGGGCGACAATGGCTTGGGCATGTTCCGCTGCCGCATCCTGGGGGATGGCGAGGAACTGGCGACCGCCAACGTGTCGGTGTACGAACCCGCCGACGCGATGGCCTATTTGGAGAGTACGCAGGAATGAGTGCAGAACAGACGGTCCTGGTCACCGGGGGGAGCCGGGGAATAGGGCGGGCCATCGCGCTGCGGCTGGCGCAGGACGGCTTCGACGTGGTCGTGCATTGCCGCAGCCGCGTGGACGAAGCCGAGACGGTGGCCGCACAGATCCGCGAACTCGGCCGGCAGGCGCGCGTGCTGGCCTTCGATGTGGCCGACCGCGACGCCGCCGCGCAGGCGCTGGAGGCCGACATCGGCGCACACGGCACCTACCATGGCGTGGTCTGCAACGCTGGCATCGCCCGCGATACCGCCTTCCCGGCGATGACCGGCGAGGATTGGGACGCCGTGCTGCGCACCAACCTCGACGGCTTCTACAACATCCTCAATCCGCTGGTCATGCCGATGGTGCGGCGGCGCAAGCCGGGTCGCATCGTCACCCTGTCGTCGGTGTCCGGCCTGGTCGGCAACCGCGGACAGGTGAACTACAGCGCGGCCAAGGCCGGCATCATCGGCGCGAGCAAGGCGCTGGCACTGGAACTGGCCAGCCGCGGCATCACCGTCAACTGCGTGGCGCCGGGATTGATCGACACCGAGATGGTCAGTGGCGAGGTGGTCGACGAAGCGCTGAAGATGATCCCGATGAAACGCGTCGGCCGGCCCGAGGAAGTCGCCGCCGTGGTGGCCTTCCTGATGTCGCCGCAGGCGTCGTACGTCACCCGTCAGGTGATCTCGGTCAACGGAGGACTGATCGGATGAGTCGCAACGATCGACGCGTGGTGGTCACCGGCGCCGGCACCATCAGTCCGCTCGGCCACGACTGGCCCAGCGTGCACCTGCGCCTGCGCGAGTGCCGCAACGCCGTGCGCCACATGGACGACTGGGCCAAGTACGAAGGCCTGAACACCCGGCTGGCCGCGCCGGCGGAGGCGTTCGAGCTGCCGGCCCACTACAACCGCAAGACCACGCGCAGCATGGGCCGCGTGGCGCTGATGTCTGTGCGTGCGACCGAGCTCGCACTCGAACAGGCAGGCCTGCTCGGCGATCCGCTGCTGAAGAGCGGCCGGGTAGGCGTGTCCTACGGCTCGTCCGCCGGCAGCCATGAAGCGGTCGGCGATTTCGGCCGGATGCTCAACGAGCACACCACCGAAGGCATCAACGCCACCACCTACCTGAAGATGATGAGCCACACCGCGCCGGTGAACATCGGCGTGTTCTTCGGCCTGACCGGACGCGTGTACACCACGTCGAGCGCCTGCACCTCGGGCAGCCAGGGCGTCGGCTGCGCTTACGAAGCCGTGCGCAGCGGCAAGCAGGTGGCGATGATCGCCGGTGGCGCCGAACAGCTGGATGCCACCGCTGCGGCGGTCTTCGACACCTTGTTCGCCACCAGCGTGCGCAACCACCAGCCCGAGCTGACGCCGCGCCCGTTCGACGCCAACCGCGACGGCCTGGTGCTGGGCGAGGGCGCCTGCACGCTGGTGCTGGAAGACCTGGAGCACGCACAGGCACGCGGCGCCACCATCCTGGCCGAGATCGTCGGCTACGGCACCAACAGCGACGGCCAGCACGTCACCCAGCCGAGCGCCGACACCATGGCGCAGGCGATGCGGCTGGCGCTGGAAGACGCGGGGCTGTCGCCGGACGCGATCGGCTACGTCAATGCGCATGGCACCGCCACCGACCATGGCGACATCGCCGAAACCGCGGCCACGGCGGCGGTATTCGGCAAGCGCATGCCGATCAGTTCGCTGAAGAGCTATGTCGGCCACACGCTGGGCGCCTGCGGTGCGTACGAGTCGTGGATCGCGTTCCAGATGATGCGCGAGGGCTGGTTCGCGCCCACGCTGAACCTGGAAGAGCGGGACCCGCGCTGCGCCGATCTCGACTACATCACCGGCGAGGGCCGCGAGCTGCAGACCGATTATGTGATGAACAACAATTTCGCGTTCGGCGGCATCAACACGTCGCTGATCTTCAAGCGCTGGTGAGCGGACGGGCAAGGGTGCCCGGCCAGCGCCATCCATGACCACAGGGGGAAACATGACGAAGCGTTCCGTAGCGTTGCTGTTCGCGTTCGCACTGGCGGCGGCCAGCATGCCGGCCAGCGCCGGCAGGCAGGACCCGATGGTGGTGCCTGTCTACGAAAGGGTCGAATCCACCAACGGCATCGCGCCTACCGCCAAGCGTGTCAGCGCGGCGATCATCTACGCCGGTAGGCTGCGGGGCTGGACGGTCGTGGACAGCAAGCCCGGCCAGGTCACGCTGCGTTACGCGCCACGCGAGCACGAGGTGGTGGTGGCGGTGGATTACGACGCCGAGGGCTTCAAGATCTCGTATGTCTCCAGCAAGGAGATGGACTACGAGATCAAGCGCGGCGTCGCCGAGATCCATCGCAACTACAACCGCTGGATCCGGAACCTGGCCCACGATATCCACCAGTCGCCTGTGTTCCACCTGCCCGACATGACGGAAGCGGAGACGGCGCCTACCGCTGCACCGACGTCCTGAGAGGCCGCCGTTCCTGCATGCGATGCCGCGTCCCCATCGCCCCTGCACACGACCCGAACATCCGGCTTGGCACGCTGCATCTTCCCGCGGCCACGCCGCCTTCACCCAAGGAGCTGAACCTTGAAACGACTTCTGACCGCTGGCATGACCTGCCTGCTGCTGGCCGCGGTGCCGGCCTTCGCCGCCGACACCCGCCTCGAACTGCCGCTGCAGGAGCTGCTGGATTCGCCGGAGGCCAAGGCCGCCGGCATCGACGGCAGCGTCCGCTTCTACCTGGCCGGCCAGAAGACGCCCGCGGTGGTGTCGCGCTTCGGTGAGGACGTCACCAACAGGAAGACCAATGGCGTGGGCAAGTCCGATGCCGAGTCCTGCCGCTGGGTGGCGCTGTCGGCGTTGAAGGCGTTGCAGCAGGGCGCCAAGGACCGCGGTGCGAATGCGGTCATCGACATCGTCAGCTACTTCAAGAAGAACGAGTTCCGCAGCGCCACCAGTTATGAATGCCATGCCGGTGGCATCATGAGCGGCGTCGCGTTCAAGGCGACTTACGCGAAAGTCAAATAGCCACCGTCGCAGGTCCCGTGCGGCGGCTTGCCGCGGCCGCACGTGGTCTCAGTCGCCCGGCAGGCGCGTGTGTCGCAGGCGCAAGGCATTGGCCACCACGGATGCCGAGCTCAGGCTCATGGCCACGGCCGCGAACATCGGCGACAGCATCGGGCCACCGAACAGGCCCAGCATGCCGGCGGCGACCGGCACGCCCAGCGCGTTGTAGGCGAACGCGAACGCCAGGTTCTGCCGCATGTTGCGCACGGCGGCTTCAGACAGCGCCTTGGCCCGTGCGATCCCGCGCAGGTCGCCTTTCACCAGGGTGACCTGCGCGCTGGACATGGCCACATCGGTGCCCGTGCCCATGGCGATGCCGACATCGGCCGCCGCGAGGGCCGGCGCATCGTTGATGCCATCGCCGGCCATCGCCACGTGACGGCCTTCCCGCTTCAGACGCGACACCAGTTCGGCCTTGCCGGCGGGACGCACGTCACCGTGGACTTCATCGATGCCGAGGCGCGCGGCGACCGCACGCGCGGTACGTTCGCCATCGCCGGTGGCCATGACGATGCGGAGTCCACCTTCACGCAGTGCACGCAGGGCCTGGGGCGTAGTGGCCTTGATGGGGTCGGTCACCGCGATGCTGCCTGCGCACGCGCCATCGATGGCAAGGAACATCACGCTGCCGCCTTCCGCGCGGATGCGGTCGGCATCATCCTGCAGCGGCAGGATCGAAACGCCTTCCTCCTGCATCAGTACGGCATTGCCGAACGCGAGGCGATGTCCGTCGACTTGTCCGCGGACACCGATGCCGCTGCAGGACTCGAATTCCCGTGCGGAAGAGAGCACCAGTCCGCGGCGGCGCGCTTCCTGCACCACCGCCTGTGCCAGCGGATGCTCGCTGCCGGCATCCAGGCTGGCGGCCAGGCGCAGCACCTCGTCCTCATCGAACGGTGCCAGCGCATGCACCACGTGGAAGGAGGGCCGGCCTTCGGTCAACGTGCCGGTCTTGTCGACGATCAGGGTGTCGACCTTGCGCAGGGTCTCGATGGCTTCTGCGTCACGGAACAGCACCCCGGCCTGCGCGCCACGCCCGCTGGCCACCATCACCGACATCGGCGTGGCCAGTCCCAGTGCACAGGGGCAGGCGATGATCAGCACCGACACGGCGTTGAGGACACCGTACGTCCATGAGGGATCCGGGCCGAACAGGCCCCAGCCCAGCAGGGTCGCCAGCGCCGCGGCGAGCACGGCGAGCACGAACCAGAACGACACGCGGTCCGCCAGCCGTTGCATCGGTGCACGGGTGCGTTGCGCCTGCGCCACCAGTTGCACGATCTGGGCGAGCACGCTGTCGCTGCCCACCTTCTCGGCGCGTATCACCAGACTGCCCGCGCCATTGAGCGTGGCGCCGATCACGCGATCACCGGACGCACGCTCCACCGGCATCGGCTCGCCGGTCAGCATGGATTCGTCGATGTGCGTGCGGCCTTCCAGCACCACACCGTCCACCGGCACCTTCTCGCCGGGCCGCACGCGCAGCCTGTCGCCGACATGCACGTGCGAGAGGTCGATATCTTCCTCGTCGCCATCATCGCGCAGGCGGCGTGCGGTCTTCGGTGCGAGGCCCAGCAGGGCGCGTATCGCATCCGAGGTCTGCGAGCGCGCCCTCAGCTCCAGCAACTGGCCAAGCAGGGTGAGCGACACGATGACCGCGGCCGCTTCGAAGTAGACCCCGACGTGGCCATGTTCGCGGAACGACGGCGGGAACAGCTGCGGTGCGAGCACGGCGACCACGCTGTACCCGTAGGCGGCGCCCACGCCCGTGCCGATCAGTGTCCACATGTTGGGGCTGCGGTGCCGTATCGACTGTGCCCAGCGCTGGAAGAACGGCCACGCGGCCCACAACACGACCGGGCTGCTGAACGCAAACTCCAGCCAGGTACGTACGGTGGTCGGGATGACCGTCAGGTACATCCCGCCCATCGCCAGCAGCAGCGTCGCGGCGCTGAACGGCAGCGACCACCGGAAGCGTCGGCGGAAATCCGTCAGTTCGGGGTTCTCCTCCTCTTCCAGCGAGGGCAGCATCGGCTCCAGCGCCATGCCGCAGAGCGGGCACGTGCCCGGCCCCTCCTGCACGATCTCCGGGTGCATGGGGCAGGTGTACTGCGTGCCCGCCGGTACCGGCGCGGCGTCCGCGGTCGGATGCAGGTAGCGCACGGGATCGGCGACGAACTTCGTACGGCAACCCGCGGAACAGAAGTGGTAGGCCTGGCCTGCATGCTCCGCGTGATGCGAGGTGGCAAGCGGATCGACCTTCATGCCACAGACCGGATCGGTCGCGTGTCCGTCATCGTCGCCGCGACCTCCGGCATGGCCGCCACAGCACGCGAGCTTTGCCGGCTGTTGCAGGGAAGGGTGTCCATGCGCGTGCGCGGAGCGGCTCATGCTTCACCTCCCAGTGCCGAGAGAATCGGGCACTGGTCGAGTGCGCCATGCCCCGGGCACGCATCGATCAACTGGCGCAGGCCGTCACGCACGCGCGTCAGCTCCGCCAGGCGTTGTTCCACGTCGACCAGCTTGTCGGTGGCGGCGGAACGGATGGCCGCCATGTCGCCGTCGTGGGCGCTGCTGAGGGCCAGCAGATCGCGGATTTCCTCGAGCGTGAACCCGAGCGCCTTCGCGCGGCGGATGAAATTCAGCCGCAGCACATCGTCCGCTTCGTAATGGCGGTAGCCGCTGGCACTGCGCGTGGGCGTGGGCAGCAAGCGCTGCTTTTCGTAGTAGCGCACGGTGTCGATGGGGACGCCGGTGCGACGGGACAACTGGCCGATGTTCATGCGGGAACTCCTCGAAGTGCCGGCAGTCTGCACCCTGGAGTACGCTCCAGAGTCAAGGGGTGGAACGGCGTCCGTGCCTTCCCCCTCGGTTCACGGCGTATGCGTGGCGTACGGCGTGGTGCTGCCGTCGCGATGCAGCGCGAGCACGGTGTACGCCGGTGCGTCGACATCTTCCACCTCCATCCCCGGCGAACCCATCGGCATGCCGGGCAGCACCAGGCCGCGTATGTCCGGCTTCTCGCGCAGCAGGCGACGGATGTCCGATGCCGGCACATGGCCTTCCACCACATAGCCCGCGATTTCGGCGGTGTGGCAGGACGCATGCTCGGGCACGATGCCCAGCCGCTCCTTCACCGGGCTCATGGCGTCCTCGATGCGGTCGTCCACGTCGAAGTCCTGCTTGCGAAGGTGTTCCACCCACAGATGGCAGCAGCCGCAATAGGCATCGCGATGGACGGTGATCTTCGGCGTCACGGCCGCCGCGGTCGTCTGCTGCGTGGCCGGCGCAGGCGTCGCCGCGATGGCGCTGTCCACCGGCGCAGGCACCGCCTGCGTGCAGGCGGTGAGGGTGCTGGCGAGCAACAGCAGGCAGGCGAGGCGGGGCAGGGGCGTGTGGTTTGTCATGAAGTGCTCCCCCTCAGAACCAGATCCGGACGCCCGCCACGACACGGGTGTCGCGGGTGTCTTCGCCGTCTGCGCGGAGGAGATCGGCGGTGTCGCCGAGCGCACGCTCGTGCACCACGCCGACATACGGGGCGAAGCGACGGCTGATCTCGTAGCGCAGCCGCAACCCCGCTTCGACGCCGGAAATGCCGCTTCCGATGCCGTAGTCCGGATCGTCCTTCGCCGCGATGTCCACTTCCACCAGTGGCTGCAGGATCAGCCGGTTGGTGATGCGCAGCGTGTACTCGGCTTCGACGTTGGCTGCGACCTGTCCATCCTCGCTGACATAGGCGGTCGCCGACACCTCGAAGCGGTACGGCGCCATGCCCTGCACGCCGAACGCGGCCCAGGTGCGCGCGTCATGCGGCTTGAAGTCATGCCGGATGCCAGCCACCGCGTCCCACCACGGCGAAACGCTGCGGCCGTACAGCACTTCAAGGTCGGCGCTTTCGGTATGGCCGCCCATGCGTTCGCCCTCGCTGCGCAGCCACAGGCGGTCGGTGTCGGTGCCGAACCACGCGCTGCCTTCCCAGGCCTGTCCGGTGCCTTCATCGGCATCCCAGACTTCCAGCCGGTTGAACGTCACCTTGTGGTTGAACGCCGGCGCGTGCTGCATGGCGTGGTGGTCGATGGCGGGAAACGCAGCGGCCAGATCATCGGCGGTGATGGCGGGGATCGGCTCGCGTGGCGCCGCGGATGTGGTGGCCGGCTCCGACTGCGACATCGCCGCGTGGTCGTGCTGCGCATGCGCGTCCTGCTTCGGCGCATCGGTCGTGACGTGGTGCGCATGGTCGTGATGCTGTGCCGAGGCGGGGAGGGCGAAACCCAGCGCCATCGCGATCGCCGCCGTCATGCCGAGCGGGGCAGGGAAGTGGGTCTTCATGCTTCGATCCTCACTTCCCGCATCATCCCGGCTTCCATGTGGTACAGCAGATGGCAGTGGAAGGCCCAGCGTCCCAGCGCGTCGGCGCGCACGCGGTAGCTGCGCCGCGTTCCCGGCGGCATGTCGATGGTGTGCTTGCGCAGATGGAAGCCGCCGTCGGCGTCCTCCAGGTCGCTCCACACGCCGTGCAGGTGGATCGGGTGCTGCATCATCGTGTCGTTGACCAGCACGATGCGCATGCGCTCGCCGTATTTCAGCTTCAACGGCTCGGCGCTGGCGAACGGAATGCCATCGAACGACCAGGCGAACTTCTCCATGTGCCCGGTCAGGTGCAGTTCGACGGTGCGGCCTGGCTCGCGGCCATCGGGATCGTCGAACAGGCTGCGCATGGCGCCATAGGTCAGCACTTGCCGTCCGTTGTCGCGCAGGCCGATGCCGGGGTCGTCGAGTTTCGGTTCGCTGGCGGACGACTGCATGTCGACCAGCGGGCTGCCGGTTTCACTGGCGGGATGGTTCGGTGCGGTGGATGCGGATCCGTGCGCGCCGTGATCCATCGCGCTCATGTTGGCGCCGCAGCCGCCTTCCATGCCCTTGTGCGCGCCGTGGCCACCCATGTCGTGGGCCATGTCGGCCATCGTCAGCAGCGGACGCGGGTCGCGCGACGGGATCGGCGCTTCCAGTCCGTCGCGCACCGCCAGCGTGCCGCGCGCATAGCCGGTGCGGCCCATGTCCTGCGCGAAGATCGTGAAGGCGTCCTGGCCCATCGGTTCGACGAGCACGTCGAAGGTCTCCGCCACCGCGATGCGGAACTCGTCCACGCTGACCGGATAGATGTACTGGCCGTCGGCGGCGACCACGGTCATCTTCAGGCCGGGAATACGCACATCGAAGTACGTCATCGCGCTGCCGTTGATGAAGCGCAGCAGCACCTTCTCGCCGGGTTTGAACAGGCCGGTCCAGTTGCCCAACGGCGCGGCGCCGTTCACCAGGTAGGTGTAGGTGTGCGCGTTGATGTCGGAGATGTCGGTCGGCGTCATGCGCATGCGTCCCCACATGCCGCGGTCGGCGATCGTCTCCGCCAGTCCGTCGCGACGCGCGTCGCGCACGAAGTCCAGCAGCGTGCGCTGGTAGTAGTTGTCGTGCTCCGGCATCTTCTTCGTGCGCCGGTACAGCGCGCCGGGGTCGAGGTCGGTCCAGTCGGACAGCAGCACCACGTGTTCACGGTCGTGGTGGTACGGCGGTGGTTCGCGCGGATCGACGATCAGCGCGCCGTACAGGCCGGCCTGTTCCTGGAACAGCGAGTGGCTGTGGTACCAGTAGGTGCCGGACTGCTTCAGCTGGAAGCGGTACTGGAACGTCTCGCCCGGCGCAATGCCGTTGAAGCTCAGGCCCGGCACGCCGTCCATGTTGGACGGCAGCAGGATGCCGTGCCAGTGGATCGAGGTCATGTCGCGCAGCCGGTTGCTGACCCGCACGGTGACCGTGTCGCCCTCGCGCCAGCGCAGCGTCGGCGCGGGCAGGCTGTTGTTGACGGTGATCGCCGGTCGTGTGCGGCCGGTGATGTCGACCGGCATGGCGCCGATGTTCAGCGCGAAATCGGTGCCGGTCACCAGCGCCGCGCCGCCGCGCCGTGCCGGCGTACCGGCGGAAGCGGGCATGCGCGCCAGGCCGAGGCCCAACGCGACGCTGCCGGTCGCCAGTCCGGTGACGAACTGGCGACGCGTGGGCCGGAACGCGCCCAGGCGTCCGGGTGTGGATTCATCGTGTTTCATTCAAACCATCCTGTGCATCGTCGGCACTGCCAGCCGCTGTCGCGGAGGCGTCCGTCGTGGTCGTTGCGCCGGTGCGCGACCTGCGCCACCGGCGTTGCGGAGAGCCGCAAATGCGGCGTCAAGCCGCCGGGATGGGAGGTCGCAGACGGTGGGGCAGGCGCACGGAGGCGTGCGCGCCGGCGTGGTAGGTCGGGGCGTCCGCGGTGGGATAGCGCGGTGGGTCCAACGGCGCCAGCCAGGTCACCGCCGGCGCATGCTGGGCACAGAAACCGTCGCAATTGCCCGCCTTGCAGCAATCATGCAGGCCGGCATCGTCGTTATGGTGGGCGGACGGGGATGCGTCTTCGCCCTCCATCGCCATGTCCATCTCCATGCCTTCATGGCAGGGCGGAACGCCGTCGTCGGCCTGGGTCGCCGCCGCCATATCGCCCATCGCCATGCGCGTGGCGGCATGCGCGTACGCTGTGCCATTGAGCAGCAGCGCAAGGCAGAGCAGGGCACGGAGCAGGGTGGCGAAGCGGGACATGTGCCCATGATACGCCAGCCGGCGCGCCTACCTCGGCGTAGGGGTTCAGCAAGCGTGAGCTGGCGGTCCACGCTGCCCAGGTCCGCTGGGACACGATATCCTTGCCGGGCTTCTGAGGACCTCGGACAACACGGCAATCGCATGGCGGGCACGGTAATGATGAGCAAGATGCCCGCGGGCGTTTCCACCGATTCATCCCGGCAGGGTCCGACCTCCCGCCGCATCATCGTCGCGGACGTGGGCGGTACATATGCGCGGCTGGGCTGGATCGACGCCAGCGGCAGCAACGAGATCCACGACTACCGTCGCTATGCCTGCGCCGAGCACCCCGACCTCGCCTCGATCCTACGCGACTACGCGGCCGGCACGCCGTGCCATGGCGCGGTCGTGGCGATCGCCGGCGTGCTGGAAGGCGACCGGCTGATCAATTCCAACCTGCCGTGGGCGGTGTCGGTGGAACAGACGCGCGCCGGGGCGGGCCTGGCCTGGGTGCAGCTGATCAACGATTTCGAGGCCGTCGCCAATGCGGTGCCCACGCTGGCGCCGGACACCTTGTCGCCGCTCACGCCGTTGACGGCGTCAGCAACGTCATCGCCGGCGCTGGTGATCGGCCCGGGCACGGGGCTGGGCGCGGCGGTCTGGATCGAGGGTCAACCGCCACGCGTGCTGCCGACGGAAGTCGGCCAGGCATCGCTGGCGGCCGGCAACGCGCTGGAGCTGGATGTCGTGCGCCGCTTGTTGAAGGACCGTCCATACCTGCACAACGAGCACGTGCTGTCCGGCCCGGGCCTGATGAATCTCTACCGGTGCCTGTGCGAGCTGCGCGATGCCACGCCGGTGCATGCGGATGCGGGCGCGCTGGTGGCCGCGGCCGCGTCGGATCCGCTGGCACGGGAGACGCTGGAGACGTTCTGCGGCTGGCTGGGCAGCGTCGTCGGCGATCTGGCCATCATCTTCGGCGCCCGGGTCGTGTACCTGGCCGGCGGCGTGACGGCGCACATCCCGGAGTTCCTGCACGACGGCCGCTTCCTGCAGCGCTACCTCAACAAGGGCGTGATGACCGAGCAACTGGAACGGGTGCCGGTGTGGCGGGTGGAGCATGGGCAGCTGGGACTGCTGGGCGCCGTGGCCTGGTACCGGCAGAACCGGAAGGAGTGACGTCTTTCGGCGGATATGCCATTTCGCATAATGCATATTATGTAGAATCTCATCAGGTGCGTCTATTGCCCGGCACTCAGTTTTCCTGATCCAAGAAAACAGCAACTTGATATCCCTTTGGAACCTGGTGGCTCGCTGATCCCCGGCCGCTGCTGGGGTCGGACCATCGCCTGTATATGCGACCATGCCTTCGCTCGCGCCTCGGCGCAGTTCAGTCTGCACTCGGTGGTTACATGAGCAAAGGTCTCGTGTTCGTCCTGATGGTCGGCTTGTGGATCGCCATCGTGTGTCCGTCGGGGCATGCGCGGAGCGCCGATCGAAGCATCCGCCAGTTCCACCACACGGCCTGGACGGCCAAGGACGGCGCGCCGCCCGAGATCTGGGCAATGGATCAGGGACCGGATGGCTTTCTGTGGCTGGGCACCGGTTCGGGCCTCCATCTCTTCGATGGTGTCCACTTCGAACATTTTCAACCCGCGCCGGGCCAACGGCTCGCGTCCATTGATATCACCGCGGTCGAGGTCGTGGCCACGAATGAGGCATGGATCGGTTATTCCGATGGCGGCATTTCCCATCTGCGCGACGGGCGTGTCACCACGTTTCTCGAGAAGGATGGCGTCTGGCCGGGAATGGTGGTCCGCCTGGTCAAGGATCGAAATGGCGCGCTATGGGCGTTATCGCACGGCGGCCTCTCCCGCTTTGAAGACGGTCAGTGGAGAAAGCTGGGCGCAGACTGGGGCATCCCGTCCGAGATGTTGATCGAGTTGTTCCTCGCGCGCGATGGAACCTTCTGGCTGAGCACCACCCGCACCATTTTTTTTCTCCGACCGGGGGCGAGGAAGTTCGAGCCAACCGGCGTGATCGCACACCACGCTACGTTCACCCATACACCAGACGGACGAATATGGGTCACCGATAACCTCCACGGGTTGCGGCCACTGCAGGACTTTCCGGCCGGGGAAAGCCGAAGCCTCTGGACACTGAAGCCTGCCACGGGCGCGAATGCGCTAGCGGCTGCCAACTATGCGATCGACCGCCATGGCGCCATTTGGGGAACAGACCGGCTGAGGGGCGGCATCTTTCGCTTCGATCCACGCCAAGGGCCCCCTCCGACACAAAGCCTTGATGCTTCGGACGTCGACGTGTTCCAGCGCAAGGACGGTCTGACCTCCGATCGAAGTATTCCCATCCTCACTGATCGGGAGGGAAACATCTGGGTCGGAACCAATGCCGGCCTGAACCGGTTCCGCACGGCCGATATCCTTCACGACACCGCCGTGCCAAGCGCGACCGCATTCGGATACGGCATTGCCGCGATGCCCGACGCGACGTACATCACCGACGGAGTATCGCTCTTTCGTGCCGCCCCCAACGAGGCTGCTCGACCCTTCGCGCGCTTGGCCGAGTCTGGGCCGACGGTTTTCTTTCGGTCCAGAGACGACGCGCTTTGGTACGGCAACCGGCGGCAACTGGTGCGTTTTCGCGACAACAAACACTCGCGGATCCCCTTCCCCGCTGACGTGGTTGAACAGAACATCAGGGCAATGGCCGAAGACGGTGCCGGAAACCTCTGGGTCGCCTTCCCCACCGGCACCTATCGGCTGACGCGCGACGCCTGGAGCGGGAAGCTCGATTTCGGCTTGCCGCCACCGTCGATTGCTCAATCCGACCCCTCTGGGCCCGTGTGGTTTGGTTTCACTGACAACCGTGTCTCCCGTCATGACGCGAACGGCATGCGGGTGTACGACACTCGCGAGGGTCTCGAGGTCGGCGGCGTGGAGGACATCAAGATTCGTGACGGCGTGGTGTGGGTCGGCGGAGAGTTCGGCGTCGCGCGACTGGACGGCGGGCGTTTCCAGACGGTCGGTGCAGGGCGGGTCGCTCCGCTGTTCGGCATTTCCGGCATTGGCTGGACCGCTGGCGGCGATTTTCTCTTCAATGGATTGCTGGGCGTTGTTCGAATGAAGGCGGACGAAGTGAGGAAGGCGTTTGCTGACCCATCGTACTCACCGGTCTATCGTGTCTATGATCAGACCGACGGCATGCCCGGAGTGGCCCAGCAAGGTTCGCGCTCATCGAGCATCGAGACCGGTGAGGACGGTCGCATCTGGGTGATCGGCAATAACGGCGTTGCCGTCCTCGCGGCTGATGATTCGGATCTGAACAACGTGCCTCCGCCCGTCGCTATCGCGTCGGTGACGGCGCAGGGTGCCGTCTACTCGAATGCCCTGCCCCTGGCATTGCCTGCAGGTACGTCCTCGCTGACGATCACCTATACCGCCGTCAGCCTGAGCGTCCCGGAAAGGGTCCGCTTTCGTTACAAGATGGAAAACCTGCATGCGGATTGGGTCGACGCGGGCGGACACCGGGAGGTGACATACAACAACTTGGGGCCGGGTCGGTATCGCTTCCACGTGATCGCAGCCAATGAAGACAACGTCTGGAATGCGGATGGCGCGACGCTCGAGATCGAGATCCCACCGACCTTTCTCCAGAGTTGGAAGTTCAAGCTGCTCTGCGCACTGGCCATGGTCGGCTTGCTATGGCTGGCTTACTCGAGAAGGTTGCGCGTGGTTGCCGAGCGCATCCGTATGCGCATGTCTGAGCGGATCGAAGAGCGAGAACGCATTTCACGCGAACTGCACGACACGCTGCTCCAGTCGGTGCAGGCGATGACGCTGCACTTCCAGGCAGCGGTGCACGAACTGCCGAAAGACTTGCCCGCCCGCGCGAAGCTCGAGGACGTGCTCGATCGCGCAGACGCCGTCATTGCTGAAGGCCGTAACCGTGTCCTGGACCTGCGTACCGCGCGCGACTGCGACATCGGACGGATCATTGAGGCCATCACTGCACATGTGGAATTCGATCCCGGGGTCGATATCAGGGTCACGACCGTTGGCGAACCTCGTGCGCTCGAGCCGCTGGTGGCGGAAGAAGTGACGCGCATCGCAAGTGAGGCGATCTTCAATATCTGGCGACACGCCAACGCAAGCCGGGTTGAGATCGATATCAGTCATGGTGCCCATTTCTGCCTCCGCATCGCCGACAACGGCGTGGGCCTGACACCGGAGGTCGCTGACAGAGGACAGAAGGAGGGCCACTTCGGGCTGGCCGGGATGCGCGAGCGCGCCAGAAACTTGCGAGGCTCCTTCCACGTTCGCGTCTTGTCGGGCGGGGGAACAGAAGTGAGGCTGATGTTGCCGGGCTCGATCGCGTACAGGGCGGCAACGCATCACACGGACTCATGGTGATTACGCAAACGAGGCGTGGTGCCCATGACATCAACATCATGGCCTTTGATTCCTGCAGCAAGGGTTTCGCCTCGGACGCGTTAGACGCGGGCCCCGAACCGGACCGACCGGTTCGGGCACCCCCTTCGCATCAAGTCACGTAGACCTCGCACTCATCCGAACCGTCAACAAATGCGCCACGGATCAGGATGATGCTCCTCGCCGGCTCGGCGCTTTATTCATGGCCTGCCTACTCTGCCGCCATTGCTGAGAGGCCAAACAGTCAGTGCCTCGCGAGGAATTCCTTTATAAGCCTCGCGATCTGGGGACCATGCGTCTCCAAGGCGAAATGTCCTGTGTCCAGGATGTGGATCTCAGCCTTCGGATTGTCGCGGCGATAAGGCTCGGCGCCTTGCACAAGGAATATCTGGTCGTTCTTGCCCCACATCACAAGGGTCGGCGGCTGATGCTTGCGAAAGTAGGCCTGCCATTGGGGGTACTTCGGCAGGTTGTTCTGGTAGTCGTAGAACCAGGCCAGTTGGATATCCGCATTTCCCGGTCGATCCAGGTAGGCCTGATCGAGCGTGTAGGCGTCTGGGCTGACCAATGTCGGATCCTTGACGCCTTCGTAGTACTGCCAACGCGTGGCTTCGATCGTCAGCAGCGAATTCTTCTGCACTTCGCGATTTGCCGGACTGTCGTCATTCCAGAACTTTTTGATCGGATCCCAGAAAGCGCCAATACCTTCAAGATAGGCGTTTCCATTCTGAACCAGGAGCGCGCTTACACGCTCAGGATGCTTGACGGCCAGCTGGAACCCGACAGGAGCGCCGTAGTCCATCAGATAGAGCGCGTATCGATCAACCTTCAAGCTGACGAGCAGCTTGTCTACCAAGTTCGCGGCACCCTCGAAGCTGTACTTGTACTGCTCCGGACTCGGCGCCGCGCTTTGTCCGAATCCAGGAAAGTCGGGGGCAATGACTCGATACTTGTCAGCCAGCCTCGGGATGAGCTCTCGATACATCTGGCTGGAAGTGGGAAATCCATGCAGCAACACAATCGCCGGTGCGTCTTGTGGGCCGGCTGCCCTGTAGAAAATTTCTACACCGTCAATCGTCGTTCGGTGATAGCTGACCTGTATCGACTCCGCTGTCGTCTGCTTGATGCTGTTCGCAGCGACCGCCGAGAAGCTCAGCGCTCCGAAAAGAAGCAGCGCGAGCAAGGCGTACGTGAATTTTGAGAAGTTGGCTTTCATAGGTGACTCCGGGGTCCTGGATGTGATGCTTTCGGCGTCTGTTGCATGCAGCATGATCATGCGATCGGGTTCTGGACCATGCTGCCGGAATGACTATTGCCATCCACCTGGTTTTCATCTTGTACTTCGGTGCGAAGACCGCACGATCTGTCCGAGTCGGCATGCACGGCGAATGCAATTGCGACGTCGCCTACGCGCAATCAAGACTCTTCCTTCATACAGATGATCAGCCCCGTTTCGCAACGAGCTGACATGCATCACGATACGAAGTACTTCGTCGTCGACGGCTCCACCGAGGTGCGCGACGCACGCGGTCTCCCTCACGATTGACGTCGGGCACCTCTGCGTCGACCGGCTATGGGAGATAAGGGTGGCAATTCGATCATCGCGCCATCGCTCGGGGTACTTTTGGGGCCGTGCCAATTCCGTGTATATGGACTAGTCGCCCTGCACTACTTTCTGTGCGCGCTGGTAGCTTTCCATCACGGCTCCATAGTTGGGAGCAACGTCCACATACAACTGCGCATAGTCGGCATTCTGCGGTCGATTCCAGTGACGCTGAACCTCGCAAACCACCGCATTGGTGCTTATGGGAACTACACCGGCTTGTGTCAGGCGCGCCATGGTGATCTGTGAGGCAAAGGGACTCGGATCACCGGAGGCATCCAGAACTGCGTAAACGTTGTATCCATTCGCTTTTGCATCCAGAGCCGGGAATGCCACGCAGACGCTGGTCCATACGCCGGCGATGACCAGTGTCTTCCGGCCCGTCGACTTCACGGTCTCGACGAATGCTTCGTTGTCCCAGGCATTGATCTCGCCCTTTCGCGGTACGTACGTTGCGCGCGGCGCGAGCTCGTGGATCTCCGGCATCAATGGACCATTGGGGCCGTCGGGAACGGACGCCGACGTTATGACCGGAAGATCGGCCAGCTCGCCCAATTTGGCGAGTACGCGGGTATTGGCGCGAAGCTCGGCGAGCGAAATGTCCTTGACGGTCTGGAACAGACCGGTCTGATGGTCGAGGAGGACGATCACGGTATCGTCAGGGTTGAAAAGAGCGCTCTTCATATCGACTTACTCCTGTGCTTGGTGGCTATTGAATCCAAGTCAAAGAGTGCGCCCTGCCGGCTGCTGGGCCATACCCCGTTTCAGGGGTGGATCCCTACCTAGGATCAGCTAGCTTTATGCCTGAGCGCCGAAGTCCGGAAGCTGCATGCCGGACCGAAGGCGTGGCTGCTTCACGATCGCCAGGTGTAGCTGCACAACGAGTCGTTGCTGAGCGCCTGGCTTTGCTGCCTGTGCCTTGCGCAACATCCGCCTGTCCCGGCGGCGACCGCAACCTAGCTGATTTCTAGCGAGGTCCCCCCGGTCCGGAGTGGCATTCGGGTTCGCACGAAAGAACAAGTCTCTGGCGGAGTTCTCCGGGAAACTTGCTATCTGGCCACTTGTTGGGGACCGACATGCTGAATAGATCCGTGGAGAATTTCGGGATGCCGTGGGAGCGGGCCTTTGGATACTGCCAGGCCGTCAGGGTGGGCCAAACCATCTACTTGTCCGGGCAGCTGGCACACGATCAACACGGCAATCTCATAGGGCCGGCAGTGCTGGACGACCAGGGACGCATTATTGATGGGTCCAATAGCGCGATCCAGATGAAAGCCACCTACGCCAACGCAGCGGCGCTTCTGGGGCGCTATGGGCTAACCCTGTCCAATGTCGTTGAAGAAACCATCTACGCGGTGGACTTCGTCGCGGCGTTCGCCGCGGCAGGAGACATCAGGAGGGCAGCTTACGAGTCGGACTGGCCGCAATGCGCGAGTACGATGGTCGGCACCACACGACTGGCACTGCCTGAGCAGTTGATCGAGATCAGCATGACCGCGATCGTTCCGGACTGATCGTCACCGAATGATTCCGCTCTTGAGGGCTTTCGTCACTGCATGCGTCCTGTCGTGCACCGAAAGCTTCTCCATTATGTTTCTCATGTGCGCCTTGACCGTTTCCTCTGCGATCCCCAGTTTTCCGGCCACGACCTTGTTGGCCATTCCCTGTGCAACGCATTGAAGCACTTCGAGTTCGCGCTGACTCAATGATTCGTCGAGCAGATTCTCGGCAATCTGTATGGCGGCATCCGCGGGCACGAATCTTCTTCCGGAATGAACAACCCTGATTGCCTGCAGAAGATCCTTCCTGACAGAGCTTTTCAGCAGGAAGCCGGCCGCTCCGGCTTTTAGCGCCCCGGACGCCTGGGCGTCGCCCGGATATGTAGTCAGTACCATGATGCACGCCGATGGGGTGCCACTCCGGATCTCCCGTATGGCATCCAGTCCGCTCATCCCCGGCATCTGCAGGTCCATCAGCGTGATGTCTGGATGCATGCTTCGGAACAACGTCACCGCCTCATCACCTCGGGTGGCCTCCCCTACCAGGACCATGTCGGGCTCGGCGTTGACAACGGCAGCGATCCCGGCGCGGAGAAGGGGGTGGTCGTCCACAACGATTATCCGGATCCTGGAAGAGACTTCGGACATCACTCGCATCTCCTGGTCGGAATGACTGGTGTCTGACCCGTGGATACCGCACAGGACAATCGGCCGGGCCGCCTGGAAAGGCGTCACGCATACCCCGAATACGGGAGTCAGGGACCGCACGAACGGGGGTGACGCCGCAGAGAGGCAACGCCGCAGCATGGTGGCACCGAAGACGAGGTGCCTGCAATGCCTACCGATACCGCCAACCCGTCAGCACGAAGCATAAGACCACTCTGTGACCGGTCCTGGACCGCGGTAGAAAGATGCATGGACGCCAATCCGGGCGCGGCGCTTCGCCTTCACGAAATGGCCGGAGCCGCCTGCACGAGTCGGTTCCACTTTGCCCGCAAATTCCGGGCGCGTACGGGCAAGAGCCCCATGAAATATGTCATGGAGAAAAGAATCGAGATGGCCAAGGAGGCGCTCGCCTGCAGCGGCTGCACGATCTGCGCGGTGGCCCAGGACCTGGGCTTCCATGACCAGAGTCACTTCTGCCGGACCTTCTCGAGATGGGTGGGCATGAGCCCGCGCGATTTCCGCCTTCTATCGTCCGTCAGTTAGTGAATCAAGGGGAAGTCCATGGGATATCGATTCCTTGAAATAGCCATGACGCCGGGTGTCCAGGCAGCGCAAGAGGAAAATGGCAGCGCAAGCCATTTCAAGAACTTTTCCGGTCATCGGGATTTCGATCGATTCACTTCGCAGGAAGAGAGTTTCATCGAAGCGAGGGACAGCTTTTATCTCGCCACCATTTCAGCAAACGGCTGGCCCTACGTGCAGCACAGGGGCGGTCCGCCAGGATTCCTGCGCGTGATAAACAACCGCACCCTGGCGTGCGCCGACTTCAGAGGGAACCGGCAGTACATCACCGTGGGCAATCTCGCCACGGAGGACCGTGCCTGCATGTTCCTGATGGACTATCCCAACCGGCGACGCCTCAAGATTTTCCTGACCGTGGAGCTCCAGGATCTGGCGGACGATCCCGAACTTGCGGGAAGACTGACGATGCCGGGATATCGCGCCCACATTGAGCGCGCTTTCGTATTCCGGCTAGCTGCTTTCGATTGGAACTGTCCGCAGCACATCACGCCTCGGTACTCCCGGGCGGACTTGGCCAACCTCACTCTCGATGCATAAGGGGCTACCGTGAAGATCTACCTCATCGCGCTTGGCGCCGGTCTGCTGGTGGGACTCGTCTACGGCTTGTTGAACGTTCGCTCGCCCGCACCTCCGGTCGTTGCCCTGGTCGGATTGCTCGGCATCCTGCTTGGCGAACAAGTGGTTCCCCTGGCCAAGCGGCTGACGCAAGGCCATGGCTTCACGGTGGAACTCCTTCGAGACCAGTGTGCCGACCACGTTCTGGGGAGCTTGCCCGGATGCAAGGATGCTTCCCGCGTCCACTCCACCCGGATGGACGATTAATCCAGGTTCGGTGGAGGTCCGGCGGTTCCTCACCTGATCAACAGTCACCTCTGCATCATCCGAGGCGGATTGAACTGCAACTTCGATCAGGATCGTGTCGCTCAAAGCGACCTCAGGAAATCCACCAGCGCCCGCCGGTCCTCCGCGCTCATCGCCTCGAATCGCTGCTTGGCGGCGGTGCCCTGCCCTCCGTGCCACAGCACGGCTTCTTCCAGCGTAGCGGCGCGACCGTCGTGCAGGTAGCGGACGTTGGGATCGATCGCGGCGGCCAGACCCAGGCCCCACAGCGGCGGTGTGCGCCACTCGCGTGCGGTGGCGCGGCCCTCGATGTAGGTGTCGGCCAGGTCCGGGCCCATGTCGTGGAGCAGCAGGTCGCTGTACGGACGGATGGTCTGGTAGCGCAGTTCCGTGAAGCGATGGTGTCCGGTCTGCAGCGTCGGCGTGTGGCAGGTGCTGCAGCGGGCCGCCTCGAACAGTTGTGCGCCGCGCTTGACGCGCAGTTGCCGGGCACGCGCCTGTGCGTCCTGTTCCAGCGGATTGTCGAAGTCGCGCCGCGGCGGCACGCCGAGCAGACTGAGGTAGAGCGTGGTCTGGTGGATGTCGGACGCGGTCAGCTTGGCGCTGCCGGTATCGACCTGCGCGCAGGCCGTGCCCTGGCTGCCACGTGCGCATTCCAGTGACGGCATCTGCGGCGAGGTCACGCCCATGTCGGTGTTGAACGCCAGCGACGCCTGCTGTTCCAGCGTGGCGGCGGCGGCCTTCCAGCCGAAGCGGCCCACGCGGCTGACACCGGCGTCGCGCGGATCGGCGACGATCTGCAACCGCCCGGCCACGCCGTCAGGATCGCCGCGCTGCGCGAGCGCCAGACGCTCCAGCTGCTGTTCCGGTACCGCTTCCAGCAGACCCAGGCCGATCAGCGACGGCGCCACCCGCACCGACAACGCGGTCGGCAGCGCCAGCGGCTGGCCTGCGCGATCGCGCAGCGCGTAGTTCGGCCGGCGCAGCACATAGCCCGTGCCGTCCGCATAACGGCCCGGCAGCTCGGTGTAGCCGGTGAGCACGAGTTCGGCTTCGCGCCCGTCGATGTTCGCACCGGCCTCGCGATATGTGCCCTGTTGCAGGCGCAGCCCGAAGCGCGCGTCCGGCGCCTGCCCCCCTGCCCCGGCGACGCCGACGAAGACGCCCAGCCGGTTCAGCGGTGCACCGACCACGGGCGAACTGCGGCCGTTGCCGGCATGGCAGTCCACGCAGCGCGTCTGCGAGAAGCGCGGTGCGGTCTTGCCCGCATGCGCGGTGAAGACGGTGTTGCTCTCCTCGGAATGGCGACCGCTGGCGAACGAGGTGTGGATCAGCCGGCGCCCTTCCGCCCACGGCTGCATGTTGTAGCCGGCGATGTTGTGAGACGCCTGCTGCAGCATGCGGAACGGTTCGCTGGACGTGTCCTCGTGCAGCGTCATCCACGGACCGGCGCTGAGCGCCTCGCCCGGCATGGCGAGCGAATCCAGCGGACGTTGCACGCCGTAACCGGGCCCGCGGAACCACGACACGATGCCGTGCGACCCGGCGCGGTAGACCAGCGCCTCCGCGTAGTAATTGAAGCGGCCGATCACGTCCGGATTGCCCGCCAGGAAGATGCCCAGCTCGAACTCCACCAGGTCGCCCTTGCGCAGCGGCCGATGGGACTCGTTGGCGGCAGTGCGGATCTCCTTCACCAGCACGAAGGCGTTGCCCGGCGTGCCGGCCGGTGGCGTGTAGTTGCTGTTGGGGTCCTGGCCGAACTGCGCGTAGTTGGCGATGGGCGTCTGCGCCACCACGCCACCGGGCAGCACCTTCATGCCGCCGTTGTCCGCGTACAGGGCCACGGAGGTGGGCTCGAGCGGATCCTCGCTGCGCCGGCCGATGTAGCCGTGGCGGAAGTTGGTGCCGTACCAGTAATGCTGCGGCTTCACCACGACGGTCAGGATGCGCTGTTCGCCGGAGGTGCCGGGCACGGCGTCATCGTGGATGACGATCTCGTGCGTGCGCCGTTCGAAATAGTGCGGCGGGAACACTTGGTAACTGTCGTCGACGATGGGCTCGCGCGCATGCCGGTCGCGTACGCGGCCGCCGACATGCGTGACCAGCGTGCCGTCGTCCTGCGTGTAGTGGATGGGCGCGGCATCGTCCGGCCACAGCAAGGGCTGGTAGGTGGCCGAGGGCGGCACCGGCGGCGGTGGCGGGATCAGCGGTTGCGCCCCGTTCTGCCGCACCGGCTGCGGCTCGCCCGCGCCCAGGCGGAACTGCTGCGCGGCGACCGCGGCGCAGGTGATCTGTTCGACGCTGGCACCAGCCGTCGTCGATGCACCCACGATACCCAGGCACTTGCCGCTGTTGACGTTGACGATGCGGTAGCGGTCGCTGGTGTCCACCCGCTGCAGGCGGAAGCGTTGCGCGCCGCTGCCGTTGTCGTCCCACTGCTGCACGATCACGTGATCGGCACCGGAGCCTGCAGGAATGTCAGCCGACTTCTGCGTGGCCAGGTTGCGCAGGCGGTACTGGCCGGTGGTGGTCTCGCCGATGTCGAAGAACTGACGGTGCAGCGTGGCGTCGCAGGCCGATTGCACCAGCGGGGTGCCGTTGGCCGAGCTACCCTCGCGGATCTCGATGCACAGCCCGCTCGATGCGCTGGCGATGCGGTAGCGACCGGAAGGCACCGGGTCCACGTTGATGTTCTGTGGTGGCGCGACCTGCGCCTGCGCCGCGGCCGCCGTGGCGCCATTGCCCATGGACAGGTGCGGCAGCGCGGACGAGGCGCTGGTCGGCCGCGTACTGCTCCAGAACGGTGCATCGCGCGCCTCGTCGGTCTGCGCGGTGCAGGCGGACAGGGACAGGACGGACAGCAGGACGAACACCACCGGCACGCGGCGGCCGCGTTGAAGGGCAAGGGGATACATCGGGGACCGACTCCGTGGGGACGCGTGGGGAACGCCGGCGACGCTTCCGCTTCATTCCCCAAGCGAAGGCGTGCCATCCGAAGACTGCAGGCGGTATGGTCGCAGAGGCTCGTTACGCTTCACTGTGACCCAGGGCGCATAACCCGTGCGTGCGCACGCATCTACCGTCGCCGGATCGCGTATGTCATGTATTCGTGCCTGTCCTTCGTCGTGCAACGACGCGGCTACCGCGCCGGCGGAACGGAAATGCCGGCCTCCGACTGCACCACCGGCTTCATGCTGCCGTCGGCGTTGTACTGCAGGTGCTCGACCGTGACCGCACGCCGGCCGATGGCGCCGTGCTGGTCGCCGATGGCGAGTGCGGCGTTGTGCAGGAACAGGTACCAGCGTCCCTTGAACTCGGCGATGCCCGGATGGATGGTGAAACTGTACTTGCCCGAGCCGGTCAGTTCGCCGCGATACGTCCACGGGCCCGGTAGCGATGTCGCCGTGGCGTAGGACACCTTTTCGTCGCGGTGGGTGGCGCGGTCGAGCGAGGCATAGGTGAGGTAGTAGAGGTCGCCGCGCTTGTGCAGCCACGGGCCTTCCTCGAAGTGCGGTGGCGTGATCTCGGTGATCGGGCCGTCGATCTCGATCATGTTGGGCTTGAGCCGGGCGATGTAGCACTGCCGGTTGCCCCAGGCGATCCACGTGGTGCCGTCGTCGTCGGTGAACACGGTGGGATCGATGTCCTCCCAGCTGTGCGTGCCTTTTGGCGTCATCGCGTTGGTGATGAGTGCGAAACCCTTCGCATCGACGAACGGACCGGTCGGGCTGTCCGACACGGCGACCGCGATGGCCTTGCCCGGCTGTGTGTCGTCGTGCTCGACCGCGGCGTAGAACCAGAACTTCCCGTCCTTCTCGATGGCCTGCGAGGCCCAGGCATCGGCTTTCGCCCAGGCGAAATCGGCCACCTTCATGATCGGCCCGTGGTCGATCCAGGTCGCCATGTCGGTGGTCGAATAGACCAGCCATTCGCGCATGTTGAACATCTCGTCGCGCTGCGCCTGGTCATGTCCGACATAGAGATACAGACGATCACCGACCACCAGCGGCGCCGGATCGGCAGTGAACTTGTCGCGGATCAGCGGGTTCGAGCGAGGCGCGGGCGGAGCAAGCGCCTGCCCGGCGGCGGCACTTGCCCATGCCAGTGCCAGCAAGGCGACAAGAAGTCGGGCGAACGCGGTGCGACGCGATTTCATGGTGCTCTCTCCCTGATGTTGGCGCGTTGCGCCTCCCCTGCCCGTTCCAGCCAGCCGTGCATCTTCATCCAGCTCGCGAAGGCGTCGAACCAGCCGGTACTCGTCGTCGGCTTCGCGTACATGCCGAAGCCATGCCCACCCTGTTCGTACAGATGGAACTCGACCGGGCGGCGCGCGGCGCGCCACCGTTCGACCAGGCCGAATCCGCCATTGGCGAACAGGCCATCGTCGGCGGCGATCGCCACGAACAGTGGCGGTGCATCCGCCGGCACGTCCAGCGGTGCCAGCGGACCGTAGATGTTGCCGATGAAAGCCGGTTTGGCGTCTTCGCCTGCGAGCGTCGTGGACAGCGTCAGCATCGCGCCCGCAGAGAAGCCGACCATGCCGATGCGCTGCGGATCCACGTCCCACGTTTCCGCGCGGGAACGCACGAGCGCGAACGCGGCCCTTGCATCGGCGATCTGCGGGCCGAGCCGGGCGATCGATGCCGCAGGATCGATCCGGTGCGGCGGCACCGGACCGGACAGCATCTCGCGCATCGAACGCGCGAAGCCTTCGAGGTCTTCCGGCGTCGGTTCCAGCCGGTACTTCAGCACGAACGCGGCCACACCACGGTCGGCCAACGCGCGTGCCACGTCCCAGCCTTCGTTCTGCATGGAAAGCGAGCGGAAGCCACCGCCCGGCGCGACGATCACCGCCGTGCCGGTAGCCTGGTCGGGATCGGGCAGGAACGGCGTGAGCGTGGCCACGCTGACGTTGCGCGCGAACACGCTGCCGTACTGGCGATGCCAGGCTTCGGCATGCCGCGCCGCCGGCAGCGGTCCGGTGCCTAGCACGATCGCCATGGGCTGGTCCGGCGTGGCGATGGCGGTCATCGCATCGTCCTGCGCACGGATCGGACCCGCACTCAGCCATGCCATCGCCACGAGCGCGATGCCCTGGAAGGGCTTCAGTCGAGAGCGGTTCGGGCGCATCGTCATTCTCCAGCGGCAGGAACAGGCAGCGCGAGGTTCACCATGTGCCCTCCCCTCACTCGTCGTCCGTCTGCCAGGCGAGATCGAAGCAAAGCCGGTGCTGTTGCCCCGGCGGCAGCACGCGCGGCGCGAGCGTGAAGGCATCCGGCGGCCCGGTCTGCGGCTCGACGCAGGTCGCATGCGCGGCGGCGTCGTACATGACCCAATGATCAGTGTCGGCGGTCAAATGGAGACGCTGGCCTGCGCGCCTCAGCGCAATCTCGCCACCGGCAATGAAACAGTCGTCCCAAGGACCGGACACGGGCGCCACGCACGGCAGCGTGGCGATACCCTCGCCGTCGCGCGGATACATCGCCGTGGGTGTGAATTCCAGCCGCTCGGGTTTGCGGAACCAGGGATGCCAGCCCAGCACCACGGGCATCGCCTGATCGCCCGCCTGCACGGCGAGCTCGAGATGCAGGCGATCGCCCAGCAGGCGTACCGATTGCGTCGCGGTGCCGCCGAACGGCCAGTAGGCATCGCGCGGAAGCGCCAGTGACAGCGTGGCGCTGTCGGCGTCCAGCGTTTCGATCCGCCACGGCCGCGAGAAGCCGACACCATGGATCGCATGCCCACCGAAGTTCACCGGCAAGGCATGGGACCTGCCATCGAAGTCGAAGCGTCCGCCGCGCACGCGTCCGGCCCACGGCACCATCGGATAGCACCCCCAGGCGATGGTCGCGCGCATGCCGTCGTCCGGTCCGATGAGCCAGTCCACGCCGTTGTAGCGGATCTGCGCGATGCGGCCACCGGCGTCCGGGGCCAGCGCGACCTCCAGCCGCCCTGCCCGCAGCCAGTGCAGCGGGCCGGCCGGCATCGGTGACAGCGCGTCGTCGCGCGGCGAAATCAGCTCAGCCGCCATACGGATCGATGGTGCGGATGCGGCCGTCGGTCTCGTGGTGCAGCGGCGTGCACTTGACCGATCGCAGGTGCGTTACCCCGCCTGACAACAACGCGTCGTGGTAGAACAGGTACCACTGTCCGTCGAACGCGCAGATCGAGTGATGCGTGGTCCAGCCGACGACAGGCTCAAGGATCACGCCGCCGTAGGTGAAGGGACCGTACGGGCTGTCGCCCACCGCATAGCACAGCAGGTGGGTGTTGCCGGTCGAATACGACAGGTAGTAGCGGCCTGCGTACTTGTGTACCCACGGCCCCTCGAAGAACCGGCGCGCGTGGTCGTCGGCGCGCAATGGCTGGCCGTGTTCGTCCAGGATCACGATCTCGCGCGTGGCTTCGGCGAGCGTCGTCATGCCGGCGTCGAGCCGGCCGACGCGCGGTCCCAGAGCAGGCGCATCGTCGACCGGCTCCTCGTGCGCCGCGTCGTACGCATTGTCGCGGTACTTCTGCAGCTGCCCGCCCCAGATGCCGCCGAAGTACAGGTAGTGCGTGCCGTCGTCGTCCTCGAACACGGCCGGATCGATCGAGTACGCCCCGTCGATGGGCGTCGGCTCGGCCGTGAACGGGCCTTCCGGTCGTTCGGCGACCGCCACGCCGATGCGGAACAGGCCGCCACCGTCCTTGGCGGGGAAATACAGGTAATAGCGACCATCGCGACAGGCTGCATCCGGCGCCCACATCTGCTTGTCGGCCCACGGTACGTCGCGCACATGCAGGGCCATGCCGCAGTCGGTGGCCTCGCCGTCCGGGCTGTCCATCCGCAGCACGTGGTAGTCCTCCATGCCGAAGTGACCGCCTTCGTCATCGAAGGCACCACCGCTGTCGATGTCGTGCGAGGGATAGATGTAGAGCCGCCCCTCGAACACGTGCGCGGAGGGATCGGCCGTGTAGATGTGGGTGACCAGCGGTCGGGAGATGGCCCGTTCCGCCAGTTGTGCGAGCTCGGCTTCGCTCGGCAGGGCTTCTTCTTGGATGGCAGTGTCGTTCATGGTCGAAGAGGTAGGGGTCACGCGGCCGCACCGGCGGCACGGCGACGCTGGTCGAGGTCGTGTTCGATGCGCGTCTCCATCCGCTTGTCGATCTCGTAGATGAAGAGCAGCGCCACCGCGACCAGGAAGGGAATGGAGCAATAGACGCTGACGGTCATGCGGATGCCGTCGACGACGGCCGGGGACTGCTCGGCGGCGCCGGCCTGGTAGCCGTAGTGCGCCAGGATGCCGGCGACCAGCGCGCCGCCGACGCTGAGCCCGATCTTCAGGCCGCACAACATGGCGGAGAAGATGATGGCGGTGGCGCGACGATGGTTCTTCCACTCGGAATAGTCGGCCACGTCCGCGATCATCGCCCACAGCAAGGGGATGGTGATGCCGTAGCAGAACCCGTGCAGCATGAAGGCGCCGAACGCCAAGGCTACCGCGGTCGGCGGGAACGCATAGAACGCCAGCAGGAACAGCGTGGACACCAGCAAGGCGCCGCCGAACACGTCGCGCTTGCCGAAGCGGTCGGCCAGCCGCCGCGACATGCCGATGCCCAGGATCATGCAGAGGATGCCGCTGCCGTTGAACAGGCTGAAGGTTGAGGTGGCCGGATCCTCCGGCCAGGTGAAGCCGGCCAGGCCCGCACCGGTGAGCGCGGCATTCACGGCGGCGATGAAACCGTTGAAGCCCGAATTGTCGAGGAAGGCCGCAAGCGCCGCCTCGCTCATGTAGTACTGGAAGTAGTAGATGTAGGTGCCGCCCTTCAACGCCAGGTTGATGAACACCAGCACCGTCAGCGCCAGCATCACCTGCCAGGGTCGGTTGCGCACCAGGTCGGCGAGGTCCTGCAGCACCCCGCCGGACTGTTCCTTCGTGGGCACGATGCGCTCGCGGGTGGTGGCGAAGGTGATCAGGAAGAACACCGTGCCCACCACGGCGAACAGCGTCATCACGCGCTCGAAGCCCTGCACGCGGTCACCGTCGCCCAGGATCAGCACCAGCGGCATCAGCAGCACCTGGATGATGAACTGCGCGATCATCACCGCCACGAACCGGTACGCCGACAGGCTGTTGCGCTGGGCCATGCTGCCGGTCAGCACGCCGCTGAGGGCGGAGTACGGCAGGTTGTTGGCCGCGTAGACCAGCACCAGCAACGTGTAGGTCGCCAGTGCGTAAACCACCTTGCCGCGCTCGCCGAAGTCCGGCGTGCTGAAGGCCAGCAGCGACAGCACGCCGAACGGGATCGCCGTCCACAGGATCCACGGCCGGAACCGGCCCCACCGGGTCGCCGTGCGGTCGGCGAGGATGCCGATGATCGGCGTGAACACGAACGCACCGAGCAGACCCACCACGAAGATGATGGTCGCCGCCGTCGCCGGGGGCAGCCGGTAGACGTCGGTGTAGAAGAACGCCAGGTAGGTGATCAGCGTCTGGAAGATCAGGTTCGCCGCCAGATCGCCCAGGCTGTAGCCCAGCTTTTCCCGGATCGACAACGTGTGGTCAGTGCTGGACATGCGTCAGGGATCCTGGGCGAAGGAGATCGGCGGGAAGGCGGTGGCGCATGCGCTGCGGGTCGCTCATCGCGCCTCCACCTCGAACGTCGCGCGCACGCGGGCATCGGCACTCGAGCCGCCCACGCGCACTTCGTAGCGGCCCGGCGGCACCGTGTAAACGCCACGTGCCTCGTCGTAGCGGCGCAAGGCCTGCTCCGGCTGCAGCTCGAAGGCGACCGTGCGGCGTTCCCCCGGCGCCAGATGGACACGCTGGAAGCCGCGCAGTTCCTGCTGCGGATCACCGGGGCCGGCCTGCAGCGGACGCACGTAAAGCTGCACAACTTCATCGCCCGCGCGCTTGCCGGTATTCGCCACGTCGACCTGTACGCGCACGCGGCCGTCGGCGCGCACCTTGGCCGCGTCGGTACGCAGCCCGCTGTAGTCGAAGCGCGTGTACGACAGGCCATGCCCGAACGGATACAGCGGCGTACCGCGGAAGTAGCGGTAGGTGCGGCCTTCCATCGTGTAGTCATCGAAGGCCGGCATGACCTGGTCGGCCGTGTAGAACGTCACCGGCAGGCGACCCGCCGGGTTCGCGTCGCCGAACAGCGTCTCGCCCACGGCGGTGCCACCGCGCTGGCCCGGATACCAGCTCATCAGGATGGCCGGCAGGTTCGCCTGCGCCCAGTCCACCGCCAGTGCCGAACCACCGGTCAACACCAGCACCACCGGCTTGCCGGTGGCGTGCAGCGCTTCCAGCAGGGCACGCTGCGTGGCAGGCAGGCGCAGGTCGGTGCGGTCGCCACCGGCGAAGCCGGGATAGTTGACTGTCATCTCCTCGCCTTCCACGTCGCCGGTCAGGCCACCGACGAACACCACCACGTCGGCGTTGCGCGCGATGTCGATCGCTTCCTCGAACGGCGCCTTCGCGCCCGGCATGCGCCAGGCCAGCCGCACGCCGGCATCGCGCTCGGCGTCGTAATACTCCAGTCGCAGGTCGTAGGCACGGCCGGCCTGCAGATCCAGTTCCACACCATCGCTGCGCAGGCGGTCGCTGTTGGTCCAGTGGTCGAGCACGCGCTTGCCGTCCACATACAGCCGGTAGCCGTCGTCCGCAGCCGCCTCGATCCGGTAGCGACCGGATACCGGCGGCAGCAACTGGCCGCTCCAGCGGATGCTGAAGCGGTCGTTCGGCACGCCCTGCCCCGGACCCGCCTCGCCGCGCGCCTGCAGGTTGTCGGTCGGCGAACCGCGGTCCCAGCGGAAGCCGATCTGCGCATCGGTGCGCACCAGCGCGGGTGCGCCGGACAGATCCTGGGTGCGGAAGTATTCGCCGCGCAGACCGCGCTCGGGAGAATCGGCGGACGGTCGCAGGTAGGCCGCCTCGATCAGCGGCGTCGCGGCCGGATCGTCGCGCCCTTCCACCAGGTCCACGCCGCGTGCGTAGCTCACCTCGATGCCCTTCGCGGCGTCGCGGATGCCTTGCAGGATCGTCACCGGCGCGGCCGGCGTACCGAAGTAGTTGCCGAGCAGCGCCATGGTGTCATCGGCGGTCGGGCCGACCACGGCGATGCGCTTCAGGTCGCGCGACAGCGGCAGGATGCCATCGTTCTTCAATAGCACCAGCGAGTGGCGCGCCGCCTTCAGCGCCAGCGCATCGTGCGCCGGCGCCTGGTTGACCGAGTACGGGATGCGCGCCCAGCGCACCCGCTCGGGCGGATCGAACATGCCCAGCCGCATGCGCGCGGCGAACAGGCTGGTGACGGCGTCGTCGATCTCGGCTTCGCTGATCAGACCCTGGCGCACGGCAGCGGGCAGCGTGGAATACTCCTCGCCGCACTCCAGCTCGGTACCGTTCTTCACCGCCAGCGCGGCGGCTTCCTCGCGGGTGGCGACGATCTTGTGGTTCTTCCAGATGTCGACGATGGCCCAGCAATCGGAGACCACATAGCCCTTGAAGCCCCAGTCACGACGCAGCACGTCGCGCAGCAGGAGCTTGCTGGCACTGGCGGATTCGCCATAGACGCGGTTGTAGGCGCCCATCACCGCATCCACGTCGCCCTCCTTCACCAGCGCCTCGAACGCCGGCAGGTAGGTGTCGTACAGGTCGCGCTTGCTGGGCTTCGCATCGAAGTGGTGGCGGTCGGCCTCGGGACCGCTGTGCACGGCCAGGTGCTTGGCGGTGGCGTCCAGCTTGCGGTAGACCGGATCATCGCCCTGCAGGCCGCGCACGAAGGCCACGCCCATGCGCGCGGTCAGGTACGGATCCTCGCCGTAGGTTTCCTGGCCCCTGCCCCAGCGCGGATCGCGGAAGATGTTGATGTTCGGCGACCAGAACGTCAGGCCCTGGTAGCGGCCGTGCTGGCCGTCGCGGACGAACTGGTGGTGCTTGGCACGTGCCTCGTCGCTGATCGTGGTGGCCACCTCGCCCATCAGCGGCACATCGAAGGTGGCCGCCAGGCCGATGGCCTGCGGGAACACCGTCGCCTGCCCGGCGCGCGCCACGCCGTGCAGCGCTTCGTTCCACCAGTCGTAGGCGGGAACGCCCAGGCGCTCGATGGCCGGCGCAGCGTTTTGCATCTGCGCCGCCTTTTCCTCCAGCGTCATCTCCGCGACCAGCGCAGCCGCGCGCGCCTCGAAGCTGCGTGAGATGTCGAGCCACGGTTTCGCGTCGGCCGCGTACGCGGAAGGTGCCGCCCACGTGGCCACACAGAGGGCCAGCATGCACAGGCCGGGCGCGATGCGCCGGGCGATGGAAACGGAAGGCTTCGTGGTCATCATTTGCTCCTCGAAGCGCGCTCGTCGCGCGCGAACGGTCCCAGCAGGGCGCCGACGAAACCGCCGGCTCGATCGGTACTCAAGACGGTGCCATCGACCTTGCTGGCCAGCGGTTGCCATCCGCGGCCGTCGCCGATGTCGAAGGCGAAACCGTAGTCGCCTTCGTCGCCCTCGATCTTCAGGCGAAGTGCGTCGGTGGCCGTAACCTCGCGCGTGGCCAGCATGCGCGTGGCGCCGCTGCCATCGCGACTTTCCAGGAAGATCGCCACACGATCACCGTCCATGCGTCGCACGCCAAGGAAGTACCAGTACGCCTCGCTCTGGAACGCCGCCAGGCCGGCGGCCACGCCTGCTGCAGGCGTGCTCATCGCGGTGCTGGCCTCGAAGCGCAGGTGCTGCTGGCGACGGCCGAGGAACGCGGGGTTGCGCAAGGTGTCCAGGCCTTCGGTCAGCGGATGCACCGCGAGTGCGCCGGGACGCGCGGTCAGGTCCGCCCATGCCTGCTTCGGCACACGCACGCGAAACCAGTCTGACGCCAGCGCCGGACCCTCGAACTCGTCGCGATGCACGAAGTTGCCGGTGGACGGCGCCTGCGTGGCCTCCCCGCGCATCCACGAGGGCGCTTTCACGACATAAGGAATGGCCTGGTCGGCCGGCAGGATCTCAGGCCAGCCGTCACGCCACTGCACCGGCAGCAGGTAGGTCTCGCGTCCGGTGTTGTAGTGGCGCAGCTGGTAGTTGCGGCTGGCCAGGAACACCGCCCACCACGAACCATCGGGCCCTTCCACCAGGTCCGCGTGGCCGGCATTGGTGATCGGCAACGGCCGGTCCGCCGGCAGGTCGCGCTGGGTCAAGATGGGGTTGCCGGCGTACGGTACGTACGGGCCCCACACGTCGCGGCTGCGCAGGACGACCTGCGAATGCTGAGGCCCGGTGCCGCCCTCGGCATCGGACAGGTAGTACCAGCCCTCGCGCTTGTAGATGTGCGGACCTTCGATCCAGATCGGATTCTTTTCCGGCTCCACGCCACCATCGATCAGCACCTTGCGCGGCCCGACCGGCTGGAATCGTGTCAGGTCGATCTGCTGCATCCAGATGGCGCGATGGCCGTCGTAGCGCGCCGGTCCGGGCGGCTCGTCGTTGTTGAGCAGGTAGACCTTGCCGTCGTCGTCGAAGAACAGCGATGGATCGATGCCGCCGATGGTCGGCAGCCAGTGCGGGTCGGACCAGGGTCCGGCGGGATCGCGCGCGGTGGCGATGAAGTTGCCGCCGCTGTCGGTGGCCGTGGTGACCACGTAGAACAGGCCGTCATGGAACTCGATGGTCGGCGCGAAGATGCCGCGCGACACACTCAGACCGTCGAAGTCCAGCTGGGTGGGACGGTCGATGACGTTGCCGATCTGCTTCCAGTGCACCAGGTCCGTGCTCTCGAACACGGGGATGCCCGGGAAGTAGGTGAAGCTGGAATTGACCAGATAGAACTTGCCGTTCGCGGCGACGATGCTCGGATCCGCGTGGAAACCCGCCAGCACCGGATTGCGGTAATGGCCGGCCGGCAGCGGCGCCTCGAACGCGACATCGCGACCGCTGTACTCGAACCAGTCGAAATACACCGGCGGCGCGGCGGGCGTCTGTGCGTGCCCGCTTGCCGCCAGCACCAGCAGCGCGCCGGCCAGCACGCCGCGCACGCTGTTCCGTCGCACGGGTGTCTTGCGGCGGTGGTGCTGGGGGATGCGCAGGGAGAACAGCTTCATCGGGACACCTCGGCAGCAGTGAGGGGAAGTTCGAAGGGACCGGCCGGCAGCCCGGCGGTATCGCGCAGCGTGCAGACCGGACCATCGGCCCAGCAGTAGCGCACGTGGGTGGCGGCGTCGGCATGCGGGCCGCGCAGGACAACATGGGCGCCGTCGAGGACGGCATCGGCGTACTCGCAACGCTTCGTGCCGGCATCGCACAGCTCGAAGCCGATGGGCCCGTTCGCACCGGTCGTCACCAGCGCGCCGGTGACGCCATCGAAGGCGATGCTCACGCCCTCCGCCGAGCGCGACGCCGTGCGTGCGGTCGGTCCGGACGGTGCCAGCGCACGCTCGCCATACACGACATGGCGTGCCGCGCGCGCGAGTCGGCGAGCGAGTTCCTGCTTGTTCGGCGGATGGATGTCGTAGGCGTCGCCGATGTCGATGGCGACCACCAGACCCGACTGCGTGTCTTCCGCGACCACCTGCCGCTGCGCGTCGCGCAGTTGCGCCCAGCCGCTGTCGACCGGTGCGGTCGGCGGCATGCCGTAGCCGGCCAGTTGCACGACCAGCAGCGGCATGCGGGCGCCGAACTGACGTCGCCAGTCGTCGCGCAACATGCGCAGCAGCGCGGCGTACGCGGCGGCTTCACCGGTATTGGATTCGCCCTGGTACCAGAGCATGCCGCGCAGGCCGTAGTCCCCCAGCGGCGCGATCATGCCGTTGTACAGCGTCGACAGGCCGGTCGCGGCCTGCCATGGCGCACCCGGCGGCGCCTCGGCGGCCGGCGCGACGCGGTAGCGCCATGGCGCATCCAGCACCGCGCGGGTACCGTCATCGAAGCGCAACGCCTGCGCGTCCAGCGGGCCGGCAAGGCCGCCGTCGCGATAGGTGTCCAGCACGTTGACCACCACGGTATTGACCCCGGCCTTCAACACGCCTGCCGGCAGCGGATACCGCCTCGCCTCGCCCGCGCCATAGCGGCTGCCCACCGCCACGCCGTTCACCCAGGTCATGTCGGTCTCGTCGGCGGCGCCCAGTTCCAGCGTCGCGGCGACCGCGGCCTGCGTGGCCGTCAGCGTCACCTGCGTGCGGTACCAGACCATGCCGTTGTAGTCGGCCAGCGCCGGCACGCCCCAGCGCTCCCATGCGCCGAGCGACGCAGGCGCCTCGTGCCAGCCGTCACCGGATGCGTCGGGTTGCCACGGCAGGTCACCGGGAACGGCGTCCTTGCGCGTGGTCCACCAGGTCTCCCAATGCCGACCCCACTGGGCGATCCCCGCCGACGCATCGTCCGCGTACGTCTCCAGCACATCGAGGACCTCATCGCGGCCACCGCCGGCACGCAGGGCGGCGGCACCGGTCCAGGCCTCGATCCGTGAGCCGCCCCATGCGGCCTGGATCAGTCCCATCGGCACGTCGACCGTCTTCTGCAACTCGCGCGCGAAGTACAGGCAGGCAGCGGAAAAATCGCGCACCGTGTCCGGCGACGCGGGCTTCCATGCGGTCGCGCCGGCGAACGAGGCTTGCGGCGTCACGGCCGCCGCCTGCGGCACGGTGAACAAGCGGATGCGCGGATACGACGCCGAGGCGATCTCGCTGCTGGCATCGAGCGCACGCCAGATCGGCAGTTCCATGTTCGACTGCCCGGAACACAACCACACATCGCCCATCTGCACGTCGCGCACGACCTGGGTCGCCTGCCCTGCCATGACAGTCAAGGTGTGGGAGCCGCCGGCTGCGAGCGGTCGCAGCGCCACGCGCCACCGGCCGTCCGCCGCCGCGCGCGTCGTAACCGTCTGCCGCGCAAGCGTCACCGTGACCGTGTCGCCTGCGCCGGCCGTGCCCCATACCGGGATCGGCCTGTCCCGCTGCAACACCGCGTGGTCCTGGAACATCGCATGCAGCAGCGGCGCCTGCGCGTCGTCCTGTGCACGCGTGCCCGAACTGCAGCACAGCAGCATGAGCGCCAGCGCTTTGCCTGTCATCACACCCGCACGGCTCATCGCCCATCCCCCGGTGCGAACGGAAACTGCAGGGACCGGTAATACGAAAGCGAATGCGGCGGCGCCGCTTCCCCGGCTGGCAGTGCGCGCCCGTTGAGCGACTGGAAGTAGGCCACGCTTGCATCACGCCACCACTGCGCCTCGTTGCGCTGGATGCGCAGGAAGGCGGCAACGTGCGCATGCCGTGGCGCATCCACCTTGTCGCGCAGGCCCTCCCACGTGGCCTGCATCGCCTCGATCTGGCGCACGCCGCGCGTGTAGCGATGCACCAGTTCGTCCCAGAGCGGACGCCCGGATGCCATGCGGTGGTCCCACGGCACATGGTGGAACCACAGCAGCAGCGATTCCGGCACGCGCTTCACGTCGCCGACATCCCGTGCCACCGCAGGCGCGTACTGCGACACCGCATTGCTGCCGCGCGTGGTGCGGTCGAAGCCGATGCCGTCGCGATCGGCGCGGTGGTAGTACACCGAGGTCCAGTCCGCACGCGGCCCGCCGTCCACCCAGGGACCGGGACCGTAGTGGTGCCCGCGCGCCATCACGTGGTGCAGGCCCAGCGGCGTCATGTAGTCCACCGCCGCCTCGCGCGAAGCCATCATCATGTCGACGACCGGCTGCACCACGCCGGGATCGCGCGCGAACGTCATCGCCACCCAGTCTGCGGCGATGGCGCGCGAGGATTGCCTCGGATTCCACGCCAGCCGGCCGAACACGTACCAGTTGGCCTGGTCGAAGTGCGAACCGCTCCAGGTGCGGTCGTCGCCGATGTTGGCCACGCCGGCGATGCCGGTCAGCCTATGGCCGTCCAGCGAGCCGTCGACCACCCGCGCGACGGTGGAACCCGGACCGCGTGCATGCGTGTCGGCGCGCAGGACTTCCTCGTACAGCGGGCCCTGGTAGACGAGGTGCGTGGCGAATCCGAGGTATTCCTTGGTGATCTGGAACTCCATCATCAGCGGCGTTTTCGGCATGGCGCCGAACAGCGGATGGAACGGCTCGCGTGGCTGGAAGTCGATGGGGCCGTTCTTCACCTGCAGCAGCACGTTGCGGCGGAACGCGCCGTCGAGGACGACGAATTCGTTGTAGGCCTGCTTGGCGCGATCTTCCGGCACATCGTGGGCGTAGACGAAGGCGCGCCACATCACCACGCCGCCATGCGGCGCCAGTGCATCGGCCAGCAGATTGGCGCCATCGGCATGCGAGCGGCCGTAGTCCTGCGGACCGGGCTGGCCTTCCGAATTGGCCTTGACGAGGAAGCCGCCGAAATCCGGGATCACCGCATATATTTCGTCCGCCTTCTTCTGCCACCAGCGCTGCACGGCCGGATCGAGCGGATCCGCCGTCGCCAGCCCGCCGATCTCGATGGGCGCGCTGAAACGCGCACTGAGGTACACGCGGATGCCGTACGGGCGGAACACGTCCGCCAGCGCCGCCGCCTTGCGCAGGTAGTCGGGCGACAGGCTCAGCGCGTTCGCGTTGACGTTGTTGAGGACGGTGCCGTTGATGCCCAGCGATGCATTGGCGCGGGCGTAGTCGGTATAGCGCGGATCGCGCCAGTCCGGCAGCGTGTGCCAGTCCCACAGCGAGCCGCCGGCATAGCCGCGCTCGACATAGCCGTCCAGGTTGTCCCAGTGATTGAGCACGCGTAGCCGCATCGCCGGCGACTCGCGGAGGTCAAGCCCTTCCAGCGATGTTCCGGTCTGCAGCAGGCGCAGCAGGTGGAAGACCCCGTAGAGCACGCCGATGTCCTGGCGTGCCGCCACCAGCAGCACGTCGCGCCCTTCGACATGGGCCTGCCGGAGCAGATAGCCCTCGTCGCCCAACACGTCCAGATCATGGCGGAACGGTGCGACCCATCGCGACGAATCCGGGGTGCCCAGGATCAGCATCCGCTGCCCTGCCCCTTCGGCCTGCAGACGCGGCGCACTGCCCAGCAGGCCGCCAAGGCCACGCATCAGTTCTTCGCGTGCGGCGCGCTGGGTAGCGGTCTGGTCAGGCGCGACCATCTCTCCCAGGCGCGTGCGGTACTGCTCGGCCAGGCTGGAATCGACCGGTCCGTAGCGCAGCCACAGGTCGTAGCCATCCTCGGCACGCACGCTGCCCATGCAGCCGAGCAGGAAGAGGAACACCGCCAGCAGCCAGCCCCGCCGCCCGTCGCCGCGCCCGAGGGTTAGCGGTAACATTCGGATGTCCAGGGGACAGGCGGGCGCGAACTGTTCCATCATCCCCCCTGGTACCCGCTCCGTGCCGGCCCATCGCCGTGCGGCGCCGCCATCGTGGAAGAAGGGAACGCGTATTGGACAAGCCGAAGAAGTCGATCCGCCGCAAGAGCAGCGGCGTGACGATCGATGAGGTGGCCGCCCTGGCGGGTGTGTCGCCGATGACCGTGTCGCGGGTGATCAACAACCAGGGCAAGGTCCGTGACGCCACCCGCGAGCGCGTCATGCGCGCCGTCCGGGAACTCGACTACACGCCCAACCTCGCCGCCAGTTCGCTGGCCGCCGCGCAGCACACGCGCATCGCGTTGATCTACACCAATCCCAGCGGCGCCTATCTGCGCGAACTGCTGGTGGGCCTGCTGCGCGTCGCCTCGCGCACCGCCGTGCAACTGGTGATCGACTACTGGGACGACCTGGATGCCGAATCCGAACGCAAGGCCGCGCGTGCGCTGGCCGGGCGCGTCGACGGCGTGATCCTGCCGCCGCCGCTGTGCGAATCGCGCGCGGCGGTGACCGAACTCGTCAAGGCCGGCATCCCGGTGGTCGCCATCGCTTCCGGACGCTTCAGCGACGACATCTCGTGCGTGCGGATCGACGATTTCCGCGCCGGCCGGGAAATGGCCGAACACCTCATCCAGCAGGGCCACAGCCGGATCGGCTTCATCCGCGGACGCAGCGACCTGAGCGCCAGTTCGCGGCGCTACGATGGCTTCATCACCGCCCTGCACGAGGCCGGGCTGGAGGTCGAGCCCGCCCTCGTCCAGCAGGGCGACTATACCTACCGCTCCGGCCTGAAGGCCGCCGAGAAACTGCTGGCCCATCGCAAGCCACCGACCGCCATCTTCGCCAGCAACGACGACATGGGCGCGGCAGCGATCTCGGTGGCGCATCGTCGCGGCCTGGACGTGCCGCGCGACCTGTCGGTGGTCGGCTTCGACGACACCTCGGCCGCCACCACCGTCTGGCCGGAACTGACCACCATCCACCAGCCGATCGCGTCGATGGCCAACGCGGCCATCGACATCCTGCTGCGCGGCATCAAGCGCAGGACCGACAGCACGCGCGTGCTGATGGACCACGTGGTGCCGCACCGGCTGGTCGTCCGCGATTCGGTGGCGGTGCCACCCAAGCGGCGATAGCGCGCGGCGGGCGCTCACGCGGCCCCCGTACCCGGGTCACGCAGGCAGCGCACCGGTGCCCCGATGACGCCGGCCTGCGGCGTCATCGACAACGGAGGCACGGGACTCACGCGCCCGGGCATGCGACGGTGGCCTCGGCTTCGTTCAACGCACCCAGCGCCACGCGCGACACGGAGACCGTCATCGTCCCCGCGGTACCGATGGCCCAGGGGCGATCCAGCTTGCCGACATCGGCGCCGGCCTTGGCCAGGCACTTCAGCGGCACGCCGACGCGCTTCCACTGACCGACCGGCAGCGTGGCCAGCGTGGGCGCGATCGCGATCCGCGCGGTGCAGCCGGCGCCGCAGCCGACGGACAGCCAGGCATCCCCGGTCGGCGCCGCGTCCACGCGCAGCGTGGTCAGCAGCATCACGTCCCCATTGCTTTCGCGCTGAAGGTCGAGCGCGGTGTGCGACGGCAGCGCGACGGTCGCCTCGCCCTTGCCGGACCAGGCGAAGCGACGCGCGTCTTCCTGCGCCAGATGATCCACGCCGGTGGCGCGCAACAGGTCGCCCTCCAAAGCTTCAGGCACCTTGGTGATGGTCACGCCCTGCCCGTCGGCGGTTTCCAGTCGCATCGCGATGCCGGCGCCGGTGTCGCCGCGGGCGAAGAACACGCCCGGTGCACCTTCATCGCCGTTCACACCCGAGTCTTCCGGCAACGCGGCCAGGTCGCCCTTGTCGGCGTAGGTCAGGCCGTAGCCGAACGCGAACAGCGGGTCGTAACCATCCTGTCCCACATTGTTGGCGTACTGCACGGCCGTGCGCGGCCAGCTGAAACTCAGCTTGCCCTTGAAGTCGTGCTGCACGCTGTCGTCGACCTTGCGCAGCAGCACGTCGGCGATGCCCGCACCTTCCGAACCCGGCAGCCACGCCGCCACGAACGCATCGGACGCATTGATCTCGCGATTCATCCACAGCGGGCGGCCGCTGAGGAACACCGCCACCACCGGAATGCCTTCCGCCTTCAGGCGCTTGATCAGCGCCAGGTCGGTGTCGTCGCCCGGCTTGTACAGCAGCGTCGGCAGGTCGCCCTGGAATTCGGCATACGGGTTCTCGCCGAACACCACCACCGCCACGTCGGGCTTCTGCGCGTACTTGCCGTCGACGGCGAGGATCGCTTCGCCACCGGCCGCCTTGGCCTGCTGCGCGATGCCTTCGTAGATCGAGTCGGCGTTGGGGAAGTCCTTGCGCGTGGTGCCGGTGCCCTGCCAGTTGAGCGTCCAGCCACCGGCCTGCTTGCCGACATCGTTCGCACCGTCGCCGGCAACGAGGATGCGCTGCTTCGGCGACAGCGGCAGCACGCCGCCCTGGTTCTTCAGCAGCACCAGCGATTCGCGCACCGCCTGCCGTGCGACCGCACGATGCTCCGGCGAGCCGAGCAGGGCGAACTGGCCACCGACGGCACGCGACGAGGGCTTGCCGGCCTCGAACAGGCCCAGGCGGAACTTCACCCGCAGGATGCGGCGCACCGCATCGTCCAACCTTTCCTGGGTGATGGTGCCGGCCTTCACCGCCGCCAGCGTGCTCTCGTAGAAGCCCTTCCAGCTGTCCGAGGCCATTGCCATGTCGAGGCCGGCGTTGATGGTGGCCGGGCAATCGGTATTCGTGCAGCCCTTCACCTGGCCATGGCCGTTCCAGTCGCCGACGACGAAGCCGCCGAAGTTCATCCGCCCTTTCAGCGCATCGGTCAGGTACGGCTTGTGGCCGTGCATCTTCTCGCCGTTGACGCTGTTGAACGAGGCCATCGCCGTCTGTGCGCCCGCGGCGATCGCCGGCGGGTAGCCGGCGGCGTGGATGCGCACCAGCTCGGCTTCGCCGATCTTCGTGTCGCCCTGGTCCTTGCCGTTGGTGGTGCCGCCATCGCCGAGGAAGTGCTTGACCGAGGCGATCACGTGGCGACCATCAAGGAAGGCAGGCGTGCCGACCTTGCCCTGCAGGCCTTCCACCACCGCCGCCGAGTAGCTGGCCACCACCTCGGGCGATTCGGAATAGCCTTCGTAGGTGCGGCCCCAGCGATCGTCCTGCGGCACCGCCACGGTCGGCGCGAAGGTCCACTCCATGCCGGTGGTACGCGTTTCCAAGGCGGTGATCTCTCCGATCCTGCGCAGCAGTTCGGGGTTGCGCGCCGCGCCCAGGCCGATGTTGTGCGGGAACAGCGTGGCGCCGACGATGTTGCTCTGCCCGTGCACGGCATCGATGCCGAAGATCACCGGGATCGCCTTGCCGCCCTGCGAGGTGTCCATCGAGGCGTCGTAGAAGGCATCGGCCAGCGCCAGCCACTCGGCCGGCGTGGCGTCGTAGCGGCCGCCGGGATCGGAGTTGCCGCCCGCCAGGATCGAGCCCAGACGGTATTTACGCAGATCTTCCGGGGTGATGCTGGCGATGTCGCCCTGCACCAGCTGGCCGACCTTTTCCTCCACCGTCATGGTGGCCATCAGGTCGGTGATGCGCTTTTCGAGCGCGGCGTCCTCGGCCAACGGCCAGGCGACCTGCGGCCACGGGTTGGTGTCGGGCGCGGCAGCGGACGCCGCCGCCTTGTCGTCGCCCTTGCAGGCGCCCAGGGCCAGCACCAGGGCGGCCAGCAGCAGGCCGCCGCGGGCGCGCGGGATCTTGCGGAGGTTCATCGTCTTCATCCTTCCATCTGCTCCAGTTCACGACCTTTGGTCTCGTGAACATACTTCAGCACGAAGAGCACCGAGATCGCAGCCGCCAGCGTGTACAGGCCGTAGGCGCCGGCCAGGCCGATCCCCGTGAGCAGCATGGGGAACGTCCAGGTGATCAGGAAGTTCGCACTCCACTGCGCCAGCCCGGCCACCGCCAGGCCCGAGCCGCGGATCTGGTTGGGGAACATCTCGCCCAGCATCACCCACATCACCGGGCCCCAGGACAGGTTGAAGAACACCACGTAGAGGTTGGCCGCCACCAGCGCCAGCACGCCCATGTTGTCGGACAGCTGCAGCTTGCCGGCGGCATCCAGCGTGCCGGTGGAGAACGCGAAGGCCACCAGCCCCAGCGTCACGGCCATGCCGGCCGACCCCGTCCACAGCAGCGGCTTGCGGCCGATGCGGTCGACCAGCAGCATCGACACGACGCAGGCGCCGATGCTCAGTGCGCCGGAGATGACGTTGATCAGCAGCGCGTCGTTTTCGGAGAAGCCCACGGCCTGCCACAACACCGCGCCGTAATAGAACACCACGTTGATGCCGACCAGCTGCTGGAACGTGGCCAGGCCGATGCCCACCCAGACGATGGGGCGCACCTTGCCGGTGGCCTTGCTGATCAGGTCGGACAGCCGTGGCGCATGGTGGTCCGACGCGAGCGACGCATCGATCTCGGCCAGCTTGCGCACCCCGGTCGCGTCGCCATAGAGCCGCTTCAACACGGCGAGCGCCTGCTCCTTCCTGCCCTTGGCGGCCAGGTAGCGCGGACTCTCGGGGATGAACAGCAGCGCGCCCAGGAACAGCGCCGCCGGCAGGATCTCCACCCAGAACATCCAGCGCCACGCTTCATACCCGAGCCACAGCGGGGCCAGCGAGGAACTGGCGAACTTGGCCAAGAAATAGTTGCTGAGGAACGCCGCGAACAGGCCCGAGATGATCGCGATCTGCTGCACCGTGGCCAGCCGCCCGCGGTACCGCGCCGGCGAAACCTCGCTGATATAGGCGGGCGACATGACGCTGGCGGCGCCGACCGCGAATCCGCCGATGATCCGGTACACCACGAACTCGACCGACGAGGTCGCGATGCCCGAGCCCCATGCGGAGACGAGGAAGAACACCGCCGACCAAAGCAACATCGTCCGCCGACCGTAGCGGTCGGCCAGCGTCCCCGCGAACCACGCGCCCACCGCACAGCCCAGCAGCATGGACGCCACGTTGAACCCGGTCACCGCCGCATCGGACCCGAAGGCCACCTTCAGCCCGTCCACGGTGCCGTTGATGACCCCGCTGTCGAAGCCGAACAAAAAGCCGCCGATCGTCGCCACCAGGCTGATCAGGATGATCAGCCTGGTGTTCTCTCCCCCGGTCATTGCCTGGTTCATCGCCTTCCCCTTCCCCAATGCTGGTGTGTCGATGCGCGGCGCGTTCAGCGCAGCAGGTACTGGTTGAGCAGGTTCTCGTAGCGTTCCTGCTTGCCACTGATCTGCTTCGGTTCGCCCTGCCCGGCCGCCAGCGCCGCCAGATCGGCCAGCCCCAGCGTGCCGTTCTCGAAGTCCTTGCCCTTGCCGCTGTCGAAGCTGGCGTAGCGCTCGGCGCGCCACTGTTCCCACGGCGACTCGGTGAGCAACGCGTGCGCCACTTCCAGACCACGCGCGAACGCGTCCATGCCGCCGATGTGGGCGATAAACAGGTCTTCCAGATCCGTCGATTCGCGACGCACCTTGGCGTCGAAGTTCAGGCCGCCTTCCAGCCCGCCCTGGCGCAGCACCACCAGCATCGCGCCGACCGTGTCGTACAGGTCGGTCGGGAACTGGTCGGTATCCCAGCCGTTCTGCGCATTGCCGCGATTGGCGTCGATGCTGCCCAGCAGGCCGTGGTCGGACGCCACCTGCAGGTCGTGCTCGAAGGTATGGCCCGACAGCGTGGCGTGGTTGGCCTCGATGTTGAGCTTGAAATCCTTCGCCAGCCCGTGTTCCTTCAGGAAGCCGGCCACGGTGGCGCTGTCGAAGTCGTACTGGTGCTTCATCGGCTCCATCGGCTTGGGCTCGATCAGGAAGTTGCCCTTCAAGCCGATGCTGCGGCCGTAGTCGCGCGCCATGGTCAGGAAGCGGGCGAAGTGTTCCACCTCGCGCTTCATCTGTGTGTTGACCAGCGACGCGTAGCCTTCGCGGCCGCCCCAGAACACGTAGTGCTCGCCCCCCAGTTCCACCGTCGCGTCGAGCGCCGCCTTCACCTGCACGGCGGCACGCGCGACCACGGCGAAATCGGGATTGGTGGAGGCACCGTTCATGTAGCGCGGATGCGAAAACAGGTTGGCCGTGCCCCACAACAGCTTCATGCCGGTGGCATCCTGGCGCGTCTTGGCCAGCGCCACCATGTGCTTGAGGTTCTTCTCGTACTGGCCGATGTCGTCGGCATCCGGCGCCAGGTCGATGTCGTGGAAGCACCAGTACGGCACGCCCAGCTTGGTGAAGAACTCGAACGCCGCATCGACCTTGGCTTCGGCCGTCGCCATCGGCGAGCCGGCTTCCCACGGGAAATGGCGCGTGCCCGGGCCGAACGGATCGTGGCCGGCGTTGCAGAAGGTGTGCCAGTAGCAGACCGCGAAACGCAGGTGCTCCTGCATGGTCTTGCCACCGATCTTCTTCTGCGCGTCATAGACCTTGAAGGCCAGGGGATTGTCCGAGCCGCGGCCCTCGAACGGGATGCGGCCGATGCCGGGGAAATATTCCTTGGCGCCGATGAAGGGCTGGGTGCTCATGGTGCGAGGGTCCTGTGGTTAGGCATGTGTCGGGGGGAAACGTCAGCCGCGCTGCAGCGGCGAGACGGCGTCTAAGTAGTGGAGGAAGCGCTGGTAAGCCGCTGCGTACGCCGGCGAACGCGCGGGATCGGGCGTGGCGGACAGCGCGGGATCGATGGCGATGTGTTCGCGGGTGATGTCGGCGATGGAGGCGCCCTGCCCTTGCGCGCGGCCCCGTGCCCACAGCGCCTGCAGGGCCGCACCCAGCGCGGCGCCCTCGGCCTGCGCGGGCACGTCGACCGGCAGCCCGAACACGTCGGCCACCAGTTGCCGCCAGGCCGCGCTGTTGCTGCCGCCGCCGGTCAGCACGATGCGCTCGAAGCGCATGCCCGCACGCACGAACGCGTCGTAACCGTACTTCAGGCTGTAGGTGGCGCCCTCCATGGCGGCGCGGTAGACGTGCGCCGGCGTCATGTTGGTGGTGTCGATGCCGGCCAGCACGCCCTTGCCCCGCGGCAGGTCCGGCGTGCGTTCGCCATTGAGGAACGGCAGCATCACCAGCCCGTCCGCACCGGGTGGCGTGGCATGCAGATGGGCATCGCCCTCGCGCGAGCTGAAGCCGAAGGCGCTGGCCACCTGTTCGGTCGCCACGGTGCAGTTCATCGTGCAGATCAGCGGCAGCCAGCCACCGGTGGACGAACAGAAGGCCGCCCACGCGCCCTGCGGATCCACTACCGGCGTGTCGGAATAGGCGAACAGCGTGCCGGAGGTGCCCAGGCTCATCGCTAGCCGGCCCTCTTCCACGCAGCCGGTGCCGATGGCCGCCATCATGTTGTCGCCGCCGCCGACCGCGACCTTGACCGTGGCGGGCAGGCCCAGCTGAGACGCCGTGGCGGGATCGATGTCGAACAGCGCATCGGGCGCGGCGATCGGCGGCAGGCAGTCGGCAAGATCACGGTCCGGATCGGTGGCCCGCAGCAGATCGGCCGACCAGGTGCGCGTGCGCACATCCAGCCAGCCGGTGCCGGACGCGTCGCCGTACTCGCAGAAGCGCTGCCCGGTGAGCACGAAGTTGAGGTAGTCGTGCGGCAGCAGGATGGTCGCCAGCCGCGCGTAGACGTCCGGTCGATGCGTTTTCGTCCACGGCAGCTTGGACGCCGTGTACCCGGCCAGGATCGGATTGCCGGCCAGGGCGATGGTGCGCGTGGCACCGCCCACTGCGGCCATGATGTGCTCGCACTCGGCCGTGGTGCTGGTGTCGCACCACAGCTTGGCCGGTGCCAGCACCTCGCCGGCCGCGTCCACCGGCACGAAGCCGTGCTGCTGCCCGGAGACCGCCAGTGCGCCGATGCGCGCGCGCACCGCAGGCTCCAGGCGCGCGAAGCAGACCCGCATCGCCACCACCCAATCGGCCGGATGCTGCTCGCGACGGCCATCGTCCCCGCTCATCAGCGCCAACGGCTCGCTGGCGCTGGCCACGATCACGCGCGCGGCGGGGTCATAGACCACCACCTTCAGGCTCTGCGTGCCCGCATCAATCCCGGCGACCAAATCCATCGAACACCGCCTCCGACCCGCGAAAAGTTAGCGCTACCATTTCAGCTTTCAAAAAAAGGGAACCGCCCATCCGCTCCCTTCCTGCGCACCGCCCTGTTGCTCGGCGGCCGCGATGCCGCACTGTAACCAGCAGCCGCAGAAAAAGCCTGCTGCGCCGCAAAAACCATTTCCCCACAATGACTTGCACCACCCCAACACCCGCCCCACTGGCAACGCCGGAGCGTGCAGGTCACCGCGCGATATCGATGAAGGCATTGATCGACAGCCGGCCCTGCTGCGGGTCGGCCGGCAGTGGCCTGCCGCTGTCGATCCGTCCCGAGTGCAGCGAGTTGCGCCGGTACACCACAAGCCGGTTGAACACGCCCTCCACATCGCCGACGCGCTCGTACAGCGCCGTATCGCCATCGATGTATCCGTTGGCTAGCGCGGCCTGTTCGCGGCTCTCCTGCGCGAGGCACTCGAAGTAGGCCGCGTGCCGGCTTTCGTCGACGTACTCGAACCCGCTGCGTCGATGCCGGTAGAAATCCGTGCCACCCCATGGGCCACGGAACAGGTAGTGCACCGTGGCAAGACCCTGCCCGCTGACGGAATCGATGTGCGGCACCCGCTGCAGGAAATGCAGCGTGTCCGGTGGCTGCGTCACCAGCGAGAAGTGGCACATCGGGAACACGAAGCGGCCCGGTTCCAGATCGAAGGTCTCGCGCAGCAGCGGATTCAACAATGCTTCCAGGAACGACTGATAGGACAGCGGTGCCGGCGACCGGATGCCGGGGAACATGCCCGGCATCTTCTCGAACGACCGGCTCGCCGCCTTGCGCAGCATGCGCTCGGGATCGGCCAGCACGTTGTCGACGACCAGCAGCGGCGCATGCTCGCGGCCAATGACGTGTCGGCTGATCCGGATCTCCGGATGCGGCGAGATCAGCATGCGCCAGTGTCCCCGCCCCGGCTATGCGGTCACGGCGCGGGGGGACGGCCACACCTCTGGCGCGGCCTTGCAGTAGCGCTCGATGAAGGCCTGCTGCGACGGCATCTGCGCGACGGCGCGCTCGATGGGTTGCCGGATCGACTGCAGCAACGTGCGCAGATCATCGTCCGCCAGGGCGCGCGCGAGCGGATGCGGGCTTCCCGGCTGGATGCCCTGGCCGAGCAGCACGTGGGTCCAGGAATCGACGCGGAACAACTCGTCCGCATCCTGCCAGGCATGTGCGCGCTCGCGCCAGGCGCGCAGCCGTATCTCCAGCGAATCGGGTAGCGCCATCTCGCGACAGGCCTTCCACATGGGCTCGTCGCGCTGCGTGGCGTGGTAGTGGAGGATGATGAAATCCCGCACGTGCTCCATTTCCGCGCGGCTGACATCGTTGTACAGGTCCACCAGTGACGAGGCGATGCCGTCGAAGGGAAACAGCTGGATCAGCCGCACCACGGCGCTGATGGCCAGATGGATGCTGGTCGATTCCAGCGGCTCGATGAAACCGCTGGCCAGGCCCAGCGACACCACGTTCCTGTTCCACGCCTTCAACCGGCGTCCGGTACGGAACGGCACCAGCCAAGGATCACGCAGGGCCGGTGCACCGACATCGCGCAGCAGCTTGGCGCGCGCCTCGTCATCGGACATGTGCCGGCTGGAGAACACCAGCCCGCAGCCCACGCGGTGCTGCAGCGGGATATGCCAGCGCCAGCCCGCCTCGTGCGCGATGGCGCGGGTGTACGGCACGGGTGGTCCTACCGATTCGGTCTGCACCGCGACGGCGCGGTCGCTGGGCAGCCACTCATTCCAGTCCTCGTAGCCGGTATGCAGCGTCTGTTCGATCAGCAGTCCACGGAAGCCCGTGCAATCGATGAACAGATCGCCTTCGATGACCTGGCCGTCTTCCAGCACCAACGATTGCACCGCGCCGTCATGCGCATGTTGCCTGACCTCGCGGATCTTCCCTTCCACCCGCCGCAGACCGTGGCCCTCGGCGATGCGCCGCAGGAATTTCGCGTACAGCCCTGCATCGAAGTGGTAGGCGTAGTTCACCTGCGGCTGGGTCTGCAGCGAGAACAAGTCGCCGCGCGAGGCGACGGTTTCCAGGCAGAAGTCGCCCAGTTCCGACGTCATGCCGCGTCGCAGGCTGTCCAGCCAGAAATGATGGAACGCCGCCGCCCATGTGCCCTGCCCGGTGATGCCGAACGGATGGATGTAGCGCTCGCCGGGACGGCGCCAGTTCTCGAACGAGATCGAGAGCTTGAACGTACCGGCGACGGCACGCAGGAATTCCTGCTCGTCGATCTGCAGGAAACGATGGAAGGTGCGGATCGGCGGCACGGTGGATTCGCCCACCCCGACCGTGCCGATCTGCTCGGATTCGACCAGGGTGATGTCCAGCCGGTCGCGGAACTGGTGCGCCAGCGCGCAGCCGGCCAGCCATCCCGCGGTACCACCGCCGGCGATGACGACCTTGCGGATGTGTCCTTCGGGTGTCGTTGGAGAGTCCAAGGCAGTGCTCCCGTCAGCGGTTGAGTCGAGCCAGCAGCATGGCGCGGATGCGACGCGCCTGCGTTTCATCGATCGGTCCCAGCAGGTCGCGGGCCTGCTCGGGCAGGTGCTCGCCCGCCCGCTCGCCCGGACCGAATACGTAATACTCGAAGATCTTCGCCCACGCCTGCTTCTCGTGCGCCGGCAGGTCGCGCAGCGTCCACAGCGCGTGATGCAGCGCGGGCAGCGGCGAGGACAGGAACGCAGGTGAACGGCGCCACCAGTAATTCACCAGAACGTTGAACGGCTCGAGGCTGCGCACGTGGTGCCACCACATGCTGGGGATGAAGAGGGCATCGCCGGGTTCGAGCAGTGCCGTCCGTGCAGACGCCAGCGCTGTACGGAAGCGCGGATAGCGCGCGAAGTCGGGCCTGTCGAAATCGACCACGCTGACGACCTGCCCGCCCGGCGTGGGCTCGAACGGTCCCGGGTAGAGATTCTCGATCTGCTCGGGCGGAAACAGGGTGAACTGCCGCCTGCCCACCGCGCAGCACGCCAGGTTGTCCGGCGCATCGAAATGACAGGACGCCACCACGCGATTGCCGATCCAGATGCTGGGCGGCGCCTCGATTCCGCGTGCGGCCAGGCCCAGATCATTGGCTTGCGAAAAGCCCGGCAGCGCCCGATCAATCAGCAGCGAGGCGATGTAGTACGTCGGCGGCCGGGCATCCTGCAGATGGTCGGTGATCTCGTCCAGCACCTGCGCCAGCAGGCCGCGCCGGACCTCGAAATTCAAGCGGGTGAAGTCGTCGTTGTAGAACGGGCGCCCCTCTATCTCGGGGCCGCCGAACGAGTACTGGATCGGCACGCCCGCATCGAAGCCGCGGAGATAGGCCATGGCCTCCTGCGTGGAGCGCGATCCCGCGTGTACCAGGCCCCAGTCGCGCGCGATGCCGCGCAGTACCACCGGTTCTCCGTCGGCCAGCAACGCATCCAACGGCAGCGCGTCGGCATCGACGGCCTCCAGCGTGCGTATCGGGCTGCCGTCCGCCATGGGTCAGTTCTTGCCGGCGGAAGGCGCGGCGTCCTGCGTGCGCAGGCGGCGCTGCTTCTCGGCCATCAGGCGGCGCATGTTGTGCAGCGATGCCAGCATCAGGTACGCACCCTCCAGGTAGCCGGCACGGTTGAGCTCCAGCAATGCCGGACCGTCCAGCGCGGCCAGCCGCTCGCGGTCGATGCCGTGCAGACCGTTGACGACCACGCGGTGACGCTCGTCGACCTGCACGTCCAGGTTGACGGGCTGTATCAGGCCCTTGGCGTCGAGCGCGGCGAACATCGCCGTACCGTAGGCGCTGCCATCGCGGATGCCACGCAGCACCGTTGCGATGTGGTCCAGATAGGGGCTGGTACCGCCCTGCGGCAGGAACACCGGTTCGCCGCTCGCGGTATTCACGCGCGGATGATCCAGATCCACGTGCATCACCGCTTCCTGAGTGAGCTCGCCATCGATGCGCTGCTCCTGGAAGCCGATCAGGAACGGACCCTTGGCCACCGCACCCGGCAGGTAGGTGGCATTCCAGCGGCCGTCCTGAAGGAAGAGGTTCTCGCGCTGCTCGAAACCCAGCAGCACGACGGACTGCCAGTCGCCGGTCGTGGCGTCCTTGCGCAGGAAGATCGGGTATTCGCGCTGCAGCTCGGCGAACTCGCTGGGGAATGCCGGCACCATGCCCACGTCGTCGCCGTATTCGGGACCGAAGGCGGTCGCGACGCGCAGGTCGCGGTGCGCGATGTTGTTGAGAAGTTCGTAACGGCCCATCGTCATGTCCAACTCCATCATGAGGCGTACGTCGCCATGTTACCGCCAGGCCGCCTCCACCGCGCCAGCACGCTGGCGCCCCTGGAAAAAAGGACCGCTGCTTGCGCAGCGGCCCCCTTGGCGACATCCGGAGAGGGCGTCTGTCGCCAAACTCAGAACTTGTAGCGCACCCCCACCATGTAGCGCGGGCTCTGGTCGGCCAGTTTGACGATCATCTGATCGGTACGGGCGTGCCAGCGCACGTCCTCGCCGGTCAGATTGATCGCTTCCAGGCCAAACGACCAGTGATCGTTGAGCGTGTAGTTCACGCTCAGGTCCCACTGCTCGTACTCTTCCACGTAGTACGGATTGCGGCTGGCACCCTGGTTGGCGAGGATCAGGTACTCGTCGCGCCAGTTCCACGCCAGGCGCACCGACCAACCGTACTTCTCGAACATGAACATCGCGTTGGCCGTGTCGCTGAGACCGGTGAGCGCGAACTGGTCGATGCCCGGATCGCCGGCGTTGTTGTAGCCCACATCGCCGTTGACGACGGTGTAGTTGGCCAGGATGCCGAAACCGCTGTCGCCGAAGAAGTACTGCCCGCCGATCTCCCAGCCGCTCAACTTCGCCTGGTTCTGGTTGACCGGACGGTTGACGTTGAACAGGTACAACGGATCGTCGGCTTCGCCCACCAGGTTGTAGGCCGCTTCCGTCGCCAGCGCTTGTGCTCCGGTGCCGTCGAACGCAGCCAATCCGGCAGGATCGTTACGCAACAGCGCCAGCGCGGTGAACAGCGAGGTGTCGTTGCCTGAGCAGGCGGCCGCATTGGCCGGGCCCACCTGGACGGCACAGGCGGCGCTCTGCAGGAAGGCCAGTGCCGCCTGGGCATCCGGGCCGGACGTCGGGTCGGTCAGGCCGTACAGCGATTGCTGGTTCACGCCGTTGCCGATGAAGTTGGCGACCGACTTGTTCCAGTACGTCACCGACAGGTAGCTCGCGTCCGCGAAGTACCATTCCAGCGCCAGATCCAGATTGTCCGATTCCAGCGGCTTCAGCATCGGATTCTGATCGTTGCCGCTGGCGCGAACCGAGGGATCGAGCAGCACCGAGCCGAACGGCTGCTGGGCAGTACCGGGGCCGGCATAGAGATTGCCGTACGGTGCGCGTGCGATGCTCTTGCCGAACGAAGCACGGCCCTTCAGCTCGTCAGTGAAGTCGATGCTGAAATCCAGGTTGGGCAGCACGTAGCTGTAGCTGGCCCTTTCGCTGAAAGGCTGCTTCTCATCGGAAAGCACGATGCGGAAGTCGTTGTTGGCCGACCACTCGATGGCCTCGGGAATGGCGATGACCGAGCTCGATACCACCTTGGTCGTCTCGTAACGCACGCCCACGCGGGTATTGGTCCGCATGCCGCCCAGTTCGCCCTCGAACTCCACCTGCACGTATGCGGACTTGGTGTCTTCCTCCACCCGGTCGTCGGCCGAGTTCTGCGGACTCACGCCGATGCCGGCGCCATAGTTGTCGGCGGCCCACTGCGCCAGTTCACCGGCGTCGCCCCGCCATGCACCATTGCTGCTGCCGACGCTGTAGTCGTTGAACAATCCGGCTATGTCGTACGGCTTGATCAGATCCATCAGGCCGTCGGCGACGTCGCCGTTCACGTTACCCACACCCCAGTCGCCCAGGGTCGAATAGTTTTCTGCGGCCTGCAGCCGGTGCGTCGAGGACTTTGAGCTGTCGACACCGAACTGGAAGCGGCCGCTGTCGAAGTTCCATTCGCCGTCGATGCGGCCCTGCTTGATCTCGCTGACCTGGGTCTGCGCGTTGATGCGCAGCACCTGCGAGCCGATCTCGCCTTCCACGAAGCCCGGATTGACCACGCCGTTGGTACCGGCGATCGCGTCGGCATTGGTCGGATACCAGGTCTGCGTGCCGAACGGCAAGCCATTGTTGAACTGCAGCTCCTGCACCCAAGTGCCGCCACAATGCGGGCCGGTGGTGCAGTTGTTCGTGCCCGCGATGCTCATGAAGATCGAGCCGCCACCGGTCAGCGGATCGTTCGGCCGGCTCTCGTTCTTCGAGTTGTGCGCATCGAAGCTGAGGCGCAAGCGGTCGTTGACGTCCCATACCGCGTTCAGGCCCAGCGAACCCAGCTTGTACTTCTGCATGGTGCGCTGCTGCTCGAGGCCGAAGTCCTTGGTACCGGCGATTTCGCGGATGTAGATCGGCGTGGCCACCGCACCACTGGTGTCGAACTCGATATCGGTGTAGTTGCTGTTCTGCAACCACATCGCCTGCTCGCCGCGGTTCTCGGTGATCTCGTTGGTCGAGTAGGTGTAGTCCAGCGTCAGGGTCAGGCTGTCGGTCGGGGCGAACTGCACCACGGCCTGGCCGTTGACGCGGTCGCGCTCGAACTCGGAGAAGGCATAACGCAGGTCGTTCGGCCGCGCGTACAGGTCGCCGACGCCAGGCGCGTTGACCACGGTCGGATTGCCCGGCATCGTCCCGGTCCACGGCTGCACGTTCCAGTAGTTCTCGGTCGCCTGCACCGAGCCGCCCTTGCGCTTCTGCTGGCTCGCGCTGAGGCTGACACCGAAGGTCTTGTCGGGGTTGCTGTAGCTGAAGATGCCGGACAGCTCGGGCGTCAGATCGTTCTCGAACGGCTGGCTGCGGTCGGAGACCAGCTTGGCACCGGCGTTGGCGACGAAGCCGTCGTAGTTGAACGGGCGCGCGGTCAGGATGTTGATGGTGGCGCCGATGCCGCCGCTGGGCACCTGGGACTGGCTCGTCTTGTAGACCTCGATGCCGTTGATGGCTTCGGCGGCGAGCTGGGCGAAGTTGAACGCGCGGGTACCGCCGTCCACGCCGCCGATGGCGACCTGGCCGGACGCACCGAACGCATCCGCACCCGGCATCTGGCGACCGTTGAGGGTGACCATGTTGAACTGCGGGCCGAAGCCGCGGGCGGTGACCTGCGCGCCTTCGCCGTCGCGGCGCTCGATCGAGATGCCGGTGATGCGCTGCAACGACTCGGCCAGGTTGGTGTCAGGAAACTTGCCGATGTCCTCGGCACTGATCGCGTCGACCACGCCGGCCGAGTCCCGCTTGATGTCCATCGCCTGGCTGAGGCTGTTGCGGATGCCCGTCACCACGACCGTGTCCAGATCGGTGGCTTGCTGGGACTGCGTCTGTTCCTGCGCGGCCGGCGCCGGTGCGGGCGCGTCCTGTCCGAAAGCAGGGTTGATGACCAGCACGCCCCCGACGAAGGTGAACATGGCCCTCGATTTGAATTTCGCCAGCTTACGGCTCATTGACGTGCCCTCAGGTCTGGAGTGGTACGGAAACTGCACGCGTTCATGGATCTCCCCTCTCGCTACGGTCTATGTGATGTACCGCCCCTCCCGGGGGCGCCCACGGGCAGTGCCCGTCTTCCAGGCCGGAGGGCGGAGGTGGGCTCCCGAAGGCCCCTGCTCCGCATTCCGGATTCAAGCGTGGTAAGACGACGTTCGCGCGATGGACAGGCAACCGCTGATCCCGTTGGGTGGTGATCGAGTGGTAGCGCTACCATCGCGTTGGAGCGCAGACTAATCACGCGTGTTCGTGCTTGTCACCATGCAGCGCAACAAAGCGCTCGTGGCCGCATGCCGCCACGCCGGAATAAGCATCAAGGCCGCGTGGAAACCCGCTTCCATCGCGGTCCATGCGCAAGTAATGCCGATTTCGCCAGCCCGTCAACACAGAAGCCAACGGAAGTAATTGCGTGAAGAAGACCAACAAAGCAGTGCGCAGGAAGGGCGGCGCCGTCACCATCGACGAGGTGGCGGCGCACGCCGGCGTGTCGCCGATGACGGTCTCCCGCGTGGTCAACGGCCATGCCGGTGTGCGCGATGGCAACCGCGAGCGCGTCATGCGCAGCGTGCGCGAACTGGGTTATCGCCCCAATCTGGCCGCCAGTTCGCTCGCGGCAGCGCAGCACACCTGCATCGCGTTGATCTACACCAATCCCAGCTCCAGCTACCTGCGCGAGCTGCTGGTCGGTGCACTACGTGGCTCGGCGCGGGCGGCGGCACAACTGGCGATCGCCACCTGGGATGGCCTGGACGCCGACGGCCGCCGCGCCGCAGCCCGGCAGCTGGCCACCAGCGTGGCCGGCGTCATCCTCCCGCCCCCGCTCTGCGAATCGAAGGCGATCGTGTCGGAGTTCCGGCATGCCGGCGTGCCCGTCGTGTCCATCGCGTCCGGCCACTTCAGCGACACCATCTCCTGCGTGCGCATCGACGACCATCGCGCGAGCCATGACATGGTCTCGTACCTGATCGCACGTGGTCACTCGCGCATCGGCTACATCAAGGGCGACCCCAACCAGACGGCCAGCGCGCACCGCTGGCAGGGCTACCGCGACGCGCTGGCCGAGGCCGGCATCGCCTACGACGACAAACTGGTCCAGCCGGGCTACTTCACCTACCGGTCCGGCCTGGACGCGGCGGAGAAGCTGCTCGCGCTGCGCCGCCCTCCCAGCGCGATCTTCGCCAGCAACGACGACATGGCCTCGGCAGTGGTGTCGGTGGCCCATCGTCGCGGCCTCGACGTGCCGCGCGATCTCTCCGTGGTCGGTTTCGATGACACCTCGGCGGCGACGATGGTGTGGCCGGAACTGACCACCATCCACCAGCCGGTCGCCGCCATGGCCGACGCCGCCATCGACATCCTGTTGCGCGAGATCCGGCGCACCGCGCCGTCCCCGCGCGTGATCGTCAACCATGTGGTGCCGCACCAGTTGGTGGCGCGCGACTCGGTCGCCGACAGGACCGGCGCCTGAAAGGAATCCGCCCGGCAGGGACGCCGGACAAGCGATGAGCGCACCAGTTGCGCAATCATGGGCGGCAAGCCGCGGCGACTAGCCCGGCAGCCGGATGCTCAGGAGGCCGCCAAGCGCCACGCATGGCTGTAGACCACCTGGCGTTGCGTGCGCACGAAGCCGGCCAGGGTCATGCCGCATCCGTTCGCGAGATCCACCGCCAGGGCGGTCGGCGCCGACATCGCCGCCAGCAGTGGAATGCCAGCCATTGCCGCTTTCGCCACCATCTCGTAACTCGCCCGGCTGGTGACCAGGGCGAATCCTGATCCGGCGTCGATGCCGCACCGCTGCATCGCTCCGATCAGCTTGTCGAGCGCGTTGTGGCGACCGACGTCTTCCCGCACCAGCACAAAGGTACCGTCCGCCTGCGCCCATGCGGCGGCGTGGATGGCGCCGGTGGCGGCATTCAGGGGTTGCCGCTGCTCGATCCCGACCAGCGCGACCTGCAGTGCGGATGGATCGACGACCCTGCCCCGCGGCACGTTCTCCAACGTCCTGACCACATCTTCGAGATGACGCTGACCGCAGATGCCGCAGCCACTGCGCCCCGGCAGCCAGCGTTGTTGTTGCGCGCCGCGCGGAGCCACGGAATGGCGGGTGCGCAGATCGAGCCGGATGCCTTCCAGCAGCGATTGCGTCTCCACCGCAACCAGCTCATCCGCCGCGATGCCGAGCTCGGTCAGCGCGAAGCCCTGGCCGAAATCCTCCAGGTCGCACGGCGACACCATCATCACCGCCAGCGGTTCGCCGTTGCAGTGGATCGCCAGCGGCACTTCTTCGGCCAACCGGTCCTCGCGCATGGTCGACACGCCGTCGGTGACGTCGACCACCTCGCGCCGCGCCAAGCCCTCGATGCGATCAGCCGGCATCGACATGCGGGTCGCGCAGCGTGCGTATCGTCACCGGAATCGACTTGTAGGCCGGCGTACCGGATTGCGGGTCGTGGCTGTCCAGTGGCACCAGCCGGTTGCCTTCCGGGTAGTACATCGCCGCCGATCCGCGCGGCAGGTCGTATTCGACCGCGATGAACCCCGACACCGTGCGCGACGCGCCTGCCGCCTGCGACACGATCTCGATCGGATCGCCGTGCGCCACGCCGCGCGCCTTCATGTCGTCGCGATTGAGGAACACCACGTCGCGCCGGCCGCTGACGCCGCGATAGCGATCATCGAAGCCGTAGATCGTGGTGTTGTACTGGTCGTGCGAACGGATCGTGGTCAACGTCAGCAGCTCGGGTGTGCCGCCGACGGGATCCTCGCCCAGTCCGGGTGCGACCAGGAACCGGGCCTTGCCGCGCGGCCCCCAGTCGCGCTCGGATGCGCCGATGTACAGGCGGAAGCCGCCGGGCTCGCGCACGCGGCGGTTGAAGTCGCGGAAGATCGGGAACACCGCTTCGATGTCGTCGCGGATGCGGTCGTAGTCGCCGACCAGTCCGTCCCAGTCCACCTTCGTCTGCGGCAAGGTGGCCTTGGCGATGCCGGCGACGATGGCCGGTTCCGACAGCAAGTGCTCGGAGGCCGGTGCCAGTCCGCCCTGCGAGGCGTGCACCATCGACATCGAATCCTCCACCGTCACCGATTGCAGGCCGCTGGCCTGCACGTCGCGCTCGGTGCGGCCCAGGCACGGCAGCAGGAAGGCCTGCCTGGCCGGGATCAGGTGCGAACGGTTCAACTTGGTGGCGATGTGCACGACCAGGTCGAGCGTGCGCATCGCGGGGATGGTCGTTTCCGGGTCGGGCATGGCGACCGCCAGATTGCCGCCCATGCACACCAGCGCCCGCGAGCGGCCATCGCGGATCGCGCGCACGGCTTCCACCGCATCATGGCCGTGGGTGAGCGGAAACTCGAAACCGTAGGTCCGTCTGATCGCATCGACCAGCGCCTGCGTGGGCTTTTCGGTGATGCCGACCGTGCGGTCGCCCTGCACGTTGGAGTGCCCGCGGATCGGCGCGATGCCGGCACCGGGCTTGCCGATGTTCCCGCGCAGCAGCATCAGGTTGGCCATCTGCTGGACGTTCTGCGTGCCACGGCGATGCTGGGTCATGCCCATGCCGTAGCAGAGGATCACGCGTTCGGCGTTTGCGTAGAGCTGAGCAGCGGCGGCGATATCCTCGCGCGTCAGGCCGGCATGCTCGACGATCTGCTCCCACGTCGTATTCGCCAGATCCTCGCGCAACGCCTCCAGGCCTTCGGTGTGTTCGGCGATGAAGGCATGATCGAGTACGCCCTTCCCGCCAGCAGCGAGATCGTCCGCATCGGCGTCCAGCAGCCACTTCATCATGCCCTTCAGCAGCGCAATGTCGCCGCCGATCTTCACCTGGTAATACGTCTGCGCGATCGGCGTGGCGGTGTTGGTCAGCATCTCGGCGGGATGTTGCGGCGAGGTGAAGCGCTCGAGACCGCGTTCGCGCAGGGGATTCACCGCGACGATCGGTACGCCACGCTTCGATACCTCGCGCAGCGTGGACAGCATGCGCGGATGGTTGGTGCCGGGGTTGTGGCCGAAGCTGAAAAGCAGATCGCAGTGGGCGAAATCGTCCAGCGTCACCGTGCCCTTGCCGACGCCGATGGACTCGGGCAGGCCCACGCTGGTCGCCTCGTGGCACATGTTGGAGCAGTCCGGGAAGTTGTTGGTGCCGTACTCGCGCACCATCAGCTGGTAAAGGAAGGCGGCCTCGTTCGAGGTGCGGCCGGAGGTGTAGAACTCGGCCATGTCCGGATGCGGAAGCGCACGCAGCGCGTCGCCGATGCGGCTGAACGCGTCGTCCCAGCTGATCGGCAGGTAGCGGTCTGCTTCGGCGTCGTAGGCCATCGGATGCGTCAGCCGGCCTTCGTCTTCCAGCGCGTGGTCGCTCCACTCCCACAGTTCGGACAATGTGTGCTCGGCGAAGAAGGCAGGCGTGGCGCGCTTGCCGGTCGCTTCCCACGACACGGCCTTGGCGCCGTTTTCGCAGAACTCGAACGACGAGGTGTGCCGGGGATCGGGCCATGCGCAACCCGGGCAATCGAAGCCGGCGGGCTGATTGACGCGACGCAGGGCCGAGGTCTCGCGACCGACCGCCATCTGGCTTTTCACCGCACGCGCCACCGCGGCAAGCGCACCCCAGCCGCCGGCAGCGCCCTCGTAATCATCGATGCCCGGAATCTTGCGCTCAGTCATCGGAATCTCCCCCCTTGCATGCCATCGCCGCTATCGCCGCAGGATACCCGATGGCATCGCGGCTCACGCGCGCAACCAAAGGCATGGACGCCTGTGAACCGGCTGCTCAGCATCGGGTTGTTACCATGCACAACGTCATTCGCCAGGTACCGCCCCGACGTCGTGCTGAAGATCCTGCTTCCGATCACCGCCCTGCTCGCCAGTGTCGCCCTGCTGCTGGCCGGCAACGGACTGATGGGCACACTGCTGGCGATGCGTAGCCAGGCCGAGGGATGGGGTGAGCGCACGACCGGTCTGGTGATGTCGGGTTACTTCGTCGGCTTCTTCCTGGGAACGTTCACCGCGCCGCCGCTGATCCGGCGCGTCGGCCATATCCGTGCCTTCGCCTTCCATGCCGCGCTCGCCGCGGCCGCGGTGCTGGTCTACCCGTTGTGGCTGGAGCCCGCCGGCTGGATGGCGCTGCGCGTGCTCACCGGCATGGCGCTGGTCGGGCTGTGCACGGTGATCGAAAGCTGGTTGAACGCGCAGGCCGCGCCCGAGCACCGCAGCCGTGTGTTCGGGGTGTACATGGTGGTGTCGCTGCTGGCGCTGGCCGCGGGCCAGTTGTTGCTCGACCTGCAGCCGCCGCGCAGCCCGGTGCTGTTCAGCGTGGTGGCCATCCTGTTCGCGCTGGCCATCCTGCCCGTCAGCGCAACGCGACTCTCTCCGCCGGTACTGACCGTGGCACCGAAGATCCATCTGCTGGAGATCTGCCGTGCGGCGCCGAGTGCCGCGGCAGGCGCGGTACTGGCGGGCCTGGCACTGGGGGCCTTCTGGGGTTTGGGTGCGGTGTATGCGGCCTCGCTGGGGCTGGATCGTGCCGGCATTGGCGTGTTCATGGCCGTCACCATCGTCGGCGGTGCCGCGCTGCAGTTGCCGATAGGGCGCCTGTCCGACCGTGGCGACCGCCGCAGCACGCTGGCGCTGGTCGCCGCTGCCGGCGCCGCGACGGGGTTGCTTGTCCTTCGCTTCGATGCGCAGGCGCAGCTGCTGTTCTTCCTGTTCGGCGGGCTGGCGTTCGCGCTTTATCCGCTGGCGGTGGCGCACCTGCTGGACCGCCTGCCGGCCGAGCAGTTGCTGGCCGGCTGCAGTGCGCTGCTGCTGCTCAACGGCATCGGCGCGGCGATCGGGCCTGCCGCCGCCGGCGCGCTGATGCAGCGCTTCGGTGCGGAGGCACTGCCGCTGTTCTTCGCCAGCACCCTCGGCCTGCTCGCGGTGGTGGCGGGTGGGCGACGCCTGTTCAAGGTGCGCGAGCTGCTCCACTCCGCCCGCTTCCATCCGATGCTGCGCACCACGCCTGCCGCGCTGGAGATGCTTCCCGAAATCCCGGATGCCGCCCCCGAGGCCAAGGGCGACGATCCACGCGCGAATTGATCCCGATCAATGCGGCCGTGGCAGCGGCGCCCTAGCCTGTGCGGCATGGGCATCGTCTCTCCTTCCCCGCTGTTCGATGCGGACCTGCTGCGGCGTTACGACACGCTGGGGCCGCGCTACACGTCCTACCCGACCGCGCCGCAGTTCAGCGACCGCTTCGGGGCGAAGGAACTGCGCGAACATGCATCGGCGACCAACCGCCGCGAGCACCCGCGTCCACTGTCGCTGTACGTGCACGTCCCGTTCTGCACCAGTCCCTGCTTCTACTGTGGCTGCAACCGTGTGATCACCCGCGACAAAGCGCGCGGCGAGCTGTACCTGGACTACCTGTACCGTGAAATCGCACGGATGGCACCGCTGTTCGACAGCGGCAGGCCGGTGGTGCAGCTGCACTTCGGCGGCGGCACGCCGAACTTCCTGACCCCGGCACAGATCGCGGACTGCGTGGCGGAGCTGCGAAGCCAGTTCAGTTTCGCGGCGGCCGCCACGATGGACTTTTCGATCGAACTGGACCCGCGCTTCGTGACGCCGGCGGACATAGGCGAACTCGCACGGATCGGTTTCAATCGTGCCAGTCTGGGCGTGCAGGACTTCGATCCCGTGGTGCAGAAGGCGGTGAACCGCTTGCAGGGGATCGACGAGACGCTGGCCATCATCGCGGCGTGCCGTGAGCACGGCATGCGCTCGGTCAACATCGACCTGATCTACGGCCTGCCCCGGCAGACGCGCGAAGGATTCGCGCGGACACTGGACATCGTGGTGGGCGCGCGCCCGGACCGCATCGCGGTGTACAGCTATGCGCACCTGCCGCGACTGTTCAAGCCGCAGCAGCGCATCGCGCCGGAAGACCTGCCGGATGCCGAGACGAAGCTGGCGCTGCTGCAATGCGCCATCGAACGCCTGGGCGCGGCCGGCTATGTCTACATCGGCATGGACCACTTCGCCCTGCCCGGCGACGAACTGGCCCGGGCGCAAGCGCGTGGCGACCTGCACCGGAACTTCATGGGCTACACCACCCATGCCGAAAGCGACCTGGTCGGGTTCGGCGTGAGTGCGATCAGCCATGTCGGCGACAGTTTCAGCCAGAACCCGCGCGACATCCCGGGGTGGGAGCGGGCCATCGACGACGGCAGGCTGCCGGTCTGGCGCGGAATGCCGCTGGATCGCGACGACGTGCTGCGCGCCGAGGTGATCCAGGAACTGATGTGCCACGGGCGACTGGACTATGCGCGCATCGGCAACCGGTTCGGCATCGACTTTGCCACGTACTTTGCCGATGCCCTGCCCCGCCTGCAGGCGCTGGCGGAAGACGGCCTGCTGGCATTCACGCGGGTCGGCTTCCAGGCCACGCCGAAAGGGCGGCTGCTGCTGCGGGTGATCGCCATGTGCTTCGACCGTTACCTGCCGCCAGCGATGGAGGCGGACGCGACCCGGTTCTCGCGCACGATCTGAACTGCAGTGTCAGCGACAGGCCGCATTGACGCGGTCGTCCAGTTTGCGGCTCGTCGCGAAGTCCCGCTTCAGGCCGAGCCTGGCATAGGTCTGGTCGCGCGCCTTCTTCGCACGTGCGCAGGCGGCCGCATCGCGATGCATCGAGATCACCGCGCCGCTCGGCGATGCGCTGGCGCGGCGTACTCCCTTGCGGGTTGGCTTGCGTGGACTTTCCGCGCGTCGCGCCGTGCGCGCTTCCTGTGGTGACGTCACGGCGGCGACGGGAGCCGGCGGATCGGGCGGGTACGCGCGTACCCATTCCGTGCGCTGCGTGGATGCGCACGGCGCCGACTGGTAGTGCGCCTGCCCGTCCGCACCGCGGCATTTGTGGACGGGATCGTTGCCCCAGGTGGCGCTGCCGGTGGCCACGAGCACACACGCCAGCACGATGCGCCATGCGCAGGAGGAGGATCGGGACACGGCAGGCTCCTTCGGAAGGAGTCCTCAGCATCCGGTCCGGGCAGATGGCGGGGGATCGGCGCATGCCGCGCGGTGTTGTCGGGGTTTTCCGCACTTCACCGGCTCATAACCTGTCGCCGTGCGAGATGTGCCGGACCCTCCCTCCGGTACCTCCCATGACGGCAGCCTATCTCTATCTCAACGCGGTGGTTTACCTGCTGCTCGCGGGCTGGTGCACGCTTGCACCCGCGCGCACGGCCACGGCGCTGGGCTACACCACGCTCAGCCGCTCGGGCCAGACGGAGTACCTGACGATCTACGGTGGCCTGCAACTCGGGCTGGCATTCCTGTTCGCTTGGCTTGCCTGGAGCCAGCAGATGCGTACCGGCCTGGTGCTGGCGCTCGCGCTGTACCTGCCCATCGTGCTCTACCGCAGCTTCAGTCTGCTGCGCTGGTGGCCGGTGGAATCCACCACGCTGCTGCTGGCGGCGACCGAATGGCTGATGCTCGCGGCGGCGCTGTGGCTGTGGTGGCAGGGCCGGGCCAGCTGACCTGACAGGTCAGAAGTTGATCGGCAGGCGCGCGGTGAAGGTCACGTCCGGCGTGTCGCGGGTGACGCCCACGCCGAGTGCGACGTTCAACGACATGCGGTCGCTGAAGCGGTACGTCCCGCCCAGCAGCAGCGTGCCCAGCGTCGTGCGCACGGCGCCTGCGACCTCTTCGCCGTCCTGCTCGGTCTTGTCGACGATGCTCTGGTCGTAGCCGATGCTGATGGCGGCCTTCTCGTTGAGCGCCAGGCCCATGCCCAGGTTGAAGCCGAGGATGTCGCCGGCCTTGATGTCGCCGAGAAACTCGGTCTGCCCGCCCAGCACGCGCCGCGACACGTCGCTGCGCTTGAAGTTGTGCAGATAACTGAGGCTGCCGAAGAACACCACCGGATCGGAGGGATACAGCCAGGTGATGCCGGGTTGCAGCGCATTGAAGCCGCTGCCGGTCGGCAGGTCCAGCGGCAGGCCGGTGCCGGTGGTATTGGCGACGCAGCGGGTCACGCAATCGGTGGTGACGTCGAACAGATCGCGTCCGGTGCGGCTCTTGTAGCGCAGCCACGCGATGTAGAACGGCTTGTCCGCACCGCCACGGTTGAGCTGGTAGCGCCCGGTGACTTCCACGTCGCCCATGCCGCTGCCGCGCGCATTGAACACGCGGTCCTGCGCGGAACCGGTGAAGATCTCGCGGCTGACGGTATCGCTGTGGATGTAGACGTAGGGCAGCTTGGCTTCCAGCTCCATGCGCCGGCTGAGTCCGTAGCGCCCGGTCAGCGTGGCGACCGCGGTGGTGGTCTTGACCTGGCGCACATCGATCAGGCCGATCAGGATGGCCGGAATGATGGTGTAGCCGACCAGGGCGACGCGGTCGTTCGCCGAATAGCCGTACTGGATGGCCGGCTCGAGCACCAGCTTGCCCTTCGGTGTCAGCACGCCGGGCTGGTCGAAGATCTGCGCCACTTCCGGCGGCCGCGAATCGCTCTCCGGCGCCTGTCCTACCCGTTGCGGCGTCTGCGCGTCGCCGCCGGACGCGGCCGGGGATTGCGCCTGCGCGCTCGCCGTCGACGGGGTGCCGCGGGGCGCCCCGGACTGCGCGACCTGCGTGGCGTCATGGGCGGCAACGGTTGCCTCCGAGGGTGCCGGTCGTTCCGATGCAGCCTGCGGACCGACGACGATGTAGCCCGGCGCGCCGGCCGGCGTATCACGGAACGTCGGGGCCTGGTTCAGCGATGGCACGATCACCGGCGCCGGCGCGCCACGTGCGCGCGCATTCGCGAGGATCTCCTCGTTCAACGCATTCTGCAGGCCGAAGATCTGCTGCTCCTGTGCCTGCATCAGCTCGCGCATCTGCTGCAGGCGCTGGGTCTGCTCGTTGAGCTGCCGTTGCAGGGCGTCCAGCCGCGCATCGGCAGTGATCTCGTAGGGTTGCGTCGGGATCGGCGCGGGCGGTGTCGCGGGTGCGGCCACTTCCTGCGCGGTCGCCTGCCCCGCATGCACGCCCAGCCCGACCGCCAGTGCCAGCGGTGCCACGTCCATCAGAGACGTCCCTTTCATGTCCTTCCCCTTGTCGAGTGCGAGGTTCGCCAAGCGTGCGTCACGGCCCGCCGGGCGCACGGATCAGCGCATCGGTCAATGCGCCGCCGGCGTTGAGGTTCTGGTAGGCGCCCAGCGTGTCGACGCCGACATCGATGCGGGTGAGCGTGCGGATGTCCTGGTCATCGAGCGTGTTCTGGATGACCAGGCCGCCGGCGGCCTGCGCGGGATCGAAGCGGTTGCCCTCGCCGATCTGCACGACGAGGCCGCGATTGAAGTCGGCCAGGGCCTGCGCCTGTTCCGGCGTGATCCGCGCCACATCGGGAATCTGCACGGCGATGCGCGCGGTCAGTTCGCCGTTGACCAGCACCACGCGCTCGATGCCGAACGAGAGCATCATGCCGGACGGCATCTGGAAGCCGCCGCGCATCTGCGCCAGCCGGCCGGGATCCACCGGCTGCCATTCACTGCCGAGGTCGCCGCCCTGCCCGCGTGCGCCGGCAGGCGCCAGCAGGATGACGGCGAGCAGGATGGCGCGCCCCATCGGATGTCGATTGGCATGCATGTCAGATGTCTCCCGGCCCGCGCCGCGGCACGGTGATGTTGCGCAGGCCATCGCGCTGGATTCCCATGTCGAGCGGCGCCGGAGGTGCGGTCTTCCAGTCGCTGGCCTGGTTGAAGCGGGCACGTTCCCGCTGGTTGTGCACCACGAACATCACGCGGTTGTCCCACAACGCCTCGAAGCGCGAGCGCGGCATCGCCCGCGTGCCACGCGCGGGGTCGCCGAGCAGCACGCGTCCATCGCGCAGCCCCTTCACCACCACGAAGTGCCGGTAGCCGCGGTCGTTGAGCAGCACGATCGCCGGCACGTTTTCCTGCTGCAGCTTGTCCAGCGGCAGCTCGAAGCCATCGGCTTCATAGCCTTTCGAACGCAGGTAGCGACGCATGTCCAGCAGCGAGAAGCCTTCCTTGCGGATGCGCGCCTGGTCGCCGTTGTTGTACATCTGCACGAACACGTCCACCTCGGTGACGGGATGCCCGTACTGGTGCGTCAGCAGCGTCGCCGTCGCCGCCGAGCCGCAGCTGAAGTCGTACTGCTGCGGCAGCGTGGTCTTGAAGCGCGCTTCCTTCAGGCTGGTCAGGCGGACGCTGTAGGCGCCACCGGGCACGCGCAGGTCGCTGGTCGCGGCCGAAGCCCCGCCCAGTGTCGCAAACGCGCAGGCCAGCGCGACATGCGCCAGCCAATGCGCGCGCCGTACGCCGCCTTTCATTGCGGACCGCCGGCAAAGTCGACCGTCACGATCATCGCGTTCTGGATCAGCACGTTGCTGCCGGTGTTCTGGATGACCGTGTTGATCCCGCTGGCGTTGCTGAAGGCGCCGTCGGCGATGCTGTTGGAACCGCTGACGATGTGGTGCGCCGTGTTGCCATCGACGGAACCGTCGACGTCGATCAGATTGTCCAAGACGTCGCTGTCGCCACCGCGCAGGACGGAAAGGCGCTCGATGGCGACCGCCCGTCCGAGCTCGCTGACCGCGATGTCCGGCAGTTCTGCGCCGACGTTCGCGACGTCGGATACGGCTGCGGCGGCGACGGGATGTGCGACTTCGTCGGTGGCCCACGCGCCGACGGCGACGAAGAAACACCCTCCGGCCGCGACGCGCAGCCAGGTCTGTTGGTGCGTATGCATGGTCATTGCTCCCTTGCCATGCGTCCGCCACGCGACCGTGCGGTGTCCTGCACCAGGCAGGACACCGTCGCCCACGCGGGATGTCCCGGCCAAGACGGCCGGGACATCGGCGGAGCGCTTACGGGCCGACGGTCAGGTTGGCCTGGACGGTGATGCCCTGCTGGATCAGCGAGGCCATGCCGCTATTCTGCGCGGCCACCATGATGCCGGCCGCCGACTGGCCGACGCTCGTCATGTTGTTGGACATGTCGAACGCGCCCGCATCGACCGCGACGGAACCACCTGCGCCACCGGCACCACCGGTCGCGCCGTTGCCGACGCCGCCGTTGCCGTCGCCCCCCATGCCGTCGCCGCCGTTGCCGACGCCGCCGGCACCGCCGGTCGCACCGACCGCGCCACTGGCGCCGTTGCCGGCCGTGGCATCGCCGTTGCTGGCGGTGGAGGACGCGCTGCCGTTGCTGGCATCGCCGTTGCTGGCATCGCCACCGTCACCGCCGTCGCCCGCGGTCGCGGTCAGCGTGCCGCCTGCGCCACCGGTGCCAGAGCCTGCGCCGCCGCTGCCCATGGCGTCGCCGCCCGTGCCGGAACCGGCGCCGCCGGTGCCCATGCCGTCGCCACCGGTGCCGGTCGCGTCGCCCGACGTTCCCGTGCCGGCGGTCGCGGTGCTGGCGCCGCCCGTGGCGGTTGCAGCACCGGACGTGCCTGCGCCACCGGTCGCGGTGCCGTCGCCGCTAGTGCCGTCACCGGCGCCGCGCTCGCGCACGTTGCCGCTGCCCGCACCGGCATCACCACCGGACGCACCGGCGATCGAACCCGTATCGCCGCTCGAACTGCCGGCATCGCCACCGGAAGCGCCGGTCGCGCCGCCGCCGTCACCGCCCCAGCCACCGGCATCGCCACCACGGCCACGACCGTTGCCGGCCGTCGCATCGCCGTCGCCGCCCCAGCCGCCGGCATCGCCGCCGTTCGCGCCGCGGGTGTCGTCGGTATTGCCGCCACGTCCGCCGTTGCCTGCGGTGGCATCGCCGATGGTGGCGCTGCCGTTCGACGAGTCGCCCGCCGTGGCGCTGCCATTGTTGGCGTTGCCACCGCTGCCGCCATTGCCGCCATTGCCGCCGTCGCCGCCATCGCCACCGTTGCCGGTGCCGCCCGCAGCGCTGCCGCCGTAGCCCTTGCCGCCATAGCCCGCGCCGCCCTTGCCGCCGTCGCCACCGTTCGCATCGCCCCAGTTCTTGGCGACGTTGCCGATGTCGTGCACGGTCACGCCCGAAACGGCGCCGATCAGCTTCGTTTCGGCCACGGCCTTGCTCTGGTTGAACGAGTTGGAGAACGTCGAGGTCGCGGTGCTGCCGTTGTTCGCCGCGGTGGAGCCGTAGCCCTCCGCATTGGCGCGTCCGCGGTTGTCGCGGTTGTCACCGTCGTAGGAACGGTTGTCGCTGTTGTCCGAACTGTCGGAGTTGTCCGAGTTGTCGCTGTTGTCGGAATTGTCGGTGTTGGTGCTGTTGTTGCTCATGTCCGCCGCGAGGTTGACCAGGATGTCATCTCCCCGGCCGTTCTCGGTGTTGGTCTGTTGCGCGAATGCCTGTCCCGTCGTGCCGAGCGCCAGCAGTACCGCCGATGCGATCAGTGTCTTGCGAATGCTCATGTGGAGTCTCCTTGTGGCCGCTCCGGAGCCCAGGGGAAGCTCCTAAAAAGCGACGCGGGTCACGGTTGCATGGCAATCGTTAGCCCCAACCCGGTGCAAGGTTAAATTTTTGTTCCGGCGCAGACCGCTCGTCCGCACGGTACCGGGGACTGTCATACAAGAGGACACCATGGCCGGCCACGCGATGGGCGGACGTTCTGCCCCTACCAGGTGGGCGCGCGGACCGCGCCGGCGACACGCGCACCCAGCCACACCAGCAGCAGCCCCAGCGCCAGCGTGACGGCGAGATAGCCGAGCGCACTGCCCTGCCGGTCGGATCGCGCGAACAACAGGCATTCGACCATCAGCGCGGAATACGTGGTCAGCGCGCCCAGCACGCCGACCATCAGGAACGCGCGCCAGTAGATCGCCGACGGACCGCGCGCTTCCAGCCAGATCGCAAGGAAGCCGGCAGCGAACGATCCGATCATGTTCACCGCGAACGTGCCCCAGGGGAATCCGCTGCCGAGCTGCCGCAGCAGCATGCCGCCCAGCCAGAAGCGCATCGCCGCGCCCAGCGCGCCGCCGGCCATCACCAGCGCCAGTTGTTGCCACCACACGGCTGCTTGCACCGGCATCGTCGTGTCCTGTCGAAAGGTTCAGTCGTCGCGAACGGCGTCGCGTGCCTGCTGGCGTGAGGCGCGCAGGCGATCGAGCTTTTCCTTCAGCTTGATTTCCAGCCCGCGTTCGACCGGCGCGTAGTACACACGCTCGCCCATGGCATCCGGAAACGCGGTCTGGCCCAGCGCGATGCCGCCTTCCGCGTCGTGGTCGTACTGGTAGCCGGTGCCGTAGCCGAGCGACTTCATCAGCTTGGTCGGCGCGTTGCGCAGGTGCATCGGCACGTCCTGGGTACCGTACTCGCGCACGTCGGCCTTGGCGGCGTTGAACGCCATGTAGCCTGCGTTGGATTTCGCGGTACTGGCCAGGTAGATCACCAGTTGCGCCAGCGCCAGGTCACCCTCGGGACTGCCGAGTCTCTCGTACGTGTCCCACGCATCGATCGCCATCTGCAGCGCGCGGGGATCGGCCAGGCCGATGTCCTCCACCGCCATCCGCGTCATCCGCCGCGCCAGGTAGGCCGGATCGCAGCCACCGTCCAGCATGCGCGCCAGCCAGTAGACCGCGCCATCGGGATTGGAACTGCGCACCGACTTGTGCAGCGCCGATATCTGGTCGTAGAACTGCTCGCCGCCCTTGTCGAAGCGGCGCGTGCGATCGGCGAGCACCTGCGCCAGCGTCTGCGGCGTAATCTTCCCGCCCTCGTCGGCCGCCAGTTCCGCCGCGATTTCCAGCAGCGTCAGCCCGCGGCGGACGTCACCGTCGGCCGCCGTGGAGATCTCCAGCAGCGCCGCGTCATCGACCTCCAGCGCCAGATCGCCGAGCCCACGCTCTGCATCGGCCAGGGCCAGGCGCAGCGCGTGGCGGATGTCCTGCGGCGACACCGCTTCCATCACATGCACACGGCAGCGCGACAGCAGCGCGGAGTTCAGTTCGAAGGAAGGGTTTTCCGTGGTGGCACCGACGAAGATGATGGTGCCGCGTTCGATGTGCGGCAGGAACGCATCCTGCTGCGCCTTGTTGAAGCGGTGCACTTCGTCGACGAACAGCACCGTGCGTCGCCCGCCGGCGAACCGCTGCGCGGCCTCCGCCAGCACCTGCCGTACCTCGGGCAGGCCCGACAGCACCGCCGATATCGCCTTGAATTCGGCATCGGCGTAGCGCGCCAGCAGCAGCGATAAGGTGGTCTTGCCGCAACCGGGCGGGCCCCACAGGATCATCGAATGCACGTGACCGGATTCGACCGCGCGTCGCAACGCGCTGCCCGGTGCCAGCAGGCGCCGTTGCCCGACCATGTCGTCGAGCGTGCGCGGCCGCATGCGCTCGGCCAACGGCCGCAGCGCGTCGTTGTCCGTGCTCAGCAGGTCGGTCTGCGGTTCGAGGGGGGTGCGTGTCCTGGCCACGCGTCATTGTAGCGTCGCGTGCGGCCGGGGCCTGCACGCGACGGTGACGTCAGGGACCGCCGACCACGTCCACGCCCTTGCCGGGCGCGTACTTGAAAGTGCCGGCAGCGAAGGACGGATTGCGCTTCCAGCCGGCAAAACTGATCTCGGTGCGCTGTCCCACCGCATCCTTCACTTCCATCTTCACCAGCGTGCCGCCGGTAAAGGCAAGCCGCGCGGTCTGGAAGCTGGCATCGCCTTCCTGCTTCGGCGTCAGCGTCAGCCACTGCACGCCACCCTGCCCCGCGGCTTCGGCGACGTTGAACTGCTGGTCCAGCTTGCCCGGGTCGACCAGCGCGGCCAGCGGGCTGTTTTCTTCCTCGATGCCCTGCTCGCGCACCGTGGCCTGCTGAAGGTCCGGATCGTAGACCCACACCTGCTTGCCGTCGGCGACGATCAACTGCTCGTACGGCGCTTTGTATTCCCAGCGGAACAGGCGCGGCGCCGACAGCGCGACGCGGCCGTTGGAGGTTTCCTTGAGCTTGCCGCCGCCGTCATAGACCTTCTGGGTGAACTGACCGTCCAGACCCTTCAGGCCGAAGGTGAAGGTCTTCAGCTCATCGCGTGCGCCGGCAAACGCGCTGGTGGCCAGCATGGCGGTGGCAAGGACGGCAAGGCGTGCGGTACGGAGCATGGTGCGTTCCGGGGGTGAGGGACGTTGCGGCGAAGTGTGGCCGGGTGAAACTGAATGGGGGGTGGGCGCCCGGCCTCTGCGGGCGCGACGTCACTCGCGATGAAGCGCTACAGGAGGTCGATCGCGACTGACGTCGCTCCCACAGCATCCCGCCTCAGCGCGGCGGCGGGGGCGCGAGCACCTGGCGATCGCCGTTGTGTTCGGGAGGCGTCACCACGCCGGCGGCTTCCATCGCTTCGATCAGGCGCGCGGCGCGGTTGTAGCCGATCTTCAGGCGACGCTGCACGCCGGAAATCGAGGCTCGACGGCTTTCGGTGACGATCTTCACCGCCTCGTCGTACAGCGGATCGGATTCGTCGCCGCCACCGCCGCCGGACTCCGGCAGGCCGGTCGGCCCGACGACGACGCCGTCGCCCATGGTCTGGATCTCTTCCAGCACGCCTTCGATGTAGTCGGCGGTGCCGCTGGCCTTGAGGTGCTCCACCACGCGGTGCACTTCCTCGTCGCTGACGAAGGCGCCGTGGATGCGCTCGGGCATGGCCGTGCCCGGCGGCAGGTACAGCATGTCACCGTGGCCGAGCAGGGTTTCCGCGCCGGACTGGTCCAGGATGGTGCGAGAGTCGATCTTCGAACTGACCTGGAAGGCGATGCGCGTGGGGATGTTGGCCTTGATCAGGCCGGTGATGACGTCCACCGACGGACGCTGCGTGGCCAGGATCAGATGGATGCCGGCCGCACGCGCCTTCTGTGCCAGGCGGGCGATGAGTTCTTCGACCTTCTTGCCGACGATCATCATCATGTCGGCGAATTCGTCGATGAAGATGACGATGAACGGCATCGGCTCCAGCGGACGCGGCGCTTCGGCCAGGTCGGGATTGGGCTTGAACAGCGGGTCCATCAGCGGCTGGCCCGCATCCATCGCGTCCTTGACCTTCTTGTTGAAGCCGGCCAGGTTGCGTACGCCCACCGCGCTCATCAGTTTGTAGCGGCGCTCCATCTCCGCCACGCACCAGCGCAGGCCGTTGGCGGCCTCCTTCATGTCGGTGACCACCGGCGCCAGCAGGTGCGGGATGCCCTGGTAGACGCTGAGTTCCAGCATCTTCGGGTCGATCATCAGCATGCGCAGGTCTTTCGGCGAGGCCTTGTACAGCAGGCTCAGCACCATCGCGTTGACCGCCACCGACTTGCCCGAACCGGTGGTGCCGGCGACCAGCAGGTGCGGCATGCGGGCCAGGTCGGCCACGGTCGGCCGACCGGCGATGTCCTTGCCCAGCGCCAGCGTCAGCGGACTGCCGGACTTGTCGTATTCCTTCGAGCGCAGCAGCTCGGAGAGGAAGATCATCTCGCGGCTGGTGTTGGGGATCTCCAGGCCGATCACCGACTTGCCGGGGATCACGTCGACCACGCGCACCGACTTCACCGACAGGCCGCGGGCGATGTCCTTGTCCAGCGAGCTGATCTGGCTGACCTTCACGCCCGGCGCCGGCTCCATCTCGAAACGCGTGATGACCGGGCCCGGGTAGGCGCCGACCACCTGCACGTCGATGCGGAAATCCTTGAGCTTGAACTCGATCTGCCGCGACAGGGTTTCCAGGGTTTCTTCCGAATAGCCCTTGGTCTGCGGTTTGGGATCGTCCAGCAGCGACAGCGGCGGCAGGCCGGATTCGTCGCCCCCGGTACCGTGGAACAGCGGGATCTGCTGCTCGCGCTTGGCGCGCTCGCTCTTTTCCACCACGGCCGGCGCGGGCGGCTCGATCTTCACCGGCTCGCGCCTCGCGCGCTGCACGGCATCGGTCTTGCGGACGACTTCGCGCTCTTCGCGCATCGCCCGGGTCTGCTGCCACTCGTTCGCCTGTTGGCTGCCACGACGGAACAGGTCGGGCAGCATCAGCACGTACTTGCCGATGCGCTCCATCACCGCGAACCACGACAGGCCGGTGGCCAGCGTCACCGAGGTCAGGAACAGCACCAGCAGGAACAGGTTGCCACCCAGCCCGCCGAACAGCTTGAGCAGCGACTTGCCCACCAGCGTGCCGAGGATGCCGCCGGCGCCATCGGTGAGCGCCTCGGCGGGCACGCCGCGCATGAACAACAGGCCCGTCGACGAGATGAGGAAGGCCACCATGCCGATCAGCCGCAAGGCCGGCCCCAGGTCCGCCTGTCCATCACCATCGGTGTCCAGGCCGAACAGGGCGATCCACGCGATGGCGCCCAGGATGAAAGGCAGCACGAACGCCACATAGCCGAACAGCGACAGCAGCAAGGCCGACAGATACGCGCCCGCCAGCCCGCCCATGTTGTGCACCGGGGCGGTCAGGCTGCCCGACTGCGACCAGCTCTGGTCCTGTGGCGAGAAGGTGAAGAGGCTGGCCAGCAGGTACAGCAGCAGCGGCGCGATGGCGATCAGCGCGAGGTCGCGCCACAGGCGCTGACGTCGTGGATTCGGCGGCGACGCCTGCTTGCGCGCGGCCGCATTGCCACCCTTGGATTTGCCGTTGTCCGGGAGCTGCTTCGCCACCTTTGGACCAGACCTTAGGAAATTTCTGTTAGTGATTGATAGTAAACGAATCGTCTGCGCTGCAACAGCAGGCCATGCGGGCCATGGCCAGTCGGCATCGAAGACCTCATAGCAAAAACGCCGCGCGGTCGCGCAGCGTCTTGATTCGATCCGTCCGGGGCCCGGCCTGCATCACCGCTTTCCATCTGCGCGCCTTGATTCGCCGGATACGCACCGCCACTCTATGTGCCTGCGGACGATGCGCCAAGGTGTCGTTGCCTGCCCGATCACCCTTTTTCGCGAGTATACATGAGCACTTCGAAGCACTGCCGCCTGTTGATCCTGGGCTCCGGCCCCGCCGGCTGGACCGCGGCCGTCTACGCCGCCCGCGCCAACCTCAAGCCCGTCGTGGTCACCGGTCTGCAGCAGGGCGGCCAGTTGATGACCACCACGGAAGTGGACAACTGGCCCGGCGACGCGCACGGCCTGATGGGCCCGGACCTGATGGCGCGCATGCAGGCGCATGCCGAGCGCTTCGAGACCGAAGTGATCTTCGACCACGTCCACACGGCCGACCTGTCCCAGCGCCCGTTCAAGCTGATCGGCGACAGCGGCGAATACACCGCCGACGCGCTGATCATCGCCACCGGCGCCACCGCCAAGTACTTGGGCCTGCCGTCCGAAGAAGCCTTCAAGGGCCGCGGCGTATCGGCCTGCGCCACCTGCGACGGCTTCTTCTACCGCGACCAGGACGTGGCCGTGATCGGCGGCGGCAATACCGCCGTGGAAGAGGCGCTGTACCTGTCCAACATCGCCCGCAAGGTCTACCTGGTGCACCGCCGCGACACGCTGCGCGCCGAGAAGATCATGCAGGACAAGTTGTTCGCCAAGATCCAGGCCGGCAAGATCGAGCCGGTGTGGCACCACACGGTGGACGAGGTGCTGGGCAACGAGGCCGGTGTCACCGGCATCCGGGTGAAGTCCGTGCAGGACGGCAGCACGCGCGACATCGACGTGCACGGCTTCTTCGTGGCCATCGGCCATACGCCGAACACCGGCCTGTTCGAGGGCCAGCTGGACATGAGCAACGGTTACCTGAAGATCCGTTCCGGCATCGAGGGCAACGCCACGGCGACGACCATCCCCGGCGTGTTCGCCGCCGGCGACGTCACCGACCAGCACTACCGCCAGGCCATCACCTCCGCCGGCTTCGGCTGCATGGCGGCGCTGGATGCCGAGCGCTTCCTGGACAAGGACGGCTGATCCCTGCCCTGCCGCTGCCCGCATGGACAAGCTGCTGATCAAGCAATGCCTGTTCTACGGCAGCTGGCTGGTCTGGCCGTTCATCGCCTGGCTGCTCTGGCGGCTGCGTGAGCGACGCGGCCGCTGGCTCGTCGCACTGCTGCTCGCGGCCTGTCTGCTGTTCGCTTGGGCGCGCTTTGTCGAACCGCAACGCATCCATGTGCAGGAGACCGCACTCACGGGCACCGGCGCGCGCGTGCGCCTGCTGTTGATCAGCGACATCCACCTGGGGGTCTACAAGGACAGCACCTATCTGCAGCGCCTGGTGGACCGGATCAACACGCTGCAGGCCGACGCCGTGGTGATCGCGGGCGACTTCACCTACGAGCCCGATGGCCAGTCGCTGGACGCCATGTTCGCGCCGCTCGGCGGACTCCGCCTGCCGGCCTATGCCGTGCTGGGCAATCATGACCAGCAGGCTCCCGGTCCGGACATCGACGCGGAGCTGCGCGCCGCGCTGGCAATGCACCGGGTCGAGGTGATCGAAGGCAAGACGGTACGGCTCGGTGGTTTCCGGCTGGCCGGACTCGGTGACCGCTGGGCGAACAAGGACGATCCGGCGTTCCTGGCGGCGCCGTCTTCGTCCCTCCCCACGCTCGTGCTCAGCCACAACCCCGACAGCGCAATCGACCTCGGCCCTGACCTGGCCACGCTGGTACTGGCAGGCCACACGCACGGTGGCCAGATCCGCATCCCCTGGCTTTACCGGCACGTGATCCCCAGCAGGTACGGCTTCGACCGGGGCGAACAGTTCCTGGCGACGCCACGAGGCCGCGTCCGCGTGTACACCACGGTCGGCACCGGCGAAGTGGGCCTGCCCTTGCGGCTGTTCAATCCGCCGACCATCGACGTGCTGGACCTGCGTCCGTAGCCCCGCCGCCGATGACCGACATCCGCTTCCTTCCCTCGCTGGCCGAGGCCCCAGCCTCTGCGTGGGACGCGCTGCACGACGGAAGCAATCCCTTCGTATCCCATTCCTTCCTGCACGGCCTGGAAGCCCATGGCTGTCTGCGTGAGGACTGGGGATGGACACCGCACCACGCGACGCTTTGGGAAAAAGAGCGACTGGTCGCCGCCGCGCCCGGCTACCTGAAGGACAACTCGCACGGCGAGTTCGTGTTCGACCACGCCTGGGCGCACGCCTATGCCCAGCACGGACTGGGCTACTACCCGAAGTGGCTGGGCGGCGTGCCGTATTCGCCGGTCACCGGCCCGCGCCTGCTTGCGCGCGATGACTCCGCACGCCTGCGCCTGCTGGCGGCGATACAGGACGAAGCCAGCCGGCTGGAGCTGTCGTCGGCCCACATCAACTTCCCGACGCCCGTCGAGGACGCGGGGTTTCCGGCGTCGTGGCTGCCCCGCATCGACGTGCAGTACCACTGGCGGAATCCCGGCCACTGGCAGGATTTCGACGGCTTCCTTGCCGACGTCGAGCGCAAGGCCCGCAAGAACATCCGCCAGGAGCGCGCCAAGGTGCAGCGGGCCGGCGTGACCGTCCGCACCGTGCACGGCGACGAGGCCAGCGACGCGGACCTGCAGGCCATGTTCGGCTTCTACCTGCAGACCTTCCACGATTACGGCAACTCGCCGGCGCTGACCCTCGCCTTTCTGCGGCATCTTGCCACCGCCATGCCGCGCAACCTGGTGATGTTCCTGGCCGATCACGACGGCCGCACCGTCGCCGGCGCCCTGTGCCTGCGCGGCGGCGACACGCTATACGGCCGTTACTGGGGCGCCCTGGCCAACATCCCCGGGCTGCATTTCGAGACCTGCTACTACCAGGGGATCGACTACTGCCTGCGCGAAGGCCTCGCCGTCTTCGAGCCGGGCGCGCAGGGCGAGCACAAGATCGCGCGCGGGTTCCTGCCCACCTTCGTGCATTCGCGACACTGGATCGCCCATCCGGAGTTCTCGCAGGCACTGGCGCGCTGGTGCGGCGAGGAAGCCGTGGCCGTGCGTCGATATGCCCGCACCTTGCAAGCCCACACACCGTTCAAGCATCGCGACGGGATCGACTGATCCGCGCCGGGATAGCGCCCGTACAATCGCGACATGCGCCAACGGCCGTTCGTCCTGTCCCCCGACCCCCACGCGCCCTTCCCGCCCGCCGGCACCGCCATGCGCGATCCCGATGGCCTGCTCGCGATCGGCGGCGATCTTTCGCTGCCCCGCCTGCTCAACGCCTACCGGCACGGCATCTTCCCGTGGTTCTCCTCCGGCCAGCCGCCGCTATGGTGGTCGCCGGATCCGCGCATGGTGTTCCGCACCGACGGCGTGCGCCTGTCCTCGCGCTTCCGCCGCCAGTTGAAGCACAGCCATTGGCAGGCGCGCGCGGACACCTGCTTCGAACAGGTGATCACCGCCTGTGCGCAATCGCCGCGACCCGGTCAGCACGGCACGTGGATCACCTCCGGCATGCGCCAGGCGTACATCGACCTGCATCGGCAGGGACACGCGCATTCGATCGAAGTGTTTGAAGGCGACACGCTGGCCGGCGGCATCTACGGCGTCGCCATCGGCCGGATGTTCTTCGGCGAAAGCATGTTCAGTGGCCGCTCCGGCGGCTCCAAGGTGGCGCTGGCAGCGCTGGCGAGGCGCCTGTCCGAATGGGGATGGCCGCTGATCGATGCGCAGGTCGAGAACAGCCACCTGCATTCCCTCGGCGGTCGCCTGATGCCCCGCGAGGCCTTCCTGCAACAGGTCGCCGACCTCGTGGACCTGCCCTCTTCCGAGGGGAGCTGGACGCAGAGATTCGGCGTGCTGCCTGCCGCCTCGCTGTCGCAACCCGTGGTCGCATAACGGAATTTTTGCACCGGGGACCCATCTGACGTACAATGCCCGGCTTCATGGCACCCGCCATCCTTCGCGGCACAGCATAGGCTTACATGTCGAAAGACGATTCCATTGAATTCGAGGGCACCGTTGCTGAAACGCTGCCCAACACCATGTTCCGGGTCAAGCTGGAGAACGGGCACGAAATCATCGCCCACATCTCCGGCCGCATGCGCAAGAACTACATCCGCATCCTGACCGGCGACAAGGTGAAGGTCGAAATGACCCCCTACGACCTCACCAAGGGTCGAATCACCTATCGCATGAAGTAATCTTCATAAGTGGTTGATCGAAAAGCGGCCGATGGCCGCTTTTCGCGTTCTGGGCGTTCCCCCGCCTGCATGACCAAAGGCACCGGGCCGGTGGTCACGCCGACTTCAGGCAGATTCATCCTCGCGACCGCTGCCCCAGCATGGCGAGGCGTCCACTCCCGGGCGCAGACCCCGAAGAGAGCCGCCATGAACTCCCGTCGCCCCACCCGCCTGCTGCTTGCCATGGCATTGGCCAGTGCCCCCATCGCCGCCTTCGCGGGAGACGCCATCACCGGGTGCGTCGACCTGGGCGATGACCAGGAGATCGTGCGTGCCGGCGGAGGGCAGCAGTTCTTCCTCCGCAACGGCAGCGACCACTACCGGGTGTCGTTCCAGCACAGCTGCGACTCCATCCTGACCACGCCCCGCGTCGATATCAGCACCCAGGGCCAGGCCAACCGCCTGTGCGCCGCCGATACGCGCGTGAAGACCAAGCGCGATACCTGCCGCGTCGGGGCCGTGGAAACCATGACCGCCGACGAGTTCGCCGTCCGCAAGAAGCGCGCCTCGCGCTGACGGACAGACCCGGAGGGAAAAGAAAAAGGCGGCCCGCAGGCCGCCTTTTTCGTTGCAGGCGCGATGCCGTGCGCGCCGGGTCACACCGTCGCCGGCAGCAAGCGCTCCGGCTCGGCCTGCGCGTCCACCACCAGTTCGCCATCGCGCACGTCGATGCTGACCCGTCCGCCGTTGACCAGCTTGCCGAACAGCAGTTCGTCGGCCAGCGGGCGCTTGACCTTGTCCTGGATCAGGCGGGCCATCGGGCGGGCGCCCATCAGCGGATCGAAGCCGTGCTGCGCCAGCCAGTCGCGCGCCGCCAGCGTGGCCGACAGGCTGACGTGCTTTTCCTGCAGCAGCATCTCCAGTTCGATGACGAACTTGTCCACCACGCGCAGGATGTGGTCGAAGCCCAACCCCTGGAACTGCACGATGGCGTCCAGGCGGTTACGAAACTCCGGCGTGAAGCTGCGGCGGATCACTTCCATCGCGTCGGTGGAATGGTCCTGCTGCATGAAGCCGATGGTCCGCCGCGACGCCTGCGCCGCGCCCGCATTGGTGGTCATCACCAGGATGACGTTCTTGAAGTTCGCCTCGCGGCCGTTGGTATCGGTCAGCACGCCGCGGTCCATGACCTGCAGCAGGATGTTGAAGATGTCCGGGTGGGCTTTTTCCACTTCGTCCAGCAGCAACACGCAGTGCGGCGTCTTGACGATCTTCTCGGTCAGCAGGCCGCCCTGGTCGAAGCCCACGTAACCGGGGGGCGCACCGATCAGGCGGCTGACCGAATGCGGCTCCATGTACTCGGACATGTCGAAGCGCACCAGTTCGATGCCCAGCTGCAGCGCCAATTGCTTCGTCACTTCGGTCTTGCCCACGCCGGTGGGGCCGGCGAACAGGAAGTTGCCGATCGGCTTTTCCGGATTGGCCAGGCCGCTGCGCGCCAGCTTGATGGACGAAGCCAGCGTCTCGATGGCCGGATCCTGCCCGAAGATGACCATCTTCAGGTTGCGCTCCAGGTGCTGCAGCACGTCCTTGTCGGACGAGGACACCTGCTTGGCCGGAATGCGCGCCATCTTGGCGACGATGGTCTCGATCTCCTCGACGTCGATCAGCTCCTTGCGCGTGCCTTCCGGCAACAGGCGCTGGCGCGCACCGGCCTCGTCGATCACGTCGATCGCCTTGTCCGGCAGCAGGCGGTCGCCGATGTGCTTCACCGACAGGTCCACCGCCGCCTGCAGCGCATCGTCGGCGTACGTCACGCCGTGGTGCGATTCGTACTTGGGCTTGAGGCCCTGCAGGATCTCGTAGGTCTCGCCCACCGTCGGCTCGACGATGTCGATCTTCTGGAAACGGCGCGCCAGCGCCCGGTCCTTCTCGAAGATGCCGCGGTATTCCTGGAACGTGGTGGAGCCGATGCAGCGCAGCTCGCCCGACGCCAGCGCCGGCTTGATCAGGTTGGACGCATCCATCGTGCCGCCGCTGGCCGAGCCGGCGCCGATGATGGTGTGGATCTCGTCGACGAACAGGATGGCGCCGGGGATCTTCTTGATCGCCGCCAGCACGCCCTTCAGCCGCTTCTCGAAGTCGCCGCGGTACTTGGTGCCGGCCACCAGCGCGCCGAGGTCCAGCGAGTAGATGACGGCGTCCAGCAGCACGTCGGGCACTTCGCCCTCGACGATGCGCTTGGCCAGCCCCTCGGCCAGCGCCGTCTTGCCCACCCCGGCCTCGCCGACGTAGAGCGGATTGTTCTTGCGGCGCCGGCACAGGACCTGGATGGTGCGCTCGATCTCGTCGCCGCGGCCGACCAGCGGGTCGATCCGGCCCTGGCGCGCCATGTCGTTCAGGTTGCTGGCGAACTCGGTCAGGGCGTCGCCCTTGCCCTCGCCTTCCGGCCCCTCGGCCTTGCCCTCGCCCTCCGGCTGTCCGCCGGCCTCGTTCTCCTCACCCTGCTTGGCGATGCCGTGGGACAGGTAGTTGACGATGTCGAGGCGGGTGACGTCCTGCTGGTTGAGGAAGTACACCGCGTGCGAGTCCTTCTCGCCGAAGATCGCGACCAGCACGTTGGCGCCGGTGACCTCCTTCTTGCCCGAGGACTGCACGTGGTAGACGGCGCGCTGAAGCACTCGCTGGAAGCCCAGCGTCGGCTGGGTGTCGCGGCCGTCGTCCTCCGCCAGCCGCGAGACCGATGCCTCGATGGCCTGTTCCAGGTCCGCCCGCAGACGGTTGGCGTCCGCGCCGGTCGCCTTCAGGACGGCCTGTGCCGAGGGGTTTTCGAGCAGCGCGAGCAGCAGGTGCTCGACGGTCATGAATTCGTGCCGAGCTTCGCGGGCGCGCTTGTAGCACTGTCCGATGGTCTGCTCGAGGTCTTTGCTGAACATGGTTGCCTCCGGGGCCTATGCCGACAATATGCGGCTTGGCGGGCGGTTTTCCATCACCCTACCGGATTTCAGTGTTCAGGGATCGTTGCCTTGCACATCGCGGCGGCGCCCCCACTCCGTATCCGGCCCGGCATACCCGCGCCGGTCCCCGTCAGGATTTCTCCATCGTGCACAGCAGGGGATGCTGGTTCATACGGGAAAACTCGTTGACCTGGGCCACCTTGGACTCGGCCACCTCGCGGGTGTACACGCCGCAGACGCCGCGGCCGCGGGTATGCACGTGCAGCATCACCTGGGTGGCTTTTTCCAGGTCCATGACGAAGAACTGCTGCAGCACGGTCACCACGAAATCCATGGGCGTGTAGTCGTCGTTGAGCAGCAGCACCTGGTACAGCGGCGGTGGCGCGACCTCGGGCCGGCTGGTTTCCACCATCAGGCCATGGTCGCGTTCGTTTTCGTTCTTGCGGGGCATGCGCCAATTATAGGCGCCAGCCAGCGCCGGCCGCATGGACGCGATGCGTGACCCCGGCCACAATGCGCCATCCCGCCTGACGAGCCACCCATGAAACCGACGTTGTCCCGACTGCCCGCCGCCCTCCTGCTCTGCGCCGCCACCCTCGCAACCCCGGCGCTGGCCGCCGACGCCGCGGTCGAAGCCCGGCTGAAGGCGCGCGGCATCCAGTTCGAGGTAGACGGGGACGGCGACTACAAGGTCACCTACTCCTACAAGCAGGAGAACCGCACGCAGCTGGTCTTCGTGTCCGGCCGCACCGAGCAGGTCAACGGCATCAGCATCCGCGAAGTCTTCTCGCCGGCCGGCCGGGTGGCGGCGGACGGCATCGATGGCGCCAAGGCGCTGGCCCTGCTCGCCGACAGCCGCAGCAAGAAGCTCGGCAGCTGGGAGATCTCGGGCGACGTCCTGTACTTCGTCATCAAGCTGCCGGACAGCATCGACGGTGCCGCACTGGAGGCGGCCATGGACATCGCCTCCGAGACCGCGGACAACAAGGAAATCGAACTCTCCGGCGACAAGGACGAACTGTAAGTGAGCTACCGCGAGGGACGCTTCTGGCAGCCGGACGTCACCGTGGCCACGGTGGTGGTCCGCGACGGCAAGCTGTTGATGGTGGAAGAGCGTGCGCAGGGCCGCCTGGTGTTCAACCAGCCGGCCGGCCACCTTGAGCCCGACGAGAGCCTGCTGGAAGCCGCCCGCCGCGAGACGCTGGAGGAAACCGGCTGGGAGGTCGCGCCCACCGCCTTCATCGGGGCTTACCAGTGGAAGGCCGAGAGCGGACGCCACTACCTGCGCTTCGCGTTCGCGGCCGACCCCGTGCGCCACCTGCCGGACAGCCCGCTCGACGACGGCATCGTGCAGGCGCTGTGGCTGACGCCGGCCGAACTGCAGGCCCAGTCCGACCGCCACCGCAGCCCGCTGGTGTGGCAGGTGGTGCAGGACTTCCTGGCCGGGCGTCGTTCGCCGCTGTCGACGCTGCAGCAGATCGCATGAGCGTGCCGCGCGTCATCGTCGGGGTGTCCGGCGGCGTGGATTCGTCGGTGGCCGCATTGCAGCTGGTGCAGCAGGGCGAATCCGTCGCCGGCCTGTTCATGCAGAACTGGGCCGAGGATGGCAGCGGCGACTGCCGCGCCGAGGACGACCGCCGCGATGCCGTGGCGGTCTGCGGCCGGCTGGGCATCCCGTTCCACTTCCGCGATTTCTCCAGCGAGTACTGGGAGGGCGTGTTCGAGCACTTCCTCGCCGAGTACGCCGCCGGCCGCACGCCCAACCCGGACGTGCTGTGCAACCGCGAGGTGAAGTTCAAGCATTTCCTCGATGCCGCGCGCGAACTCGGCGCCGAGAAGATCGCCACCGGTCACTACGCGCGCGTCGATCGGCAAGGCGGCCGCTGGCGCCTGCTGCGCGGCGTGGACCGCAGCAAGGACCAGAGCTACTTCCTGCACCAGCTGGGCCAGGCGCAGCTGTCGGCGACCCTGTTCCCGATCGGCGAACTGCAGAAGACCGAGCTGCGCCGCATCGCACGGGAGGCCTGCCTGCAGACGCACGACAAGAAGGATTCCACCGGCATCTGTTTCATCGGCGAACGCGATTTCCGCGAGTTCCTCGGACGCTACCTGCCTGCGAAGAAGGGCGAGATGCGTGACCCGTCGGGCCAGGTGATCGGCGAGCATCCCGGCGTGTTCTATTTCACCCTGGGCCAGCGCGAGGGCCTGCAGATCGGCGGCGTGCGCGGCCGCCCACAGGCGCCGTGGTACGTGGTGGGCAAGGATGTCGCCGGCAACGTGCTGTACGTCGACCAGGACACGCAGAGCCAGTTCCTGATGTCCACGCGGCTGTGGACGGAAACCGCGCACTGGGTGGCCGGCAGTCCGCCTGCGGGCCGCTTCGCCTGCACCGCGCAGACGCGCTATCGCCAGCCGGACGAGGACTGCGAGGTGGAGGTGCGGGACGACGGCAGCGTGTCGGTGCGGTTCCTCCAGCCCCAGCGCGCCGTCACGCCCGGGCAGTCGCTGGTCCTTTACGCTGGCGATGAATGCCTGGGAGGCGCGGTGATCGCGCGTACGGACGCCCCCCTCGAAACGAAACTCGCGGAGCAAGCAGCTTGAGCAATCGATATTCCGACCGCGTACTGGCCCTCGCCGGGCTGGCGCAGGCCCTCCACCAGGTTCGACGCATCGCCGACACCGGCCAGTCGGAAGCTGCCGCCGTGCAGGCCGCGCTGGACAGCGTGTTCCGCATCGACGCGGCCACGCCGCTGGCCGTGTACGGCCGCGTCGGCGACATCACGCCGGGCCTGCGCGTGCTGCGTGGCTACCTGGCCAAGGAAACACAGGACAACGGCCTCTCGCGCCTGGCCATGGCCGTGCTGCAACTCGAGCGTCGCTTCGTGCAGGAAGACGATACGGTGCATGCGGTCACCCGCGGCCTGGCCGAGATCGCACCGCGCGCCGAGCAGCACGGCAGCACGCATCCCGACGTCCTGTCGGCGCTGGGCGGCCTGTACGCGGACACCATCAGCCATCTGCGCCCGCGCGTGATGGTCCAGGGCAATCCCCACTACCTGGGCCAACCCGGCGTGGTGGCGGAGATCCGCGCCATCCTGCTGGCGGCGGTCCGCTCGGCGGTGCTGTGGCGCCAGATGGGCGGCACGATGTGGGACTTCGTCTTCAGTCGTCGGCAGATGCTGGACGCCGTGGACGACTGGCTGCCCTGAGGCAAGCACGTTCCCGAAAAAAAGGCCCGGCAATGCCGGGCCTTTCCGTCTCCGTCCGACCTCAGGCCGCGACGGTCTTCGCCACGTCCTGGTACTCCTGGATCTGGTCGAAGTTCATGTAGCGGTAGATCTCGGCGCCGTTGTCGTTGATCACGCCGATGTCGGCCATGTACTCGGCCTTGGTCGGGATGCGGCCCAGACGCGAGCAGATCGCCGCCAGTTCGGCCGAGCCGAGGAACACGTTGGAATTGCGCCCCAGGCGGTTCGGGAAGTTGCGGGTGCTGGTGGAGAACACCGTCGCGCCCTCGCGCACCTGCGCCTGGTTGCCCATGCACAGCGAGCAGCCCGGCATTTCCATGCGTGCGCCGGCGGTGCCGAAGGTGCCGTAGACGCCCTCCTTGGTCAGCTCGGAGGCGTCCATCTTGGTCGGCGGCGCGACCCACAGGCGGGTCGGGATGTCGCGCTTGCCTTCCAGCAGCTTGGCCGCCGCGCGGAAGTGGCCGATGTTGGTCATGCACGAACCGATGAAGACCTCATCGATCGCGGTGCCGGCCACGTCGGACAGCGTCTTCACGTCGTCCGGATCGTTCGGGCAGGCCAGCAGCGGCTCGTGCACGTCGGCCAGGTCGATCTCGATGACGGCGGCGTACTCGGCGTCGGCATCCGGTTCCAGCAGCTGCGGGTCGGCCAGCCACTCCTCCATCTTCTTGATGCGGCGGGCCAGCGAACGGGCGTCGGCATAGCCTTCGGCGATCATCCACTTCAGCAGCGTGATGTTGCTGGTGAGGTACTCGATGATCGGCTCCTTGTTGAGGCGCACCGTGCAGCCGGCGGCGGAGCGCTCGGCCGAGGCGTCGGACAGCTCGAACGCCTGCTCCACCTTCAGGTCCGGCAGGCCTTCGATCTCGAGGATGCGGCCGGAGAAGATGTTCTTCTTGCCCTGCTTGGCGACGGTCAGCAGACCGGACTTCAGCGCGTAGTACGGGATGGCATTGACCAGATCACGCAGGGTCACGCCCGGCTGCATCTCGCCCTTGAAGCGCACCAGCACCGACTCCGGCATGTCCAGCGGCATCACGCCGGTGGCCGCGGCGAACGCGACCAGGCCCGAGCCGGCCGGGAACGAGATGCCCACCGGGAAGCGCGTATGCGAATCGCCACCGGTGCCGACGGTGTCGGGCATCAGCATGCGGTTGAGCCAGCTGTGGATGACGCCGTCGCCCGGACGCAGGGAGATGCCGCCGCGGGTGGAGATGAATTCCGGCAGCGTGTGGTGCGTCTTCACGTCGACCGGCTTCGGATACGCGGCGGTGTGGCAGAACGACTGCATCACCAGGTCGGCCGAGAAGCCCAGGCAGGCCAGGTCCTTCAGCTCATCGCGGGTCATCGGGCCGGTGGTGTCCTGCGAGCCCACCGAGGTCATCTTCGGTTCGCAGTAGGTGCCCGGGCGCACGCCCTCCCCTTCCGGCAGGCCGCAGGCGCGGCCGACCATCTTCTGCGCCAGCGAAAAACCCTTGCCGCTGTCGACCGGCTGCTGCGGCTGGCGGAACAGGTCCGTCGCCGGCAGCTTCAGCGCTTCGCGCGCCTTCGCGGTCAGACCGCGACCGATGATCAGCGGGATGCGGCCACCGGCGCGCACTTCGTCGAACAGTACGTCGGACTTCACCTGGAATTCGGCGATCACCTGCCCGTCCTTCAGCGCCTTGCCGTCGTACGGACGCAGCTCGACCACATCACCGTGGTTCATCTGCGACACGTCCAGCTCGATCGGCAGTGCGCCGGCGTCTTCCATGGTGTTGTAGAAGATCGGCGCGATCTTGCTGCCCAGGCAGACGCCGCCGAAGCGCTTGTTCGGGATGAACGGGATGTCCTGCCCGGTGAACCACAGCACGCTGTTGGTCGCCGACTTGCGCGAGGAACCGGTGCCGACCACGTCGCCGACGTAGGCGACCAGGTGACCCTTGTCCTTGAGCGACAGGATCTCGGCGATCGGACCACGCTTGCCGTCTTCCTCCGGCACAAACGGCGCGTCGGGGCGCTTGTTCTTCAGCATCGCCAGTGCGTGCAGCGGAATATCGGGACGGGTGGTGGCGTCGGGCGCCGGCGACAGGTCGTCGGTATTGGTCTCGCCCGGCACCTTGAACACGGTGACGGTCAGGCTCTGCGGCACTTCCGGCTTGCTGGTGAACCATTCGGCATCGGCCCAGCTCTGCAGCACGGCCTGCGCGTGGGCGTTGCCCTGCTCGGCCTTTTCCTGCACGTCGTGGAAGCTGTCGAACATCAGCAGCGTGTGCTTGAGGCCTTCGGCGGCGGTGGCGCCGAGGTCGGCGTTGTCCAGCAGGTCGATCAGCGGGTGGATGTTGTAGCCGCCCAGCATCGTGCCCAGCAGTTCGGTGGCGCGCTGCGGCGTGATCAGCGGGGTCTTCTCGGTGCCGAAGGCCACGGCGGCCAGGTAGGACGCCTTGACCTTGGCGGCGTCGTCCACGCCGGCGGGCACGCGGTGCGTGATCAGCTCGACCAGGGTCTCTTCTTCACCGGCCGGCGGGTTCTTCAGCAGCTCGATGACCTCGGCCGTCTGCTGGGCCGACAGCGGCAGCGGCGGGATGCCCAGCGCGGCGCGCTCGGCTACGTGGTGGCGATAGGCTTCCAACATGGATGGCTCCGGTCGTTCGGTGATGCGGTGGAATGGGAAAACGGGGTGATGCTTATTCGTTCGCGGGCACGATCAGTTTCAGGCCCTTGAAATAGTCGCGATGGAAGGCGGTGTCGAAGGTGATCAGGCCATCGCATTGCAGCAGCGCGTGCGCGCCGACCAGGAAGTCGGCGATCGGTCGCGCCTCGCCGTCGCGCTGCCGGTGCCGGCGCTGCATCTCGCCGGCCCGCAGTGCGGACTTGGCCTCGACGGCACTGAAATGCACGCCCATCTCTTCCAGAGCGGCCAGCGCGTCGGCGCCGTTGCGCAGCGAGGCGCAGAGCTGAGCCAGTGCGGCATCGCAGACCACCACCCGGCCGCTGCCCAGGCTCTGGCGCAGGCCGGCTTCGACGGCGTCGGCGCGCGGACCGTCGGTCAGCAGCTCGATCAGGACGGGGGCATCGACGGCGATCATTCGCCGGCGCCACCGGTCGGGCTGTCGGCATCGAGGGCGAACTTGCCGCGCACGCGCGAAATCGCGTCGTCGACGCTCTTCCGCAACACGATGCGGCTACCTTCAAGCTCGACCTTCAGCACGCTGCCCTTGGTCAGGCCCAGCGCATCGCGCACGGCCTTGGGCAGGGTGATCTGGCCGCGCTCGGCCACGGTGGCTTCCATCGTCACGCCCTCTTGAGTATGGATGAATTATACATACTTTCGTTGACGTACCCCATGACGACGGCGGTCCAGCGGCCCATCCCTTGGTCGGGTCACGGCCCACCCCGAGCTTGGCGGATAATCCGGGCAAGCCTCGACAAGACGCGCGGGACGGACGGTTTATGCTGCTCCCGCACCCCCTTCCCCAGCTACAGGAGCCTCCGCGATGAGCGATTCCTTCGCCACCCGCCGATCCCTGGACGTCAACGGCACGTCCTACGCGTACTACAGCCTGCCGGCGCTCGCCGAGCGGCTGGATCCGAAGGGAGGCTTCGCCCGCCTGCCCTACTCCCTGAAGATCCTGCTGGAGAACCTGCTGCGCTGCGAGGACGGGGTGACCGTGCTGCCGGAGCACATCCAGGCGGTCGCCGGCTGGGAGGCCACCAGGGAACCCGACACGGAGATCGCCTTCATGCCGGCCCGCGTGGTGCTGCAGGACTTCACCGGCGTGCCCTGCGTGGTCGACCTGGCCGCCATGCGCGATGCCGTGGTCAAGCTGGGCGGAAGCCCGGACCAGATCAATCCGCTGATCCCGTCCGAACTGGTGATCGACCACTCGGTGCAGGTGGACGTGTTCGGCAGCGCCGACGCGCTAGACCTCAACGGCAAGATCGAATTCGACCGCAACAAGGAGCGCTACGGCTTCCTGCGCTGGGGCCAGAAGGCGTTCGACAACTTCAAGGTGGTGCCGCCGAACACCGGCATCGTCCACCAGGTGAACCTGGAGAACCTGGCCCGCGTGGTGATGACCGGTGAGCAGGACGGACAGGCCATCGCCTATCCCGACACGGTGTTCGGCACCGACAGCCACACCACGATGATCAACGGCATCGGCGTGCTGGGCTGGGGCGTGGGCGGCATCGAGGCCGAAGCCGCGATGCTGGGCCAGCCCTCGTCGATGCTGATCCCGCAGGTGGTCGGCTTCAAGCTGACCGGCAAACTGCCCGAAGGCGCCACCGCCACCGACCTGGTGCTGACCGTGACCCAGATGCTGCGCAAGCTGGGTGTGGTGGGCAAGTTCGTCGAGTTCTACGGCGACGGCCTGCAGCACCTGCCGCTGGCCGACCGCGCCACCATCGGCAACATGGCGCCCGAGTACGGCGCCACCTGCGGCATCTTCCCGATCGACCACGAGTCGCTGACCTACCTGCGCCTGTCCGGCCGCAGCGAGGAGCAGATCGCGCTGGTCGAGGCCTATGCCAAGGCGCAGGGCCTGTGGCACGACGCCAACAGCCCGCACGCCGAGTACAGCGCCACGCTGCACCTGGACATGGGCGACGTGAAGCCCTCGCTGGCCGGCCCCAAGCGCCCGCAGGACCGCGTGCTGCTGCAGGACGTGAAGCAGAACTTCCGCGACAACCTGGTGCCGTTCGCCGATGCCCGCCGCAAGCGCATCGACCTGGTGCAGGAAGACCGCCTGAAGAACGAAGGCGGCGGCGGCACGGCCGTCGGTGCGCAGGAGGCGTCGCGCGAATCCGCACCCGACAGCGGCACCAAGAAACTGCGCGACGGCGACGTGGTGATCGCCGCCATCACCTCCTGCACCAACACCTCCAACCCGGCGGTGATGCTGGGCGCCGGCCTGCTCGCCCGCAACGCGGTGGCCAAGGGGCTGAAGGCGCAACCGTGGGTCAAGACCTCGCTCGGCCCGGGCTCGCGCGTGGTGACCGATTACCTCGAAAAGGCGGGCGTACTCGACGACCTGGAGAAGCTCGGCTTCTACGTGGTCGGCTACGGCTGCACCACCTGCATCGGCAACTCCGGACCACTGCCGGATGACGTGTCGGCGGCCATCGCCGCCGACGATCTGGTGGCCGCGTCGGTACTGTCGGGCAACCGCAACTTCGAGGGCCGCGTGCATCCCGAAGTGAAGATGAACTACCTGGCCAGCCCGCCGCTGGTGGTGGCGTACGCCATCGCCGGCACCACCGACATCGACATGACCACCGAGCCGCTGGGCACGGGCAGCGATGGGCAACCGGTCTACCTGAAGGACATCTGGCCGACGAACAAGGAAATCGGCGACTTCATCGCGCGCACCGTCGGACCGGAGATGTTCGCCAAGAACTACGCCGACGTGTTCAAGGGCGACGCGCGCTGGAACACCATCGCCTCACCCGATGGCGATCTGTACGCATGGGACGGCGACTCGACCTACATCAAGAATCCGCCCTACTTCGACGGCATGTCGATGGAGGTCGGCAGCATCGACGACGTGCACGGTGCGCGCGTGCTGGGCCTGTTCGGCGACTCCATCACCACCGACCACATCTCGCCGGCCGGCAACATCAAGAAGGATTCGCCCGCAGGCCGCTTCCTGATGTCGCGCGGCGTGCAGCCGGTCGACTTCAACAGCTACGGCAGCCGCCGCGGCAACGACGACGTCATGGTGCGCGGCACCTTCGCCAACATCCGCATCAAGAACCTGATGTTCGGTGGCGAGGAAGGCGGCAATACGCTGTACTTCGGCAGCACGCCGCCGGAGAAGATGTCGATCTACGACGCGTCGATGAAGTACCAGGCCGACGGCGTGCCGCTGGTAGTGATCGCCGGCAAGGAGTACGGCACCGGCTCCTCGCGCGACTGGGCGGCGAAGGGCACCAACCTGCTGGGCGTGAAGGCGGTGATCGCCGAGAGCTTCGAGCGCATCCACCGCTCCAACCTGGTCGGCATGGGGGTGCTGCCGCTGCAGTTCGTCGACGGCCAGAACGCACAATCGCTGGGCCTGGATGGCTCGGAGGTGTTCGACGTCACCGGCCTGCAGGACGGCGCGGCGAAGACCGCGACCGTGACCGCGCGCAAGGCCGACGGCACCACGGTCGCGTTCCAGGCCAAGGTCCTGCTGCTGACGCCGAAGGAAGTGGAATACTTCCGCCATGGTGGCCTGCTGCATTACGTGCTTCGCCAGTTGGCGGCGCGCAAGAACGCGTAATGCCTCGCGCCCGCCCACCGGAAACAGTGGGCGGGCTCAGTGCTGTAGGAGCGACGTGAGTCGCGACCGGAAACTGGATCGACCAGAACACGATCAGCCGAGCGCTTTCCCGGCCTGATCGACTGTCTGCAAATCGTTCGAACCGGTTGATCCTGCCGTGCGGTCGCGACTGACGTCGCTCCTGCAAGGTGAAGGCCTGGTGCTATTGCGGCGAAGTGTTGGAGGTTCCGCCCGCCGGCTTGCGCTGCTTCACATGGCGCTCCAGCCACTGGTCCTGCTCCCACAGCAGATGCAGGACCGACTCCTTTGCGGCATAGCCGTGGCTCTCCTTCGGCAGCAGCACCAGACGGGTCGGTGCGCCGAAGCCCTTCAGCGCATTGAAGTAGCGTTCGCTCTGCATGGTGAACGTGCCCGAGTTGTTGTCGGCCTCGCCATGCACCAGCAGCAGCGGCGTCTTCATCTTGTCCACGTGCATGAAGGGCGACATGCCGTTGTAGACCTCGGGCGCCTCCCAGTAGTTGCGCTCTTCCTGCTGGAAGCCGAACGGCGTCAACGTGCGGTTGTAGGCGCCGCTGCGGGCGATGCCGGCCGCGAACAGGTCCGAATGCGTCAGCAGGTTCGCGGTCATGAACGCGCCGTAGGAGTGCCCGCCCACCGCCACGCGCTTGCGGTCGATGTAGCCCAGCGCATCCACTGCATCGATCGCCGCCCTGGCGTTGGCCACGAGTTGCGGGACGAAGGTGTCGTTCGGTTCCGCCTTGCCTTCACCGACGATCGGGAACGCCGCGTCATCCAGCACCGCGTACCCGCGCGTCACCCAGTAGACCGGCGAGCCGTAGCTCGGGAAGATGAATTCGTTGGGATTGGTGGTGTTCTGGCCGGCACTGTTGCGGTCCTTGTACTCGGCGGGATAGGCCCACATCACCAGCGGCAGTTTCTCCGTCTTCGCCACGCGGTCGTAGCCGGCCGGCAGATAGAGCGTGCCGGTCAGCGGCAGGCCATCGGCACGCGTGTAGGTCAGCACTTCCTTGTGGACGCCCTGCAGGCCCTTGAACGGATTCTCGAAGTGCGTGACCGCCACCGGTGCGATGCGCTGCTTCAGGTGGCGGATGTAGTAGTTCGGGAATGCGATCGGTGATTCCAGCCGCACCAGCGCGGTGCCTGCATGCGGATCCAGCAAGGCCTGGATCGTCTCCTTCTGGCCGGTCAGGCGCGAGGTGTACAGACGCTCCTTGCTGCCGCTGGCCAGGTCCATGCGGTCGATGAAGGGGAACTGCCCCTCCGGCGTGAAGCCATCGCCGATCAGGTGCGCCTGGCCGTCGTCCAGCGCCAACACCCGCTCGCCCGCCGCATTGCGCCGGGTCTCGAACTCGCCCGGATCGCTGTACTGGTCCTGGTAGTTGCGGCTGGCCAGTTCGCGCAGCGGCGCGCCGGCCTGCGACGGATCGAACAGATAGGTGCGCGTGTTGCGCGTGTTCCACCAGTAATCGGTGACGATGGCGTGGCGATCATCGCCCCACAGCACGCCCCGCACGCGATCGACGGTCTTGAAGATCGAGCGCGGCGGCGCGGTGAACGGCGCTTCCCAGGCGAAGGCTTCATCCCGGAACGGCACCTCCACCGCCGGATCGCCCTTGTCCAGCGCCTCCGCCCAGATCAGCGTCGCCGGCTGGTCGGCACGCCAGTCGATGTCGCGGCGACCGGCACGCACGGCCATGAAGCCTTTCGGCAGGTTTTCCGCCAGCGGCGCATCGACCACCGTCACCACCGCCTTGCCGGTCGTCTCCACCACCTCGGCGCGATACGGGAACCGGCTGTATGGCACCAGGTAGGAGAACGGCGTGCGCAGTGTGCGCAGCAATACGTAGCGACCATCGGGCGAGAAGGATTCGCCCGTATACATGGCGGCGCCACGCCACCGCGTCGCGCGCCCCTTCAACGGCACGCGATGCAGTTCCGACGTGGCGAGCACGGTGAAGTTCGCCTCGTCCTGCGGGTTCTTCAGCAGATCCTGGGAGGTGCGGTTCTGCGCCTTGCTGCCGTCACTGACGGACACGATGGGGCCGGTCGGCACCTCGCGCGCGGTGTCGACCAGCGCGGGCCGTTGCACGGGCAGCATGCGCACCAGCAAGGCCTGGTTGTCGCGGAACCACGTCAACGGGTTGCCCACGTTGCCGTTCACGCGCGCCTCGGTCAGGCGCGTGGCGCGCGCGGACGCCAGGTCCAGCACCCATGCCTCCACGCCGACGCGGGTGGTGTGCGTGAAGGCCAGCCGCGCCTCGTCCGGCGACCACGTGAAGTTGGCCAGACGCGGCGCCGCCGGCAGGCCGGTCACCGGCCGTGGCGTGCCGCCCGCAAGCGCCTGCACCTGCAGGTTGTTGAAATAGGTGGTGGTGCTGGCGATGTTGGTGCGCGGATTCACCCGCAGACCACCCAGCCGCAGTTCCTCGTCCGAGAGTTCCGCCAGCGACTTGAACGCATCGCGGTAGAACAGCACGAGCCGGGTCTTGCGGCTGTCGGTGACCACGCTGGGCGGCCGTTGCACATCCGCCAACTGCAGGATCTCCGGTGGCGGCGTCTGGTAATGCAGCGCTTCCTGCGCGGAAGCATTGACGGCGGTCAGCCACAGGCACGCCAGGAACGTCCAGCGAATCGACATGAAGGTATTCCCCTGTTGTAGGCACCGATGATCCCGTCCCCACCGCTGCAGGGCAAGCCGACCCGTTGCCGGTTCCGCGCCTTCCCGGCGTTGCGGGTGTTGAAGGCCTTGCGATCGAGGCCACGGAGACCGGTGATGACGACACGCACTCCGGGTTGGACCGTGCGATACGCCTGCTTCTGCGTAGGCATGCTGGTGGCCGGCACATGTCTCGCCGCCGATCCCGAACCCGATAAGGAGCAGGCGCGGCGCATCGCCGAACAGTTCGTCGCCGGCAAGCAGGCGGCGGGCGGCAATCCGCAGGAGGGCCATGAAGCGGGCGACGTGGTAGTGGCCGACCTCGACAACGATGGCGAAGCGGAGATCGTCGTCCTCTGGACCCTGTACGGCCCCACCTACTGGCACCATGGCGTCGCCGTACTGGCGAAGCAGGGATCGCGCTATGCGCCAGCGGGCGAAACGCAGGATGCGCTTGGCCTGGTGGAAGGCATGAAGGTGGCCGGTGGCGTGATCGAGCTGAAAACGAAATGGCCCGCCGCCAACGATCCGCGCTGCTGTCCGAGCATTGCCAAGACGCTGCGTTACCGCTGGTCTGGCGGAGCGCTCACCCCGGTGAAGTGATCAGCGACCGCGTTCCCAGCGGGCGTGGTGGACGCGCCACTCGCCGTCCTCCTGCCGCCATGCCGTCACCACGCGATACGTGCCCGCCTGGTCCGGCAGCAGGCCACCGCTGCCGGCGGTCAGCAACAGGTCGAACGCGACCTCCGCGTTGTCGCCATCGACTGTCACATTCAGCGGTCCCGTAGTGGCACCGATGCGCGTGTTCGTCAGTGCACGCGCGCGCAGCAGGTTGTGCAACGCAGCACGATCCATCCCGTCTCCGCCGGTGAACGCCGGACTGACCCCATCGAGGAAATCCCCCGGCCGGCCGGCTTCCACCGCCGCCTGCATCTCGTCGAACTGCTGCCGCAACTGCGCCTCGGGCGTGCCGCCCGTGCAGGCGGCGAGTATCGACATCGCCGCCAGCAGCCATCCGCGCACGCTCACTCCACTGCTCGCCATCGAAACCTTCGCCTTTTCCATCCGGAACGGTATGCTCCCAGCAGGCGCCGTATCCGGCGTTTGCCCAATGAGCGCCGCAAGGCAACCCGAAGACCCTGGGGAGGGAGTGGAACGATGAGTCAGGAACGTCCGTGGTTCAAGAGCTATCCGCAAGGCGTGCCGCAGCAGGTGGACCTGGAGCAGTACCGCTCCATCGTGTCCGTCTTCGATGAGGCGATCAGCAAGTACCGCGACCGCCCCGCGTTCCGCAACTTCGGCAAGACGCTGACCTACGGCGAGATCGATACGCTCAGCCGCCAGTTCGCGGCCTACCTGCTCGGCGAGCTCAAGCTCAAGAAGGGCGACCGCGTCGCCATCATGATGCCGAACTGCCTGCAGTACCCCATCGCGATCTTCGGCGTGCTGCGCGCCGGCTTGACCGTAGTGAACGTCAATCCGATGTACACCCCGCGCGAACTCAAGCACCAGCTGGTCGATTCCGGCGCCAGCGTGCTGCTGGTGGTCGACAACTTCGGCAAGACCGCTCAGGAAGCGCTGGCCGGCACGCAGGTGAAGCAGGTCATCACCACCGCGCTGGGCGACCTGGTCGGTTTCCCCAAGGGCGCGATCGTCAACTTCGTGCTGAAGTACGTGAAGAAGATGGTGCCGGACTACGACATCCCGGGCACCGTGCGCTTCAAGGACACGCTGACGCTGGGCCAGCTGCATACCCTGCCTGACGTCGACATCGACTCCGGCGACATCGCCTTCCTGCAGTACACGGGCGGCACCACCGGCGTGGCCAAGGGCGCGATGCTGACGCACCGCAACCTGGTGGCGAACATGCAGCAGGCCGGCGTGTGGGTCGGCACCGGACTGGATTACGGCAACGAGGTGATCATCACCGCGTTGCCGCTGTACCACATCTTCGCACTGACGGCGAACTGCCTGGTCTTCATGAAGCTCGGCGGCCTGAACCACCTGATCACCAATCCGCGCGACATGCCGGGCTTCGTCAAGGAGCTGAAGGCCACGCGCTTCACCGCCATCACCGGCGTCAACACGCTGTTCAACGGTCTGCTCAACACACCGGGCTTCGACGAGGTGGATTTCTCCAACCTCAAGATGACCCTGGGCGGCGGCATGGCGGTGCAGCGCGCCGTCGCCGAGAAGTGGAAGAAGGTCACCGGCGTGACGCTGGTCGAAGCCTATGGCCTGACCGAAACCTCGCCGGCGGCGTGCATCAATCCGATGGACCTGCACGACTACAACGGCGCCATCGGCCTGCCGGTGCCGTCCACCGATGCCTGCCTGAAGGACGACGACGGCAACATCGTGCCGACGGGCGAAGTGGGCGAACTGTGCATCAAGGGCCCGCAGGTGATGAAGGGCTACTGGCAGCGGCCCGAGGAAACCGCCAACGTGATGGATGCCGATGGCTGGCTGCATACCGGCGACATGGCCAAGATGGACGAGAACGGCTTCTTCTACATCGTCGACCGCAAGAAGGACATGATCCTGGTGTCGGGTTTCAACGTGTACCCGAACGAAGTCGAAGATGTCATCGCCGGCCTGGACGGTGTGCTGGAAGTGGCCGCGATCGGTGTGCCGGACGACAAGTCGGGCGAGGCCGTGAAGGTCTTCATCGTGAAAAAGGACCCTGCCCTCACCGCCGAGCAGGTCAAGGCGTTCTGCCGCGACAACCTGACCGGCTACAAGCAGCCCCGCCACATCGAGTTCCGCACGGAACTGCCGAAAACCAATGTCGGCAAGATCCTGCGCAAGGAACTCCGGGAACCCGCCAAGCCAGTGTGACAGCGCTGTTCAGGCGCTCTGGAAAGGCCGGCCTTGTGCCGGCCTTTTTTCTTTTGGTTCAGGCCTTTAGGGGACGATTCTAGACGTCCGTCACAAATACAGAGGCCGATGGCGGGCAGACCGGGGCGACGTGGCACAAGCGCGCGCGTGCAATGGATTTTAATTATTCGTTCAGGTGTAGGATCGGCGCGTGATGCCACCTGCGTCACATTAATCCGTCACCCGCATCCCCTGCCGCGCGGGCAAGCAACCCCTCCAAGGAGCTCTCCATGAACAACGTCGAAAAACTGCAGCGTACCCGCGCCTTCCCGACCATCCGCGTCGAGTCCGAACCCAGCGGTGATGCCCACTGGATGTACATGCACTCGGATGCCGCGCCCGGCGTGCGTCCCTGCTTCCGCAGCCAGATGCTCGATGACGTGCTGAGCTTCATGAATTCGATCACCCTGCGCGAATCCCAGCGCCAGCCGGGCAAGCTGCGGCACCTGGTGGTCGCCTCCGACGCCAATGCCTTCAACCTCGGCGGCGACCTAGAGCTGTTCTCGCAGCTGATCCGCGAGAACAACCGCGACCGCCTGCTGAGCTACGCGCGCCGCTGCATCGATGGCGTCCACCACCTCAACACCGGGCTGGGCGGCGACGTGCGCACGATCGCGCTGATCCAGGGCGATGCGCTGGGCGGCGGCCTGGAGATCGCGCTGTCCTGCCACACCATCGTCGCCGAGGAAGGCGTGGACATGGGCCTGCCGGAAGTGCTGTTCGGGCTGTTCCCGGGCATGGGCGCCTACTCGTTCCTGTGCAAGCGCGTGTCGCCGCAGGTCGCCGAGAAGATCATCCTGGACGGCAACATCTACACCAGCGACGAACTGCATGCGATGGGTGTGGTCGACGTACTGGTGCCGAAGGGCCAGGGCGCCGCCGCCGTGCAGTCCATCATCGACAAGCAGCGCCGTTCGCCGCATGCGCACCTGGCACTGAATGCCTGCCGCAACCTCGCCCAGCCGGTCGGTTATGACGAGCTGATGGGCATCACCGAGGTGTGGGTCGACACCGCCCTGACGCTCGGCGACAAGTCGCTGAAGATGATGGAGCGCATCGTCCGCGCGCAGGAAAAGCGGTCCATCCGCGCAGCCTGATCACCTGCAGGTCTGCGTCCATCGCAGAAAACCACAGGGGAAAACCAGGGGGTTGAAGCGCGCATGGCGCCTTCAAGGGCGAGTCCGGGTCACCGTACTCGCCTCGGACCCTGCCTCGCGCAGCGGCGTACCCTCGGTCCCGATTCCTTCCCGTTCCCGCCGGCGCCGGTCCGACCCGCGGCGCTCAGGAAGACGAGTTCTCGTTGCCCTTCCCGCCGGCGTTGCGCACGCGCTGGCGCGCGTCGAGCGCGGCACGGCCATGGCTCAGGTGCGAGTTCAACGCCGCCAGGCGATGCCGCCATTCGCGCGTGATCTGCCAGTCGGCCAGGCTCATCATCTCGCCCGCCGCCGCCGCCAGCTTCACCAGGCCGAGGTTGCTGGCCACGCCCTTCAGCGCATGCGCATGCTCGCGCAGGTGTTCGCCATCGCCACGCTCCATCGCGTGGGCCATGGCGCCGATGCAGCCATCGGCGTCGTTGAGGCATTGCTCGATGAACTCGCGCTCGAAGGCCTCGCCCATGCCCAGCGCGGTGAGTTCGTCCAGCACGCTGACATCCAGCACGCCGTCCGAGACTTCCGCACGCACCGGCGCCGCACTGGTCGCCGTCGCCGTGACGCGGCCGGACGTCGCGATGTCGGCCAGCGCATCCAGCAGGCGCGTGGCGACCACCGGCTTGGCCAGGAATGCACGGGCGCCGGCCTGCTCGCACCGCTGGATGGATTCGGGCGTGACGTCCGCACTCAGGATGAGCACCGGCGTGCGGCTGCCGCTGCCGGCTTCCATCACCCGCAGTTGCTTCAGCAGGTCCAGGCCACTCAGGCCGGGCATGTGCAGGTCGCAGATGACGGCATCGTAGGACGCCGACTCCAGCGCATCGAGGACTTCTTCGCCGCCGTTGACGCAGGTGATGCGGTGGCCGGCCTTCTGCAGCAGGCGCTGCACCACCATGCGGTTCGCCTCGTGGTCGTCGGCCACGAGGATCTGCATGCTGCGCACGCGCGCACGATGACGCAGGAACGGGTCGGAGAACGCGATGATGTTCTCCGCGCTCGATGTCTCGGGTTCCTCCTGCAGCCATTCGGCGTGGCCGTGCACGGCCGGCACCATCACGCGCTCCGGCACCGCCTCGAACGGCAGTTCGACCCAGAAGCAGCTGCCGCGCTCCTCATGGCTCTCGAATCCGATGGTGCCGCCCATCGCCTCGGTCAGGCCCTTGGCGATGGTGGTGCCCAGGCCGGTGCCGCCGTAGCGGCGCGACAGGCTGCCGTCGGCCTGCTCGAAGGCCTCGAACAGCCGCTCGCGCAGCGCCATGGGAACACCGATGCCGGTGTCGGTCACGGTGAAACGCAGGCGCAGCTGGTTGCCGTCGGCCAGCGTCGGCACGACGACCATGCGCACTTCGCCCTCGTCGGTGAACTTCACCGCATTGCCCGCCAGGTTCAGCAGCACCTGGCGCAGATGGCCGGCGTCGCCGCGCAGCTTGAGCGGAATGGCGTCGTCCACCACGCCTTCGTAGCGGACCTGCTTGCCGCGGGCCTGCGGCATCAGGATCAGGCCGATGCTGTCGACCAGTTCGCGCGGCGAGAACTCCACCACGTTGAGCTTGACCTTGCCGGCTTCGATCGCGGAGATGTCCAGCACGTCCTCGACCAGGCCCAGCAGCGTGCGCGTCGACGCTTGGATGGTGGACAGGCATTCGCGCTGTTCGGCATCCAGCCGCGTGGTCGCCAGCAGTTCGGACATGCCCGCCAGGCCGTTGAGCGGCGTGCGGAATTCATGGCTCATGTTGGCCAGGAAGCGGCTCTTGGCTTCGTTCGCGCGGCGCGCTTCATCGGTGGCGCGGGTCAGGTCGCGCAGCAGGCCGGAGAGGTACATCGGCACCGCGATCAGGCCCAGCACCAGGCCCACGCCCAGCGTCAGGTTGCCACGCCAGTAATCGTTCATCGCGACCACGGTCGCGAAGGCGGTGCTGGCCATCGCCACAGCGATCACCAGGTAGCGGTTGCCGTAGCGCAGGCCGTTGCCGACAGTGATCCACATCAGCACCACGTAGGCCCACGACAGCGGCTCGCCCATGCCGTTCATTGCGGCGGCCAGCAGGCCGTAGTCGGCGACCATGCCCAGTCCGCGGCGCGCATGCGAGGTGCCCGGCTGCACCAGCAGCCACGCGAAGATACCCAGGCTGTTCACCAGCCCCGAGGTGATGATGGCCAGGACGATCGCGTACTCGCCCGACGGCAGCGCTTCGCGCGAGGACGGCAGCAGCGCGTAGACCAGGATGATGGAGATCAGCACGACGCGGATCAGCGCCTGGCCGTGCTCGCTGTCGCTGCGGTGCGCCAGGCGGGACTTGATCCAGCTGAGAGGGTTGCTCATGGCTTACTCCATCCCTGGACGGCTCTGCACCGTCGAGTAGCGTTCGCAGATGTCGTCCAGCCGCGCCCGCCCTCGGATCAGCGCGTCGACACATGCGGGGTCGAACAGGCGACCGCGCTGTGCGTACAGGTACGCCAGCGCGGCATCCTTCTCCCACGCCTTCTTGTACGGGCGTGGCGAAATCAGCGCATCGAACACATCCGCCACCGCCACTATCCTCGCTTCCAACGGGATCTGCTCACCGACGAGGCCATCGGGATAGCCGCTGCCGTCGTAGCGTTCGTGGTGGCGCAGCGCGATCAGCGCGCCGGTCTGGATGAAACGGTTCTGGCTGCCCGACAGCAGCTGGTGGCCGATCTTCGGGTGGCGGCGCATGACATCGGTCTCCTCGGCCGTCAGCGGGCCGGCCTTCATCAGCACCGAGTCGGGAATGGCGATCTTGCCCATGTCGTGCAGCGGCGCCGCCATCTCGATGGTGCGCACCTCGTCTTCCGGCAGGCCGAGCTGCTCGGCGATCAGGCCGGCCACGTGGGCCATGCGCTCCAGGTAGGCGCTGGTGCCGCTGTCGCGGTACTCGATGGCGCGGGCCAGGCGCGACAGGGTCTCCCGCTCGCGCTCCTCGACCTCGTGCATGCTGGACAACAGGCGCTGCTCCAGCGAGAGGGCGCGCTGCTTGACGTTCTCGGACTGCTGGCGCAGCTGCAGCAGGTTGCGGCAGCGGGCGCGCAGCTCGCGCGGGCGGACCGGCTTGACCAGGAAATCGATGACGCCGGCTTCCAGCGCGGCCTGGCGGATCGGCTCGTCGCCGACCACGGTGATCAGGATGATCGCGATGTCGCGATGCATGGGCAGGCGGCGGAAGCGGCGGGCGAACTCCAGCCCGTCCATCCCCGGCATGCGGTAATCGAGCAGCAGCAGGTCGGTGCGGTTCTTCTCGCACCATTGCAGGGCGGCCAGCGGATCGCCGAAATCGTGGACGGCCAGTTCGGACGCGATGTCCTCGATGACATGGCGCAGCATCGTGCGCGCGGACGTCTGATCGTCGACGATGACGATGTTCAAAGCGTTGCCCACCCCTTGTGGCCACGTCACGTGGCTATCGGGCAAGGATACTCCGGCGGCGCTCGCATCCAACATGTCGTCAGTCCTGTTCGGCGCCACGGGCCCGGGCGGGGTCCGTGATCCACGAAGGGAACCGATGCGAATCCCGGGGCCCCCTCCCCTGACTTCTATCGGCGCGGGCGGCGGAAAATTGACCGTCCTGCGTGTGAGTCGACGCAGGAAGCGTGCCAGCCGTCGCAAGGGCCTGTCGGGGCTGAGCAAATTGACCTCCGTCACGGAATTGCGGCCTTCCCGTCCCTCCGTGGCGGGTGGATGGCCGGGAAAACGAGGCCCGGCAACGGCATCGCCCAGCGCCAATGGACCCGCCGCGTCATGCCGGCGAGCGCCCATTCTGCCCCGGAGCGTCACCCGATTGACGTGCCGGGCCTGTTCTTTCAGCCCTGGCTTTCCGGGCGCATGTAGGGGAACAGCAGGACGTCGCGGATCGACTCGGACCCGGTCAGCAGCATCACCAGCCGGTCGATGCCGATGCCCAGGCCGCCGGTGGGCGGCAGGCCGACCTCCAGCGCACGGATGTAATCGGCATCGAAATGCATGGCCTCGTCGTCGCCGCCTTCCTTGGCCTGGACCTGGGCCATGAAGCGCGCAGCCTGGTCCTCGGGGTCGTTCAGCTCGGAGAAGCCGTTGGCGATCTCCTTGCCGTTGATGAACAGCTCGAAGCGGTCGGTGTAGCCGGGCTGGTCGTCGTTGGCGCGCGCCAGCGGCGACACCTCCACCGGGTGGTCGGTGATGAAGGTCGGCTGCACCAGGGTGTGCTCGACCGTCTTCTCGAAGATCTCCAGCAGCAGCTTGCCCCAGCCGTAGGACGGCTTGACGTGGATCTTCAAGCGCTCGCAGTGGCGCACCAGCGCGTCGCGGTCGGTGCAGTCGGCGGCGCTGATCTCGGGATTGTGGTGGCGCACGGCCTCGTCCATGCGCCAGCGGCGGAACGCCGGCTCCAGGTCGATGTCCTGGCCGTCCCAGGCCACCTGCCCGGTGCCCAGCACCTCGTGCGCCACGTCGCGGATGACGCCCTCGGTCAGGTCCATGATCTCGGTGTACGTGGCGTAGGCCTCGTACAGCTCCAGCATGGTGAATTCCGGGTTGTGGCGGGTGCTGACGCCTTCGTTGCGGAAATTGCGGTTGATCTCATAGACGCGTTCCAGGCCGCCGACCACGAGGCGCTTGAGGTACAGCTCCGGCGCCACGCGCAGGTAGAGGTCCAGGTCCAGCGCATTGTGGTGGGTGGTGAACGGCTTGGCCGCGGCGCCGCCGGGGATGTAATGCATCATCGGCGTCTCGACCTCAAGGAAGCGCCGGGCATCCAGCCACTCGCGGATCGCGCGGATGATGCGCGAGCGCTTGATGAACACCGCACGCGCTTCCGGCGTGACGATCAGGTCGACGTAGCGCTGGCGGTAACGCTGCTCCACGTCCGACAGGCCGTGCCACTTGTCCGGCAGCGGACGCAGCGACTTGGTGAGCAGGCGGAACACCTCGGCCTTCACCGACAGTTCGCCGGTGCGGGTGCGGGTCAGCCCGCCCTCCACGCCGACGATGTCGCCGATGTCCCAGCCCTTAAAGGCCTCGTAGGTCTCGCCCAGCGTATTGGCCTGCAGGAACAGCTGGATGCGGCCGGACTCGTCCTGGATCTGCACGAAACTGGCCTTGCCCATCACCCGCTTGGCCATCAGGCGCCCGGCCAGCTTGACCTGCCGGCCACTGCCTTCCAGCGCCTCGCCGGTCCACAACTCGGCATCCTCGTACTGCGTCTGCAGGTCGCCGGCGTAATCGCTGCGCCGGAAGTCGTTGGGGAACGCGATGCCCTGCCCGCGCAGTGCGGTCAGTTTGGCGCGACGCTCGGCGATGAGGCTGTTCTCGTCGGCGGAGGGCTGCGTCGCTGAGGTCTGATCGGTCATGTTGTCGGGAATCGAAGAAGGCGATGTAGGAGCGGCCCATGGCCGCGATGCTCTTGCAGGATTATCGTTCAAAGCATCGCGGCCATGGGCCGCTCCTACAAAAGGCGGTTGCGCTCGCGGATCAGGCGTCGATGCGTTTGGAGCCCGCTTCCAGGCCGGATTTCAGGCTGGCCTCGACGAACTCGTCCAGGTCGCCGTCCAGCACCTTCTGCGTATCGGAGCGCTCCACGCCGGTGCGCAGGTCCTTGATGCGGCTCTGGTCCAGCACGTAGTTGCGGATCTGGCTGCCCCAGCCGATGTCGGACTTGGTGGCCTCCACCGCATCGCGCTCGGCGTTGCGCTTCTGGATCTCCAGCTCGTACAGCTTGGCAGCCAGCATCTTCATCGCGTTGTCGCGGTTCTGGTGCTGGCTGCGGCCGGTCTGGCAGGCCACGACTATTCCGGTCGGCACATGGGTGATGCGCACCGCGGATTCGGTCTTGTTGACGTGCTGGCCGCCGGCGCCGGACGAACGGTACACATCGGTCCTGAGGTCGGCGGGGTTGATGTCGATGTCGATGTTGTCGTCGACTTCCGGCGACACGAACACCGAGGTGAAGCTGGTGTGGCGGCGGTTGTCCGAATCGAACGGCGACTTGCGCACCAGCCGGTGCACGCCGGTCTCGGTCTTCAGCCAGCCGTAGGCGAAGTCGCCTTCCACCCGCAACGTGGCCGACTTGATGCCGGCGACGTCGCCGCCGCTGGCTTCCATCAGCTCGGTCTTCCAGCCGCGCGACTCGCACCAGCGCAGGTACATGCGCAGCAGGATTTCCGCCCAGTCCTGCGCCTCGGTACCGCCGGCACCGGCCTGGATGTCGACGAAGGCGTTGGAACTGTCCATCTTGCCGGAGAACATGCGCTGGAACTCCAGCTTGTCCACGTGCGCGGCATAGCGTTCGACATCGGCCACCACGGCATGCGCAGTGTCCTCGTCGTCCTCCATCTCGGCCAGTTCCAGCAGTTCGTTGGCCCCCGTCAGGCCTTCCTCGATGTCGCGGATGCCGTTGACCGTCTTGTCCAGCAGCGACCGCTCGCGGCCGAGCTGCTGGGCGTATTCGGCGTTGTTCCAGATGTCCGGGCTTTCCAGCTCGCGGTTTACTTCTTCCAGGCGCTCGCGCTTGGCATCGTAGTCAAAGATACCCCCGGAGCGAGGCCAGCCTGTCCTGCAGGTCGGCGATGCGCTGGCGGATGGGATTGAGCTCGATCATGGGATGCAAGGTGGGGGACGGAATCGGTCGGCAAGGATACCAGAGGCGCAGCGGCGGCCGTGCCGGCGCAACCAGCGGGAACGGGAATTGCATCATCGTGCGTGCGACCTTCCAGGAGCCGTCCGTCCATGCCGCCTCGCGCTGCCCTGCCCGCCTCGCTGCTGCCCTGCCTGCTGGGGCTGGCGCTGTTGCTGGGCCTGCCTTCATCGCGCGCCCAGGGCACGCCGCCAGCGGTGAGCCAGGACCGTGCCGGTGACGTCAAGCGCTGCCTGCAGTTGCGGCGCGACGCACCTCCGGTGGCGGTGGCACTGGCGGAATCGCTGCTGCGCGAACCCGACCTGTCGGTCGAGGACGAGGTCAAGACCCTCAGCTGCCTCGGCATCGCGGCCGGCCTGGCCGGCGACAGGACGCGTGCGGTGGAGGCGGGAGAAATGATGGAGCGACGCGTGCAGGAGCATCCCGGCCTGCCGTCGGCGTTCCGGGCGCGCGCGTTCTCGCAGGCCGGCTCGATCTTCCATGGCGCCGGCCAGATCCATCGTGCCGAAGCAGCCTACCTGCGCGTGCAGGACCTTGCCGCCGCCTTGCCGGCCGACGACGCCGCGCTGTTCCAGGCCACCACGCTGAGCAACATCGGCCTGATCCATGCCGACTACCTCGACTCCCCGGAGGTCGCCGATGGCTACCACCGCAAGGCGCTGACAATCGCGGCGACGGTGAAGCTGGAAGACCCGCTGATCCTGCACAACCATGCGCTCAACCTGGTCCGACTGGGCCGTACCGACGAAGCACAGGCCGTGATCGACGCCGGTGAAGCCGCGGCGCGCCGCAAGCAGGCGCAATCGGTGGTGGAGCGCCTGCAGGCCGAACGCGCCGGCCTGTGGATCGCGCAGGGCCGGCTGGCGCAGGCGCGGCACGTGCTGGACGCCGTCATCGCCGCCCAGCAGGCCAGCGCGGACGCGCCGGGGCTGGCCGGTTCGCTGGCCAAGCGCTCGACCCTGCAGCGCCTGTCCGGCGATTCCACCGGCGCGCTGGCCACCGCGCAACGCGCGTGGTCGCACGTGGACGGCACGCCCCAGCCGCAGAAGCAGCGCGAAGTGCTGCGCGCGTGGATGGCCGCGCATGCCGCGCTGGGACAGGCCGACGAGGCCATGGCCGTCGGCGCGCGCCTGCATGCGCTGGAGATGCAGACCCTCAAGGAACAACGGCTGGAACTGCTGGCGGACCTGCAGGCGCGCAGCGAAAGCGCCGCCGCCCAGCGCGAACTGGAGACCCTGCGCCACCAGGCGCAGATCGGGCGGCTGAAGGAAGAGAAGTCGACCTTGCTGCGTCGCGCGGGCGCCGGCCTGATGCTGCTGCTGGTGCTCGGCGGCGTCGGCTTCGGCCTGCTGCAGCGTCGCAGGAACCGGCAACTGCGCAAGGTCAGCGCCACCGATCCGCTCACCGGCCTGCGCAACCGGCGGGCCGCGACCGAGGCGTTGAAGGCGATGTCGCTGCAGCGCCCCGGTGCGGGCACGCGGCACGTGCTGTTCCTGGTCGATATCGACCACTTCAAGCAGGTCAACGATGGCTTCGGCCACCATGCCGGCGACCAGGTGCTGACCGCCTTGGCCAGCCGCCTGCGCGACATCGGACGCGTCGACGATGTCATCGCGCGCTGGGGTGGCGAGGAATTCCTGATGGCCTGCGCCGACCTCACCGAGGCGCAGGCCTGCACCGTCGCCTCGCGCGTGCACGAGGCGCTGTGCGAAGTGCATGAAGTCGCCCCGCAGCAACGCTGGCCGCTGACCGTGTCGCTGGGCTTCGCCCCGTTCCCGTTCTTCGACAACGCGGCCGGCGGCTGGGACTACGCCCTGCGCATGGCGGACCGCGCCCTGTACGCCGCCAAGGACCGCCGCAACGCCTGGGCCGGCCTCTGGGGCCGCGCGTTGCCTGCCGGCGTCACCCCGCAGCAGTTGCTGGACGCGCCCGAGGACGCCGTGCGCAGCGGCGCGATCGGCCTGGTGGCCAGTTACGCGGTGGAGCGGCTGCCGCAGGTGCCGGCCACGCGCGCAGCCTAGGAAACGTCCGCGCCGGTGCGCTGGCGCAGTTCCTGGCGGTAGCGGCGGCTGCAGGGCAGCACGCCGCCGTCCTTCAGGTGCACGCGCGCGTCGCCGGTGTCCAGCGGCTCGATCGAGGCCACCTGCTCCAGGCTGACGATGTAGCTGCGATGGATGCGGGCGAAGCGGCGGCGATCCAGGCGCGATTCGATGCCGGCGATGGTGCTGCGCAACGGATAGTCGTGGCCGCGCACGCGCAGGTTGACGTAGTTGCCTGCCGCCTGGGCCCACTCGATGTCGTTGGCCGCCACCAGGAACTCGCGGCCAAGCTTGCGCACCAGGAAACGTTCCGGCTGGTCCACCGGCTCCAGCGGCGGGCCCTCGTCCGGCTCCGCGAGCAGGCTGGCTTCGCCCTGCCAGCGGCGCAGCAGGAAACGGTAGCTCTCCAGCACCACCACGATGGTGGCGAAGCTGCGTACGTCCTTCAGGTATTCGTAGGCCAGTTCGCGCGGCCAGGGGCCGAACTCGTAGGCCATTCCCTGCGTGCGGTACGCCAGCACCCGCAAGGCCACCATCGCCACCACGTGCACCAGACAGACCAGCAGACTGACCCCCACGTACTCGGCCAGCCGCCGCCGCCAGTTGTCCCAATGCACGGGACGCCACCGCGTGTAACCGACGATGGCGGGGATCAGCACCAGCAGCCAGACCAGCGCGCTGCTCGCTTCCCAGACCACCGGCTCCCAGGCCTGTACGCCGGAGTCGCCGCGCCGGAGTTCCATCAGCGTGGTCAGGCTGTTGGCGATGCAGTTGGCGGCCGTCACCGCGACCCAGAATCCCGCCTCCACCCAGCGCTTCCACGGCAGGTAGCGTTCGTAGGCCAATGCATCCTTGTCGTTCATGCGCGCAGTGTAGCGACCGCCCCCCGGATGCGCGCCGCGATTCGTCCCTGGGGGCCCGCAATTCGTCACCGGCCGCCTGGCGTTCGTCACTCTGCGATGGCCGGCAGCGCCCGCCGCCGCGAGTCTGCCGCCTTCATCGAGACGGAGAACGCCATGCAACGTCGCCACGACCTGGACTGGGTGCGGGTCTGCGCCTTCGCGCTGCTGGTCCTGTACCACGTCGGCATGTATTACGTGACCTGGGACTGGCACGTGAAGAGTCCGGCCGCCAGCGATGCGCTGGAGCCGTTCATGCTGCTCAGCTCGCCGTGGCGGCTGTCGCTGCTGTTCCTGGTATCGGGCACCGCTACCGCCTTCCTGCTCGGCAAGGCGCAGCGGAGCGCGGAGGCGGCGGGGAACCGCGCGCGTTTCCTGGGCGGCCGCTCATGGCGGCTGTTGCTGCCGCTGATCTTCGGCATGCTGGTGATCGTGCCGCCGCAGGCCTATTACGAAGTGGTGGAACAGCTGCCGGGCGGCTACCACGATGGCTACCTGGCGTTCTACGCGCGCTACCTGACCGCCTACGACGGCTTCTGCGATGCGGACGGCTGCCTGGACGTCCCCACGTGGAACCATCTGTGGTTCGTCGCCTACCTGTGGGTCTACACCGTACTGGTGTGGCTGTTGTGGCGGCTGGCGCCACGGGCCCTCGACGCCGCGGGCGGTCTGCTCGCCCGCGCGATGTCCGGGCTGGGCGTGCTGGTCTGGCCCGTCCTGTTCCTGGGGGTGGCGCGGGTCCTGCTGGTCGGCCGTTTCGAGCAGACGCACGCGCTGGTCGACGACTGGTACAACCATGCGCAGTACTTCGGCGTGTTCCTGTTCGGCTTCCTGATCGCCCGTGCGGACGGCGTATGGCAGGCGATCGAACGGCTGCGCTGGCCGGCGCTGGTGGCGTGGCTCGCCAGCTGGGCGGCGCTGATCGCCTATTTCACCCGTTTCGCCGATGCCGATCCGCCGGAGGCGCTGCGCATGGCGATGCGGCTGGGCTGGGCGCTGAACCAGTGGTGCGCCATCGTCGCCGTGCTCGGCTTCGCGCATCACTGGCGGCCCGGCGACAGTCGCGTACTGCGCTATCTGGTGGCGGCGGTGTTTCCGGTCTACATCCTGCACCAGACCGTCATCGTGGTGGTGGCGCACCACCTGAAGCCGCTGGCGATCCCGCCGCTGGTGGAGGGTCCGCTGCTGGTCGCGATCACCTTCGCCGCCTGCTTCGGCGGTTATGAAGTGATCCGGCGCGTGCGGTGGCTGCGGCCCTTGTTCGGGTTGCGGACGACCGGGTACCCCACCCCAGACGCGCCCGCACTGGCGTCGGAGCCGCGCTGACGCCGGCTCAGTCCGCTGCCTGCCAATGGCGCAACAGCAACTGGATGCCGCGACGGTCGCGCCAGTCGTCGGTGTCCAGCTGGTAGGCGGCCTGGATGCGCGTGGGCGGCGGCACGTCGTGCCAGCCGTTGAACTGGATGGCGTTCAACGGCGCGGCATGGCCACCCGCGCGCAGCGAGAATTTCAGGTGCTTCTCGCCGACCACGCGCCAGTCCAGCACGTCGAACACGCCATCGAATACCGGCTCGGGAAAACCCTGCCCCCACGGTCCCGCACCGCGCAGGACGTCGGCGTGCGCACGATCGAGCTCGTCGGAGGCCAGTTCGCCATCGCTCAGCACTTCCTCGCGGAGCAGGTCGTCGTCGAGCATCGCGCGGACGTGCTGATGGAACGCGTCGCGGAACGACGGCAGATCGCATTCGTCCAGCGACAGTCCCGCCGCCATCGCATGACCACCGAAACGCTGGATCAGGCCGGGGTGTGCGGTGTCGACCGCGGCCAGCGCGTCGCGGATGTGGAATCCCGGAATCGAGCGCGCCGAACCGCGCAGGGTGGTGCTGCCCGGTTCCGCCGGCGCGAACGCGATGACCGGCCGGTGCAGGCGCTCCTTGATCTTGGAGGCCACCAGGCCCACCACGCCCGGATGCCATTCCGGGTCGAACAGGCACGGCGCCAGCGGCACCGGGCCGCCGTCGGTGCTGTCGATGCGCGCGATCGCCGCATGCGCTTCGTCGACCATCTGCTGCTGCACGCCGCGGCGCTCGGCATTGATGCCCTCCAGCACGCGCGCCATCTCGTCGGCCTGGGTGGCGTCGTCGGTCAACAGGCAGGCGATGCCCAGCGCCATGTCCTCCAGCCGTCCCGCCGCGTTGAGGCGCGGCGCGATGGCGAAGCCGATGTCGGCGGCGGTCAGGCGTGCGGGATCGCGGCCGGCCACGCGCATCAGCGCCTGCAGGCCCGCGCATCCCTGCCCCGCACGCAGGCGACGCAGTCCGGCGCCGACCAGGGCACGGTTGTTCGCGTCCAGCGGCACCAGGTCGGCGACGGTGCCGATGGCGACCAGGTCGAGCAGCGTGGACAGGTCCGGCTCCGCGCCGGCGAACGCGCCGCGCTCGCGCAGTACGCGCCGCAACGCCAGCAGCACGTAGAACATCACGCCGACGCCGGCCAGCATCTTGCTGGGGAACGGATCGCCGCGCAGGTTCGGATTGACGATGACATCGGCCGACGGCAGCTGCTCGCCCGGCAGGTGGTGATCGGTGACGAGCACCTGCCAGCCCCGCGCCTTCGCCGCGGCGATACCGGCGTGGCAGGCGATGCCGTGGTCCACGGTGACCAGCAAGTCCGGCTGCAGCGCGGCCAGTTCGTCCACCAGCGACGGCGACAGGCCGTAGCCGTGCACCATGCGGTTGGGCACCGCGGGCGTGACGCGCCGGGCACCGAGCAGGCACAACCCGCGCACGCCGACCGCGCAGGCGGTGGCACCGTCGCAGTCGAAGTCGCCGACGATGACGATATGCCGGTCCTGCGCGATCGCATCCGCCAGCAAGGCGGTGGCTTCGCCCAGTCCACCCAGCAGATCGGGCGGCAGCAGCTGCGCCAGCCGCGGCTGCGCCTGTTCCATCGACAGCGCACCGCGCGCCTCGTAGATGCGTCGCAGCAGCGGCGGCACGCTGTCCGGCCAATCTCCGCCGGCGGCGATGGCGCGACGGCGGATCCGTGGGGACGGCGTCATGCGGGAACGTGGTCCGGGCGTGCCGTATCCAGACGTTGCAACGGACCGCGCCACAGGCGCCAGCGCTGTTCGCGGCGCAGCGAGAACAGCGCGCCATCCTCGAAGTCGAGGTTCAGCGCGTCGAGTTCGCGCTTGCGCAGCGCCTCCAGCAGCGGCCGCAGCGCATCGCGGCACAGCAGGTCGAGGTTGCGCAGGTGGCGCAGGTCGATCAGCGCGTCGACGCCGCCTTCGCCATTGGCGTGCGTCTCCTCCACGCCGGCGACCTGCGCCAGCGACTGCAGCAGCACGTCGTGGCTCTTCACCTGGCGGAACCCCGTGCGCACGGCATCCGGCAACACGCCGCCGCCCCAGAACCACAGCGAGTTCACCGGCGGTTTGCCCTGCGCCACGCGCTGCGCATTCCATGGATGGTTGTGCAGCAGCACCTGCGCCTCGCTGAGCAGCGCACGCCAGCGCCGTCCGGCATCGCCCTCGGGCAGGTGCGCGAACAGGTCGTCGCCCAGCACCTCGCTGGCCGGTGCGAACGTCGGCAGCTTCGCCTCCACCGGCAGACGCAGGTACCAGCGCGCCGGCTGCGGCGCATCGAGCAGCATGCCGGCATCGCCGAACAACGGCTTCAACGCGGGCAGCAACTGCGCGGTGTCCTCGTCGGTCAGCGCGAGCGCTTCGCCGTAGGCCAGCATGCGGGCGCCGGTCATGTCGGGAGAGACGCGCGCCGGATCCGCGCGCAGCCATCTGGCACCCGCCGCATCCCGTGCATCGCGCTGGCGCGTCAGCGCGGCGACCGGCCAGTGGTCCGGCACCAGCTGGAACTGACGCCGCAGCTGCGCGCGCTCGCCGGCCTCGCCTTCGCTGCGGTCGGCGCGGCCCAGCGCCTTGGCGACGTCGGGCGGCAGCAGCTGCCCGACCAGCCGGGTGCGTGCGGGCAGCAGCAGGGTGGCCTGGGCCATCGGTCCGTCAGTCGACGTAGGAAACGCTGACGATTTCGTACTCGCGCTGGCCGGCGGGCGCATCGATGGTGACGCTGTCGCCCTCGTGCTTGCCGATCAGGGCGCGGGCCAGCGGCGAGGAGATCGCGATCAGGCCCAGCTTGATGTCGGCTTCAAGATCACCGACCACCTGGTAGCGCTTCTCTTCGTCAGTATCCACGTCGGCCAGCACCACCTTGGCGCCGAACACGATGCGCGAACCGGCATTGAGCTTGCTGACGTCGATGATCTCGGCGTGCGACAGCTCGCCCTCCAGCTGCTTGATGCGGCCTTCGATGAAGCCCTGCTGCTCGCGCGCGGCGTGGTACTCGGCGTTCTCCTTCAGGTCGCCGTGCGCCCGCGCTTCGGCGATGGCGGCGATCACTTCGGGGCGCTTGACCGTCTTCAGCAGGTCCAGTTCCTGGCGCAGGCGCTGCGCGCCTTCCATCGTCAATGGGGCTCTCACCCTTGAAGCTCCTTGTGCAGTTCCTGCAACGCCAGCACCGGGCCCGTGCCGCGGTATTCCAGCGAATGCACCAGCGCCTTGGCGCCGGCGACAGTGGTTGAATAGGTGACGCGGTGCTGCAGGGCCTCGCGCCGGATCGAGAAGGAGTCGGCGATGGCCTGGCGTCCTTCCGTGGTGTTGACGATATACACGATTTCGCCGTTCTTGATCAGGTCGACCACGTGCGGACGGCCTTCGAGCACCTTGTTGATCTGCTCGCAGGCGATGCCGTGCTCGCCCAGCCAGGCCGCCGTGCCCGCCGTGGCGACGATGCTGTAGCCGCGGCTGACCAGCTGCTGCGCCACCGGCAGCACGCGCTTCTTGTCCGGGTCACGTACGGAGATGAACACCTTGCCGACCGGCGGCGCCTTGATGCCACCGGCTTCCTGCGCACGCGCCATGGCGGCACCGAAGCTGCGGCCCACGCCCATCACCTCGCCGGTGGAGCGCATCTCCGGGCCGAGGATCGGGTCCACGCCCTGGAACTTGGCGAACGGGAAGATCGCTTCCTTGACCGAGTAGTAGTCCGGCACGATTTCCTTGGTGGCGCCCTGCCCGGCCAGCGTCTTGCCGGCCATGCAACGGGCGGCGATCTTGGCCAGCGGCATGCCGGTGGCCTTGGACACGAACGGCACGGTGCGCGAGGCGCGCGGGTTCACTTCCAGCAGGTAGACGATGTCGTCGCTGCCGTCTTCGCCGGCCTGGATGGCGAACTGGGTGTTCATCAGGCCGACCACCTTCAGCGCCTTGGCCAGCTCGACCACCTGGCGGCGCAGCTCGTCCTGCGTCCTGGCCGACAGCGAGTACGGCGGCAGCGAGCACGAGGAATCGCCCGAATGCACGCCGGCCTCCTCGATGTGCTCCATCACGCCGCCGATCAGCACGTGGCCCTCGGCGTCGGCGATGATGTCCACGTCCACTTCCACCGCGTTGTCGAGGAAGCGGTCCAGCAGCACCGGCGAATCGTTGGAGACCTTGACCGCGTCACGCACGTAGCGGGCCAGGTCGGATTCGCCGTACACGATTTCCATCGCGCGGCCACCCAGCACGTACGACGGGCGCACGACCAGCGGATAGCCGATCTCGCGCGCCAGCAGCAGGGCTTCCTGGTCGTTGCGGGCGATGCGGTTGGGCGGCTGCTTCAGGCCCAGCGCGTCGACCAGTTTCTGGAAGCGCTCGCGGTCTTCGGCCAGGTCGATGGAGTCCGGACTGGTGCCGATCACCGGCACGCCATTGGCTTCCAGCGCACGCGCCAGCTTCAGCGGGGTCTGACCGCCGTACTGCACGATCACGCCCTTCGGCTGCTCCAGCTCGACGATCTCCAGCACGTCTTCCAGCGTCAGCGGCTCGAAGTACAGGCGGTCGGAGGTGTCGTAGTCGGTGGAGACGGTTTCCGGGTTGCAGTTGACCATGATGGTCTCGAACCCGTCCTCGCGCAGCGCCAGCGCCGCGTGCACGCAGCAGTAGTCGAACTCGATGCCCTGGCCGATGCGGTTGGGGCCACCGCCCAGGATCATGATCTTGTCGCGGTTGGTCGGCTGCGCTTCGCACTCGTCCTCGTAGGTCGAGTACAGGTAGGCGGTGCTGGTGGCGAACTCGGCCGCGCACGAGTCGACGCGCTTGTACACCGGCTTCACGCCCAGCGCCTTGCGCAGCACGCGCACGGCGGTCTCGTTGGTGTTGGCCAGCTGCGCCAGGCGCGCATCGGAAAAGCCCATGCGCTTGAGGCGGCGCATGCGCGTCTTGTCCAGCGACCCCAGGCCATCGGCGGCCAGTTGCTGCTCGGCGGCGATGATCTCTTCCATCTGGTCGAGGAACCACGGATCGATGAACGACAGCGCGTGCACCTGCTCGACGCTCATGCCGGCACGGAACGCGTCGGCCACGTAGAACAGGCGCTCCGGACCGGGCGCCTTCAGTTCGCGGCGCAGCGCGGCCAGATCGTCCTCGTCGGCCAGGTCCAGGCCGGTGGGGTCCAGGCCGACCTTGCCGGTTTCCAGCCCGCGCAGCGCCTTCTGCAGCGATTCCTGGAAGGTGCGGCCCATCGCCATCACCTCGCCCACGGATTTCATCTGCGTGGTCAGGCGGGCGTCGGCCTGCGGGAACTTCTCGAAGGCGAAGCGCGGGATCTTGGTCACCACGTAGTCGATCGCCGGCTCGAACGAGGCCGGGGTCAGGCCGCCGGTGATCTCGTTCTTCAGCTCGTCCAGCGTGTAGCCCACGGCCAGCTTGGCCGCGACCTTGGCGATCGGGAAGCCGGTGGCCTTGGACGCCAGCGCCGACGAGCGCGACACGCGCGGGTTCATCTCGATGACCACCACGCGGCCGGTCTGCGCATTGATGCCGAACTGCACGTTCGAGCCGCCGGTGTCCACGCCGATCTTGCGCAGCACCGCGATGGAGGCATCGCGCAGGCGCTGGTACTCCTTGTCGGTCAGGGTCTGCGCCGGCGCGACGGTGATGCTGTCGCCGGTGTGCACGCCCATCGGGTCGAGGTTTTCGATCGAGCAGACGATGATGCAGTTGTCCGCGGTGTCGCGGACCACTTCCATCTCGAATTCCTTCCAGCCGAGCACCGACTCTTCCACCAGCACTTCGGTGGTCGGCGACAGCTCCAAGCCGCGGGTGACGATGTCGACCAGTTCCTCGCGGTTGTAGGCGATGCCGCCGCCACTGCCACCCAGGGTGAAGCTGGGGCGGATGATGGTGGGATAGCCGACGCGGGTCTGGATCTCCAGCGCTTCTTCCAGCGTGTGGGCGACGGCGGCCTTGGGGCATTCCAGCCCGATCTCGCCCATCGCCACGCGGAACAGCTCGCGGTCCTCGGCCATGCGGATGGCGTCGCGCTTGGCGCCGATCAGCTCCACGCCGTACTTGTCCAGCACGCCGTTGTCGGCCAGGTCCAGCGCGCAGTTCAGCGCGGTCTGTCCGCCCATCGTCGGCAGCAGCGCGTCGGGCTTTTCCTTGGCGATGATCTTCTCGACCGTCTGCCAGTTGATCGGCTCGATGTACACCGCGTCCGCCATCTCCGGGTCGGTCATGATGGTCGCGGGGTTGCTGTTGACCAGCACCACCCGGTACCCCTCCTCGCGCAGCGCCTTGCAGGCCTGGGCGCCGGAGTAGTCGAACTCGCAGGCCTGGCCGATGACGATCGGGCCTGCGCCGATGATCAGGATGGTTTTAAGGTCGTTGCGCTTGGGCATGCTGTCCTCGGTTCTTCGCGTGGCCGTCGCGCGCTGTGCGCGGCGTGCGGCCGGTAAACAAATGTGGGGCGGATGGTCGGCGGCGTGCCGGCTTAACGCCCTGAGCCCATCGACTGGACGAACCGGTCGAACAGCGGCGCCACGTCGTGCGGCCCCGGCGACGCTTCCGGATGGCCCTGGAAGGAAAACGCCGGGGCGTCGGTCAGTTCGATGCCCTGGTTGGTGCCGTCGAACAGCGAGCGGTGGATCACGCGCACGTTGGCCGGCAGCGTCGCTTCGTCGACGGCAAAGCCGTGGTTCTGCGAGGTGATCATCACGCGACCACTGTCGAGGTCCTGCACCGGGTGGTTGGCACCGTGGTGGCCGTGTCCCATCTTCATGGTCTGCGCGCCGGCGGCGAGCGCCAGCAACTGGTGGCCCAGGCAGATGCCGAAGGTGGGGATCTTCTTGGCGATGAATTCGCGGATGGCGGTGATGGCGTAATCGCACGGCGCCGGATCGCCCGGACCGTTGGACAGGAACACGCCATCGGGCTGCATCGCCAGCACGTCCGCCGCGCTGGTCTGCGCCGGCACCACGGTCACTTCGCAGCCTCGCTCGGCCAGCATGCGCAGGATGTTGTGCTTCACGCCGAAGTCGTAGGCCACGACCTTGAACTTCGCCGGCGCCTGCACGAAGGCATTGCGGTCCAGGTCGAGCTGGCCATCGCGCCAGGGGTACGGCTTGTCGGTGGTCACCACCTTGGCCAGGTCCATGCCCTTCAGGCCGGGGAACTTGCGTGCGGCTTCCAGCGCCTGGTCGGCATCGAGGCCGTCGCCGGCCATCAGGGCGCCGTTCTGGGCGCCGCGCTCGCGCAGGATGCGGGTCAGCTTGCGGGTATCGATGCCGGCAATGGCCACGATGCCGCGCGTGGACAGCCATTCCGGCAGCGCCTGCTGGTTGCGCCAGCTGCTGGGACGGCGCGGCACGTCGCGCACGATCAGGCCGGCGCACCAGACCTTCGACGCTTCATCGTCCTGGTCGGTGCAGCCGGTGTTGCCGATGTGGGGATACGTCAGGGTGACGAGCTGGCGGGCGTACGACGGGTCGGTCAGGATTTCCTGATAGCCGGTCATGGCGGTGTTGAACACCACTTCGCCGACGGAAAGGCCGTCTGCGCCTACGGATTCGCCCTCGAATACGGTGCCGTCTTCGAGTACGAGAATTGCGGGTCGTGTCACGGGGTTCGCCTTGGGGTGGAGGAACCCTGTCCCACCGGCTTGCGGCTGCAAGAAACCGCAGACGCGGCGTTGATCCGGTCCGTGGCGATGGGTAACAGGCGAGCGGGAATTGTACGGAAACGGCCTGTTCAGCGCCACCGTTTTTTTGCCCGGCAGACCATTGGCAGACCGCCAGAGCACGGCGTATTCAGGTTGGCGCGAGCGTGCGGCGCTCGCCCGGCCTTCAATCCAGCAGGTCGCGCACGCGGTAATTGCCGGCGGGTCGACCGGCGAGTTTCCGCGCCGCATGCAAGGCGCCGCGTGCGAATACGTCGCGATGCGTGGCGCGATGGACCAGTTCGACGCGCTCGCCCAGGCCGGTGAACTGCACGGTGTGCTCGCCGACGATGTCGCCCGCGCGCAGACTGGCGTAATGCACCTGTGCGCCCGCGCTGCCCGCCGCCTGTCCCAACGTCAGCGCGGTGCCTGAAGGGGCGTCCTTCTTGTGCACGTGATGCGATTCCACGACATCCACGTCCCATCCGGACAAGGCTGCAGCGGCACGCTCGACCAGTTCGGCCAGCACGGCGACGCCCAGGCTGAAGTTCGTTGCCCAGACCAACGGGATGGTGGCGGCCGCGCGCGAAACCGCGTCGATCTGCTCAGCGGAGATGCCGGTCGTGCCCGACACCAGCGGCGCGCCACGCTCCACGCACAGGGCGAGGATGGGATCGAATCCATCGGGCAGGCTGAAGTCGATGGCAACATCGAATGCCGGCACGCCGCCCAGCTCGCTGGCGGCGAAATGCGGCACGCCATCGACCACGCGCGGCGAGGGCGTGCGTCGCGTCACCGCCGCGACGACCTGGTACCGATCGGGCTGTTCGGCGGCCAGGCGGAGCAGCGACTGGCCCATGCGGCCGGAAGCACCATGGATGAGGAGGCGGGTGGCGGTGGCGTTCATGCCTGCATGGTAGCGGGCGCCCGTGAAGCTGGCGACAGGATGCGGTGAAGGCCTCAGGGTACTTGCGGATGTCCTAGGTGGTAGCCCTGCGCATACGGCACGCCAAGCTGTCGCAACGTGGCGAGCTGCTGCGCCGTTTCCACGCCTTCCGCCACCAGCTCGGCGCGGGTCCCATGTGCGAACGTCAGCAGTGCGGCGATCAGCGCCTGCATGCGCGGGCGTTGGTCCACGTCACGCACCAGCGTGACGTCGAGCTTGATGATGTCCGGCGCCAGGCGCAGCACATGGCGGAGGGTGGAGAATCCCGCGCCGGTATCGTCCACCGCGATGCGCGTGCCCAGCGCCTGCAGGGCGGCCAGGCGGAGATTGAGTTGCCCGTAGTCCTCCACGGGGGTGTGCTCGGTGATCTCCAGCACCAGGCGATGCGGATGGTGCGCTTGCAGCAACGATGTCAGCGCATCGCTGCAGGCGGTTTCCGGTGACACGTTGAGGGCGAGGTAGGCATCGTTCGGGACCTTTCCCAGATGGGCGAGTGCAATTCGCACCGCCGCCAGTTCGAGCTGGATGCTCATGCCATGGCGAGCGGCCTCCTCGAACCATCGCACGGTGGACATGTCGTACTCCACTGGAAAACGCGCCAACGCTTCGTAGCCGACGATCGCGCCGTCGCTGAGCCGCACGATGGGCTGCAGCGCGGCGCTCATCTGCCCTGCTTCCAGCACCGCCTCCAGGCGCGTGCGCGCTTCCTGCGACTGCTGGCGCTCGCGCTCGCCCTGCCCCTTCCTGTGTTCGAGCGCCGCGCGCATCTGCGCGTGCTCGATCGCCTTGTAGAGGCTGGCCGCGACCAACGCGCTCAACTGTTCGAGCGTGCGCTGATCGGTGTCGCCGTACGCACCGGGCACGGTCGAGACCACCTTGAGCACGCCCACGGCCTGGCGACGGAAGTACAGCGGCGCCACCAGCATCGAGCGCAGGCCCACGTTGCGACAGGCCTCGCGATTGACACGCGGGTCGGTCTCGCTGTCGTCGCAGCGCAATACGCGTCCTTCCTCCAGGCAACGCCCGGAAAGACTGCCCTTTGCCGGCATCAGCAGGCCGACCTGGTTGGCCGCGATGCCGCTGGCCGACCAGTAGCGCATCTGATCGCCGTCGCGTATCTCCAGCACGGCACCGGCCGATCGCGTCAGTTCCTGTGCGCGGTACGTGATGGCATCGACGACGTCCTGCGGGTCGGGGCCAGCGGCCGCAATCTCGCTCTGCGCCGCCACAATGCGCGTCAACAGCGCGACCGCGTCCGCTTCGGCCATCGCGGGCACCGGCGAACGAGCCGACGAAAGTGGGACCAGTCTGTTGTCGCGGGCCATCTCCGTCACTCCTTGAGGATGATGATGGGGAGCGTCAGCGCGCGCGCCCCGATGGATCCGATGCTAGGCCCGTCATGTCACAGTTGTCGAGTAAACGGGTTTACCTTCATTTCCCCGACCCTGCGCGCGACGCACGCATCAGGCCAGAACACGCCCCAGCTGCCGTGCGGCAATCTCCTCCACCGCGCGTCGCAGCGCCTCCAGGTCCACGCCGGCATCGAATCCGATCCGGAAATGCACCTCGCCTTCGGGCGTGCGCGAGGAGTGGATCGATGACAGGCTCACCGCATGCCGCTCGAACACGTGCAGCAGCGCGCGCAACGAGCCCGGCCGGTCCTCGGGCAGGTGCACGCTGAGCGCCTCGCCGGCCGCGAGATCGGCCAGCAGATACCCGATCCGCTCGTAGCTGTAGTTGCCCTCGGCCAACGCCACCTCGCCGATGGCGACGCGGTTGTCGCGCAGGAATTCGTCGCGGAAGGCGGCACGCGCGGCGTCGCTGCCGTCGCGCACCAGCGCCGCCATCCGGCTGATCTGCCCACCCAGCGCCTGCAGCACGGCGCCCGAATGCGGATTGCCGAACTGGATGTCTTCGTAGATCGCCGGATTGAGCGACAGGATGCGCGCGATGATCGCGGCGTCCATCTCGAAGGAGGCCGACCGGAACGGCATCACCGCGGCCAGGTCGCCGACCTGCAGGGCCTGCCCGCGCAGGACGCCGGCCTGCGCCAGGTGCGTCGCGTGCACCATCGCCTGCACCAAGGCCATCACCCTGTCGTGCTGTTCGGGCGTGGCATGCACGCATTCGGCTTCAAGCGCCGCGAGCAGTTCGGCCACCCACGGACGCCAGCGCTGCAGCCGTGCCTCGCTGACCACCATCACCCTGCCCTTCAGGGTCGGCGCCTTCGGGGGCGCGGTCATCGGGTGCAGGCCGACGACCTCCGCCTGCGAACGCAGCATGGCGGCCACCGGCGTGGTCTTGATGGAGGTGACGTCAAGCCAGAGCTTGCCGGCCTCGTGGCCGTCCGCCAGACCGATGTAGCGGTCGATCAGCGCGGCGGTATGGCAGATCGGCGCAGAGAACACCAGCACGTCCGCGCGCCGGACCAGTTCAAGTTCGTCGACGGACTGCGCATCCGCCGGGTCGTGGCCGATGACCGTCAGCCCCATCCGGGTACGGAAGAACGACTGCAGCCAGCGGCCATAGGCGCCGGCGCTGCCGACGATGCCGACCAACGGGCGCCGCGGTACGTTCAATGCCGCAGCGCCGTCCTGCGGAACGGCAGGCTCAGTCGGCACGGACATCCGCAGCCAGATAGACGATCTGCTCGCGCAGGCCGGGGAGGATCTTCTGCATCGTCCGTGTGTAGGCAGTGTTGTACTCCGGCGAGCAGACCGGGCCTGGCGTGCGATCGTCCAGCCGGCGCTTGATGTGGATGCGGTTGCCTTCGCGCCGGTAGGTCGCGCGGAAAGCGACGTTGCCCTCCTCGACATCGACGTTGCCGGGCAGCGAGGCGATGCGCATCCCGGGGGCCAGTTCGATCGTGTACTCCTCCTCCGAGTAGATGCCACCGCAGCCGCTCTCACCCTCCGGCTGATCGACGCTCCCGAGGTTGCGTGCCACGATGCTCGCTATCGGCGCGTAGCTGATGAACCAGGGCTGCGTTTGCAGCCCACCCGACGCCGGCAGCATCCGCGCGACCTCGAAGTCCGCGTCGATGCTGAAGTCGTCCTGCAGCGGACGGGCGTCGGGATAGCGCACCGTGCCGTCGGCGCGCAGCGCCATGCGCTCGAAGTAACGGCGCACCATCCTGTCCGCCTCGGCCGCGGGCAGCTCGCGGAACTGGTCGCGCGCCATCACCGCCAGCCTGCCGCTCAGCTCCACCTGCTGGCTGCCCTTGACCGAGCCGTCGGCGGCGATCCGCACCGTCGTGCGCAGCTTCTGGCCATCGCGGCCGGCTTCACGCAACGGCGTCGATGCGCCTTCGTGATGGCCCTCCACCAGCAGCACCGGCTTGCCCGCCGATCCGTTCGGCAGAGACCCGAAAGGCACGGTGGCTGCGGTGGAATCGGCGTACAGGTCCAGGCTTGGGATGTAGGTGATGACGTGGTTGACCACCGATGCCACCGGTATCCTGGGCAGCGTGTAGGTGCCACCGGCGTTGATCAGGGCCTGCGTGCTCGGGATACCCCTGGCGGCCAGCAACGCCTGCAACAGCGTAGCGTGGTCCTTGCAGTCTCCCATGCGGTTGTCCAGCACCTGGTCCAGGTCGCGCGGCACGACGGCACCCAGGCCGATGCAGTTGCCCGCGTAGGTGATGTTGCGCGACACCCATTCGTAAAGACGCTTGGCGGTCTCGCGTGGTTCGCGCGCGTCGCCGGCGATCTCGTCGGCCAGCGCGCGGATGCGCGGCGTGGGCACCGCCTTCGCGTTCGCCGGACCGCCGTACGCCTGCGCGATCTGCGCATAGTCGCGAAACGTGGAATATGCGTAGCCGGGATAGCGCTCGGGGTTGTACACGCTGTCGCGCAAGCTTTCGCGGGGCACCGGCGTGCGGTTGCGCCAGCGCCACTCGATCACGCGACGGCCGTCGCGCTCGCGCTTGCTTTCCTGCATCTGCCAGGACTGGTGGCCGGCCTGCACCGTGGCCGGCGCGTCCAGCGTGATCTTCACGTCGCCGTAGTACTGGGCGGGGTTGAAGTTCTCGATCACCGAGAACTGACCCGGAAACATCGGCTGCAGGGCGGTCAACCTGTAGGCGAACACGGTGGTGTCGCCGACGGCCAGATCGGGGAACACCACCGTCAGCGTGGTGTTGTCGGAGTACACGGGCGAGTCGCCTTCGTGCCCGGCTGCGGACTGCACCTGATAGTTGCCGGGCGGCACCACGACCTTGCGACCGTCCGCCTTGAGGGTGTAGGCCGCCACCACCTCGGCCTTCTGGATACTGGTGCTGTAACCGACCGACGCGGTCTTGGCCGCTTCCAGCGCAGCCTCCTTCAACACCTTGGTCGCTGTCTCGCGCGTCTCCACGTAGCGGCCGTCGGCGTCGACAACATAAGCGACATGCTCATGCTCGACCTGCAGCGGACGCTCCTCGGCTGCCTGCGCCGATGTCGCGCCGGCCAGTGCCGATGCCGCGACCAGGCAGACCCCGGCCATCTTCCCCAAGTGCTTGCGCATTCCCCATGTCCTCCCTGTCCATATGCGTAGGCCGCCGGCTGGCGACGCACCATCCTAGCAATGGTTCGGCGGCGCCATAACGCAGGACGCCCGGCAGGGACCGGGCGTCGGCGGGAGGACAGGCCCCGGCAGGACCTCAGGACGTCATGCGATCCCAGAACCCCTTGACGCCATCGAGGAACGTCGCCGACTTCGGGGAATGCTTGCGCGCCTCGTCGCCGCTGAAGGTGGCTTCGAACTTTTCCAGCAGCTCGCGCTGTTCGGGGGTCAGGTTGACCGGCGTCTCCACCACCACGCGGCAGTACAGGTCGCCCTCGCTGCGGCTGCGCACCGACTTGACGCCCTTGCCGCGCAGGCGGAACAGCTTGCCGGTCTGGGTTTCGGCCGGGATGCGGATCTCGGCTTCGCCGCGCAGCGTGGGCACGCGCACGGTGTCGCCGAGCGCCGCCTGCGAGATGCGGATGGGCACTTCGCAGTGCAGGTCGTCGCCGTCGCGCTGGAAGATGTCGTGCTCGCGCACGCGCACCTCCACGTACAGGTCGCCGGGCGGCGTGCCGGGCGGGCCGGCCTCGCCTTCGCCGGTCAGGCGGATACGGTCGCCGTTGTCCACGCCGGCCGGAATCTTGACCGACAGCACCTTCTCTTCTTCCACGCGACCGGCGCCATGGCACTCGGTGCAGGGGTTCTTGATAGTCTGGCCGCGACCGCCGCAGGCCGGGCACGCCTGCTGCATGGCGAAGATGCCGCGCTGCATGCGCACGTTGCCTCGACCGCCGCAGGTGCCGCAGGTCTCGACCCTGCCGTCCGCCGAGCCCGAGCCCTTGCAGGGTTCGCAGGCGACCAGCGACGGAATCTCGATCCGCTTCTCGGCGCCGGCAACGGCTTCTTCCAGGTCCAGCTCCATCACGTAGCCGACATCGGCGCCGCGACGCGCAGCACGCGCACCGCCGCCCCCGAAGATGTTGCCGAAGATGTCGCCGAAGATGTCGCCCATGTCCGGGCCACCGGGTCCGCCGCCGCCCATGCCGTGCTCGAACGCGGCATGGCCGTGGGCGTCGTAGGTACGGCGCTTGGCACCGTCCGACAGGACCTCGTAGGCCTCCTTGCACTCCTTGAACGCCGCCTCGGCCGCGGCGTCACCGGGATTGCGGTCCGGGTGGTGTTTCATCGCGCAGCGGCGATAGGCCTTCTTCAGGTCTTCGTCGCTGGCGTCGCGGGCCACGCCCAGGACTTCGTAGTAATCGCGTTTGCTCATGGGGCGGGAATGGAGAATGGAGAATCGGGAATGGTCAAAGCGACCAATGCGAGCGCTTCATGGCGAAATGGGTAACAAGGAAGGGAGGAGCGGAGTTGATCCGTTCCTCCCATTCCCGAATCCCTATTCCCGATTCACGACTTCTTGTCATCCTTCACTTCGGTGAACTCCGCGTCGACCACGTCGTCGGCCGCTGCGGAGCCGCCGCCGGCCGGACCGGCACCCGGCTGATCGGTCGACGCCGCCGCTGCGTACAGCGACTGGGCGGCCTCTTCCAGCGCCTTCGCCTTGGCTTCGATCTGCGCCTTCTCGTCGCCCTTCATCGCCGTTTCCAGCTCGGCGATGGCGGCCTCGACGCGGCCGATCACATCACCCGGCACCTTGCTGCCGTGCTCGGTGATGGCGCTGCGGGTGGCGTGCAGCAGGCCGTCGGCCTGGTTGCGCGTCTGCACCAGCTCCTGGAACTTCTTGTCTTCCTCGCGATGCGCCTCGGCGTCGGCCACCATGCGCGCGATCTCGTCCTCGGACAGGCCCGAACCGGCCTTGATCTCGACCTTCTGTTCCTTGTTGGTCTTCTTGTCCTTGGCGCTGACATGCAGGATGCCGTTGGCGTCGATGTCGAACGACACTTCCACCTGCGGCATGCCGCGCGGCGCCGGCTCGATGCCGGACAGGTCGAACTTGGCCAGCGACTTGTTGAAGCGGGCCTGTTCGCGCTCGCCCTGCAGCACGTGCACGGTCACCGCGGACTGGTTGTCCTCGGCGGTAGAGAAGGTCTGCGAGGCCTTGGTCGGGATGGTGGTGTTCTTCTCGATGATCTTGGTGAACACGCCACCCAGCGTTTCGATGCCCAGCGACAGCGGGGTCACGTCGAGCAGCAGCACGTCCTTGACGTCGCCGGCCAGCACGCCGCCCTGGATCGCGGCACCCAGCGCCACGGCTTCGTCCGGGTTGACGTCCTTGCGCGGCTCCTTGCCGAAGAACTCGGCCACCGCCTGCTGCACCTTCGGCATGCGGGTCTGGCCACCGACCAGGATCACCTCGCCGATGTCGCTGGCACGCAGGCCGGCGTCGTTCAGCGCGATGCGGCACGGCTCGATGGTCTTCTTCACCAGGTCTTCCACCAGCGCTTCCAGCTTGGCGCGGGTCAGCTTGATGTTGAGGTGCTTGGGACCGAAGGCGTCGGCGGTCACGTACGGCAGGTTCACTTCGGTCTGCTGCGAGCTGGACAGCTCGATCTTGGCGCGCTCGGCGGCGTCCTTCAGGCGCTGCAGGGCCAGCGGGTCCTTGCGCAGGTCGATGCCCTGATCCTTCTGGAATTCCTCGACGAGGTAGTCGATGACGCGCTTGTCGAAGTCCTCGCCACCCAGGAAGGTGTCGCCGTTGGTCGCCAGCACTTCGAACTGCTTCTCGCCGTCGACGTTGGCGATCTCGATGATCGACACGTCGAACGTGCCGCCGCCCAGGTCATAGACGACGATCTTGCGGTCGGCGCCGCCGTCGCCCTTGTCCAGGCCGTAGGCCAGCGCGGCCGCGGTCGGCTCGTTGATGATGCGCTTGACGTCCAGGCCGGCGATCTTGCCGGCGTCCTTGGTGGCCTGGCGCTGGCTGTCGTTGAAGTAGGCCGGCACGGTGATGACGGCTTCGGTGACGGTCTCGCCCAGGAAGGCTTCGGCCGTCTTCTTCATCTTCTCCAGGATGCGCGCGGAGATTTCCTGCGCCGACAGCTTCTTGCCGTCGGAGGTCTGCACCCAGGCGTCGCCGTTCTCGTGCGGGATGATGGCGTACGGGACCAGGTCCAGGTCCTTCTTCACTTCCGCGTCGGTGAACTTGCGGCCGATCAGGCGCTTCACCGCATAGAAGGTGTTCTTCGGGTTGGTCACGGCCTGGCGCTTGGCCGAGGCACCGACCAGCACTTCGCCGTCCTTCGTGTAGGCCACGATGGAGGGCGTGGTGCGGTCGCCTTCCGAATTCTCGATGACGCGGGCCTTGCCGCCGTCCATGATCGCCACGCACGAGTTGGTCGTGCCCAGGTCGATGCCGATGATCTTGCCCATGATGGATCTCGCTCCCTAGCAAATTCTGATGTTGGACCCGGCGCCCGGCCGGGTGGATGGTCCCGATATAGGGATGCGATGGCGCGGTTCAAGCGCCATCGCGGCGGTGTTCAGTCGTGCCTGGCCACCACGACCAGCGCCGGACGCAGCAGGCGGCCGTTGAGCACGTAGCCCTTCTGGAACACCTGCACCACGCTGCCGGGCGCCGCGTCGGGCGCGTCGGCCTGGCTGATGGCCTGGTGGTGATCGGGGTTGAAGGCTTCGCCGGTGGGGTCGAGCAGCACCAGGCCGTTGTCGCCGGCGACCTTGAGCAGCTGCTTGAAGGTCAGTTCCAGGCCGTCCTTCAACGGACTGGGCTCCGTGCCCGCGGCCGCCAGGCCGGCGTCGAGGCTGTCGAACACCGGCAGCAGGTCGCCCAGCAGGCGCTCGTTGGCGAACTTGCGGGCCTGCTCGATGTCGCGGGCCACGCGCTTGCGCTGGTTTTCCAGGTCGGCGCGCTCCAGCAGCGTGGTGGCGCGCAGCTGGTCCAGCTCGTTGCGCAGCGTTTCCAGCTCGGCCAGCAGCGCGGCATCGGCCTCGGGGGACTCGGGCGCCTGGCCCTGAGCGTCGTCGTAATCGTGTTGTTCGTTCATTTCGGTTCCCTGGCGGCAGGTCCAGCCGCCCGACCGGGAACCTATGGGGCCGTGGATTCCGGATTCAAGGCCGCGCCCAGGACATCGGCCGCGGCCTGCACCACCGGGATGACCCGGTCGTAGGCCATGCGCGTGGGCCCGATCACGCCCAGCACGCCGAGTACCTGCCCGCCCGCCATGTACGGCGCGGTCACCACCGACACGCCGTCGTGCGGCGCCAGCCCGGTGTCCTCGCCGATGAAGATGCGCACGCCCGGGGCGCGGATCGTGCGTTCCAGCAGCTGCAGGATCTCGCGCTTGCGGGCGAAGGCCTCGAACAGGTCGCGCAGCCGTTCCAGGTCGGACAGCTCCTGCACGCCCATCAACCGGGTCTGCCCGGCCAGCACCACGTCGTCGCCGGGTGGCGTGAGGGCCTGTTCGGCCAGCTCGATGGATTCGGCCAGCAGGCCTTCCATTTCGGTCTGTGCCCGGCGCAGGTCGTGCAGCAGGTTGGCGCGGATCTCCGACAGCGGCCGGCCGGCGAACTGGGTGTTCAGATAGTTGGCGATACGCTCCAGCTCCGACCGCTCGTAGACGCGACGGGTCTCGATGACCCGGTTCTGCACGTCGTTGTCGGCGAACACCAGGATCGCCATCACCCGCTGGCCATCCAGCGGCACGAAGTCGATGTAGCGGAAGGCGAACTGTTCCCGCCGCGGCACGCTGACCACGCCGACGAAGTGGGTCATCGCCGACAGCAGCTCGGAGGCGTTGCCCAGCAGGGCCTGGGTGCCGGCGCCGGCCGACAGTTCGGCACGCAGGCGCGCCACCTCGCCCTCGCCCAGCGACTTCACCTGCACCAGGCTGTCGACGAACACCCGGTAGCCCTGCGCGGTCGGGATACGCCCGGCGGACGTGTGCGGCGAACTCAACAGCCCGACCTCTTCCAGTTCCGACAGGATGTTGCGGATGGTCGCCGGGCTGACCTCCAGCCCGGCGTGCCGGGCCAGCGTCTGCGACCCTACCGGCTCGCCGTCGCGGATGTAGCGCGAGATCAGCGTGCGCAGCAACTGGCGGGCGCGCGGATCCAGCGGGGGCGATGGCGAATGCATACCCGTTAGATAACGTCGCACCGCCCCCTTTGCAAGCGGACCGTCGCCGCTGTCTCAGTACGTGAGCCGGCTCCGCTTACAATCCGCCGCATGCTCAGACACCTCGCCCTCAAGGATTTCGCCGTCGTCCGTGCCGCCGAACTGGAATTCGGCGATGGCATGACCGTCATTTCCGGTGAAACCGGCGCCGGCAAGTCGCTGCTGGTGGACGCGCTGGGTTTCCTGTCCGGCCTGCGGGCCGACAGCGGTGTGGTCCGCCACGGCGCCGAGCGCGCGGAACTCTCGGCCGAATTTGCCGCTGCCGCGGGATCGCCGGCGCAGGCGTGGCTGGCCGACAACGCGCTGGACGACGACGGCCAGTGCCAGTTGCGCCGGGTGATCCGGGCCGATGGCGGTTCGCGCGCCTGGATCAACGGCCGCAGCGTCACGCTGTCGCAGCTGACCGAACTGGCGAGCCGGCTGGTGGAAATCCATGGCCAGCACGAACATCAGGCCCTGCTCGCCCGCAACAGCCAGCTGGACCTGCTGGACGCCTTCGCCCGCAATGAGGGCGAACGGACCGCCGTCCGCGACGCCGCCCGCCGCTGGACCTCGCTGCTGCGCGAGCGCGAACAACTGTCCAGCCAGGGTGATGTCTCCGACCGGATCAACTATCTGGAACACCAACTGGCGGAACTGCAGCGCGAGGACCTGGCGCCCGCCGCGCTGGAGACACTGGTGGCCAGCCACCGCCGGCAGGCGCACGCCGCCGGCCTGATCCAGGCCTGCGATGCCGCCCTGGGCGAACTGGCCAGCGACGATGCGCCCTCGCTGACGCGCCAACTGCAACAGGTCCGCGCCGAGCTTGCCCGGCAGGCCGAACACGAGCCCCGCCTGCGCGACGTGGACGCATTGTTGGAGGGCGCCGCGATCCAGATCGAGGAGGCCGTGTCGCTGCTGGGCCAGGTGCGCGACGACCTCGACGGCGAACCACTGCAGTTCGACGCGCTGGAGCGCAAGCTCGCCCGCGTGCACGACCTGGCCCGCAAGCACCGGGTGCCGCTGGACGGCCTGCAGGAGCAGCACGACCGCCTGGCCGCCGAACTCGAATCGCTGCGCGGGGCCGGCGAGCGCCTGCTCCAGCTCAACAGCGAGATCGACACGACCCGGGCGCAGTGGCGCGATGCCGCCGCCGCCCTGACCCGCACCCGCCAGCGCGCCGCCAAGGCACTGGGCGAGACCACCACCGCGCTGATCGCCGAGCTGGGCATGGGCGGCGGCCGCTTCGAGATCGCACTGGAAGCCCAGGACAGCGAGCGCCCCGACCCGACCGGCGCCGAACGGGTCGAATTCCTGGTCTCCGCCAACGCCGGGCAGCCGCCACGCCCGCTGCGCAAGGTCGCCTCCGGCGGCGAGCTCGCACGCATTTCGCTGGCGATCGAAGTCGCCGCGCTGGGCCTGGATGCCGTGCCGACCATGATCTTCGACGAAGTGGACACCGGCATCGGCGGCGCCGTGGCCGAGATCGTCGGCCAGAAGCTGCGCGCCCTCGGCGCCCAGCGGCAGGTGTTGTGCGTCACCCACCTGCCGCAGGTGGCCGCCCAGGGCCACGCGCACTACCGCGTCAGCAAGGCGCCGGTGGACGGCATGACCCAGAGCGCGGTCGAAAAGCTCGGCGCGAAGCAGCGCGAGGAAGAACTCGCCCGCATGCTGGGCGGCGTGGAAGTCAGCAAGGAAGCACATGCCGCGGCGAAGCGGCTGCTGGCCAACGCGGTCTGACCAAACCTTGTTTTATCTGTGGGAGCGACGTCAGTCGCGATGATGGGTCGCGGCGCCTCATCGCGACTGACGTCGCTCCCACAGTAGGGGTTCTCAGGGCGTCAGCGCTTCTTGCGCACGTACAAAACCAGCGAGTGCTCTTCCAGCTCGTAACCGTGTTTGGCGGCGATCTCGCGCTGCAGCTTCTCGATCTCGACGCTCTCGAACTCGATGATCTTGCCCGTGTCCACGTCGACCATGTGGTCGTGGTGGCCGCCACGATCCAGCTCGTAGACGGCCTGGCCGCCCTCGAAGTTGTGCTTCAGCACCAGGCCCGCGGCTTCGAACTGCGTCAGCACGCGGTACACCGTGGCCAGGCCGATCTCGTCGCCGTGGTCCAGCAACTGGCGATAGATGTCTTCCGCGCTCAAATGGTGCTGGGCGTTCTTCTGCTCCAGCAGTTCCAGGATGCGCATGCGCGGGTGGGTGACCTTGAGGCCGACTTTGCGAAGGTCCTGCGATTCCATGGCGTCTCCGTTCACTCTCGGTTTAGCGCCAGCTGCCTGAAGCTCGGTTGCGGCGGTCCGCGGGAGTGTATCATCGGCCCGGTTTCCCACTGTACTTGTCCCAATGCGCAAATTCCTGCTGGCTGCCGTCCTCGCTTCCGCCACCGCTGGCTGCGGCATCCTCTACAAGCAGCCGATCTACCAGGGCAACCTGATCGAAAAGACGGCCGTGGACCAACTGCAGGCGGGACAGAGCAAGCAGCAGGTGCAGTCGTTGCTCGGCAGCCCGTCGATCGCCGATCCGTTCCACGCCAATCGCTGGGACTACACCGCGAGCAACCGCACCAACCGCCGCGGCACGACCGAAATCAAGAACCTCACCCTGATCTTCGACGGCGACACGCTCGCCAGCTGGGAAGGCGAGTACTTCCCCGAGGCCGACCTGCAGCTGTCGCGCGATGTGCGCAAGTTCGGTCCCAACCTCGCCAAGGAAAAGAAGAAGGGCGGCCGCCGCTGAGGCGCGGCGCGTCCCTTACCTGAGCGCGCGCCGTCGGCGCGCCTCCTTCGGATCGATCAGCAACGGCCGCAGCACTTCCACGCGGTCGTTTTCGTTCAATACCGTTTCCAACGTGGCATTGACGCCATGGATCGCCACGGCCGGATGCCCGGCATCGATGAAGCCGCTTGCCGCCAGCGCGTCGCTGACGGTGGCGCCCTCGGGCAGGTCGAACACCACCGACTCGAACCGGTGCGGCCAGGCGCGGATCACCTCCACGCGCACGTCATTCTCCGCGGTCGGCGGCGCGCACGAAGTCGTCCACCATGCGATCCGCAAGGCCCTGGAACCCCAGCGCCATCGCCGGCGCCAGCAGACGGCTGGTCGGCTCGAACTCCAGCGTCAGGGTGACCTTGCAGGCCGATTCGTCCAGCGCGTGGAAGTCCCAGCGCCCGTGCAGCTTGCGGAAGGGACCATCGACCAGGTTCATGTCGATGCGGTACGGACGGTCCAGCACGTTCTCGGTGGTGAACCAGGTGCGCAGCGACCCGAATCCCAAGTCCAGCCGCGCCACCAGCCTCGCCTCGCCCTGCTCGATCAGTTCGGCGGCGCTGCACCAGTCGAACCGGCGCGGATAGGCCGCCACGTCGTTGACCAGGTCGAACATCCGGGTGGCCGAGTGTTCGACCAGGGCGCTGCGGCGGATCGTATGCATGTGGCTCGCGTAGGGTTCCGCCTTCGGCGACAATAGGACGGATGGCAAAGAAACCGGACAAGAATAAAGCAACGGGCACGATCGCGCTTAACAAGCGCGCTCGGCACGAATACCACTTCGAGGAACGCTACGAGGCGGGCCTTGCCCTGCAGGGATGGGAGCTGAAGGCGATCCGCGCCGGCCGCGCCAACATCACCGAGGCGTACGCGATTGTCCGCCATGGCGAGATCTTCCTGTTCGGTGCGCAGATCACGCCGCTGATCCAGGCCTCCAGCCATGTGGTGGCCGACGACCGTCGCACCCGCAAGCTGCTGCTGCACCGGAACGAGATCGACAGCCTGGTCGGCAAGGTCGAGCGCGACGGCTACACGCTGGTGCCCACCTCGCTGTACTGGAAGGGCAACAAGGTCAAGGCCGAGATCGCCCTGGCCAAGGGCAAGCAGACCCACGACAAGCGCGCCACCGAGAAGGACCGCGACTGGGCCCGCGAGAAGTCGCGCGTCATGCGCCGGCACAACAAGAACGCGTGATGCCCGGTGTGGGTGTGGGAGCGATGTAAGTCGCGATCAGGCCATCCGGACACCCTTTCGCGACTTACGTCGCTCCCACAGCCGGTTTCCACGATGTGAAGGCTGAATACTCACGCCGTCGCGCCTTGTGAAGCGGGGTGCCCGCCCCTACACTTGCCCTCGTCAGGAAGTTCCTGGCTCCCGGGGGTGCACTGGCTTCGACGGGGGTTGCGAAGTTACCTGGTGCATGCCGAGGGGGCAGCTTTCCTCGTAAATCCAGCGGCAAAACTCTAGTTGCCAACGACGACAACTACGCTCTCGCCGCTTAAGGCGTAAGCCCCGAAACTGCTTGTGTCCGTGCTCGCAGCGTAGGGTCATCATCACGGAATCGCCGGGAGTGGCTGCCTGTCAGCACCCGGTCAACCTAAAACAGGCTGGTCCTGCGGTGCGCTTTGCCCACCGTGCTGTCGCAGGATGAGATCCAACGGGGGGATAAGCATGTAGTACCGGGGATGGAGTGCCTTCGGACGGCGGTTCAATTCCGCCCACCTCCACCATCTTGAAGAAAAGCCGGAACCGCGAGGTTCCGGCTTTTTCTTTGTCTGCGCGCCTCTCGACTCAGATTGCGTCCCTAACCCGGGATTGGCAGCCAGCCGGCTTGGCGCTTCCTGTAAAATCGCCGTCTTTTGAGCGTCATCGTGGCTTTACCGCAGCAACGGGCGGCCGTCTCGGCCCCCGCCTTCGTCCGTCGGCTCGCCCGGCTGGGCGACCTCGACCAGCCCTCCGCCGGCCCTGCCCTGTCCGAACGGCTGGGGCAGTGGATCGACTGGAACCGGGCCATCGCGCTGTCCCGCGCGCTCGACGGCACGCCGGCGTCCGCCTCGCATCCGATCCAGGTCGACAGCGAAGCGGCGGCCTGCGCCCGCGTGCGCGCAACGCTGCACGCCGCCATCCTGCGCAGCGACAAGCTCGACGCGTTGCCCGGTGACGATACCTCCCCGTTCCGTCGCCATTGCGTGGACCTGCAACGGTCGATGCAGGCATCGACGGGCCAGTTGCGCGGACGGCTGCGCGATGCCTTGGCCACCGGCACGGCGGACCAGGCGCGCCTGGCCGAGGTCGACGCGGTCATGGAGATGACGCTCAGCCCGCGCGAGCAGGCCCTGCTGGCGGCCACGCCCGCCCTGCTCGTCCGCCACTTCGACCGGCTGAAGCTGGCCCATGCCGACACACCCGGCGACGCCTGGCGGGTCACCTTCCGCCGCGACCTGCAGGACCTGCTGCTCGCCGAGCTGGAGGTCCGCTTCCATCCCATCGACGCGCTGCTGGCCGCGCTTCGCTCTTCGCCCGTTTCCGGAACACCATGAACCGACATCTGCTCCCCACCGCCCTGTTCCTGCTGGGCCTTGCCATCGTCACCTGGATCGGCCTCGGCTATGTCGGCACGCATGCGCTGGGCGTGGTGGTCACCCTGGTGATCGGCGCGTGCTACATCGCCGGTGCGGTGGAACTGCATCGCTACCGGCAGGCCACCGCGACGCTGCGGCATGCGGTCGCGGACACGTCCACCGCACGCGAAGGCCTGTCGGCATGGCTGTCGTCGCTGCATGCAAGCCTGCGTCCCTCGGTGCGCCAGCGCATCGAAGGCGAACGCGTCGCCCTGCCCGCGCCCGCACTGACGCCGTACCTGGTCGGGTTGCTGGTGCTGCTGGGCATGCTCGGCACGCTGCTCGGCATGATGGCCACGCTGCGTGGCACCGGACTGGCGCTGGAAAGCGCCACGGATCTGGACGCGATCCGCGGTTCGCTGGCCGCGCCGGTCAAGGGCCTGGGCTTCGCCTTCGGCACGTCGATCGCGGGCGTGGCCACGTCGGCCGTGCTTGGCCTGCTGGCGGCGCTGTGCCGCCGTGAACGCCTGCAAGCCGTACACCTGCTGGACGCCGAGATCACGACCTCGCTGCATGTGCATTCGCAGTCGTTCCAGCGCGAGGAATCCTTCCGCCTGCTGCAACAGCAGGCCGCCCTGATGCCGGGCCTGGTGGAACGACTGCAGGCCATGGTGGCCGCGATCGAGCACCAGAACACCGCCGCCGGCGAGCGCCTGGTGGCCAGCCAGGCCACGTTCCACGAACGCAGCGAGGCGGCGCAGGCCCAGTTGGCGGCCTCGCTTGAAAGCGTGCTGAAGAGCGGCGTCGACGCGAGTGCGCGCGCCGTCGTGGCCGCGCTGCAGCCGGCCACCGAAGCGACCCTGGCCGGTCTGGCGCGCGAAAGCGCCGCGATGCACGACACCGTCAGCCAGGCCGTGCAACGGCAGCTGGACGGGCTGAACACCGGCTTCGGTGCCGCCGCCACCGCCGCCGCTACCAGTTGGACTGCTGCCATCGACCAGCAGCAGCGCTCGAATGCCGCGCTGGCCGGCGACATGCAGGTGCTGACCGAGCGTCTGGCCGGTGCATTCGAATCACGCTCGTCCGCGCTGATCGACGGTGTCGCGTCGCGGCTGGAACACAATGCCACCACGCTGGCGGAGCGCTGGGACCAGGCGCTGGCGCAGCAGGAAGCCACCAGCGGCTCCATCGCCGCCCGCAACGAACAGGCCCTGACCGCCACCGCGGCCGACATGCAGCGTCATGCCAGCGAACTTCTCGACGCGCTGCGCACGTCGCAGACCGAAGCGCAACGCGCACTGGCCGCGCAGGACGAACAGCGACTCGCCGCCTGGGCCGAGCGGCTGGCAGCGACGGGCGCAACCCTGCAGGCGCAGTGGGAACAGGCCGGCGCGCAGACCGCCCGCCTGCAACAGGACATCTGCGACGCGCTCGCGCGGACTGCGCAGGCGATCACCACGCAGGCGCAGGCACACTCCACCCAGACCATCGCCGAGATTTCGCAGCTCGTGCAGGTTGCGTCCGAAGCGCCCCGCGCGGCGGCCGACGTCATCGCCGAACTGCGCCAGAAGCTGTCCGACAGCATGGTGCGCGACACCGCCATGCTGGAGGAGCGCAACCAGCTGATGGAGACCCTGCAGACCCTGCTCGATGCGGTGAACCACGCCTCGAGCGAGCAACGCGGCGCCATCGATGCGCTGGTCGCCACCTCGGCCGACCTGCTGGAGCGCGTCGGCACCCGCTTCACCGACCATGTCGAAACCGAAACCGGCAAGCTCGGCGGCATCGCCGCGCAGGTCGCCGCCGGCGCCACCGAGGTCGCCAGCCTCGGCGATGCGCTGGGCACCGCGGTGCAGCTGTTCGGCAAGTCGAACGAGGAACTGCTGGTGCGCCTGCAAGGCATCGAGGGCGCGCTGGACCGTTCGCTGGCGCGCAGCGATGACCAGTTGGCGTACTACGTGGCGCAGGCACGCGAGGTCATCGACCTGAGCCTGTCGGCGCAGCGGCAGATCACCCTCGACCTGCAGCAGCTGGCGGGTGCAACGCCGGCGGAGGCCGCGTGAGCGTCGAGACCGGCGACGACGCCGATCTCGGCGCACCCGTCTGGGCCAGCTTCGGCGACCTGATGTCGGTGCTGCTGGGCGCCTTCGTGCTGGTGCTGGTCGGGGTGATCGCCGTGCAGGCGCAGCTGTCGCAGCGGTTGGACGAAGAAGTGCGCCGGCGCGAGCTGGAAACGCAGCAGCGCACCGCGCTGGAAAAGGCCCTTGCCGTGCCGCTGGCCGAAGGCCGGGTGACGCTGGTCGACGGCCGCATCGGCATCCGCGGCAACGTGCTGTTCGCGCTGAACTCGGACCAGTTGGAACCGGAGGGCCGCGAGTTGCTGAAGGGCCTTGCCGCGCCGCTGGCCGGCTACCTGCGTACGCGCGACGAGATCCTGATGGTCAGCGGCTTCACCGACGACCGCCAGGTCAGCGGCAACAACCGCCAGTTCGCCGACAACTGGGAACTGTCGGCGCAGCGCGCGCTCACCGTCACCCGCACGCTGATCGCCGATGGCGTGCCGTCGTCGTCGGTGTTCGCCGCCGCCTTCGGCGCCGAGCAGCCGGTCAGTGCGAACGACAGCGAAGACGGACGCGCACGCAATCGCCGCGTCGAGATCGCGCCGGTTCCACGCCCCGCCAAACGCGACGCCAGCACGCATGGACGGTGACGCCCTGCCCGCCAGCGCCCAGTTGCAGGCCTGGCGCACGCGCGGCGCCGAGCGCATGGATCCCTTGCGCTTCGCCTTCCTCGATGCGCTGGCGACGCGCATGCAGGCGCATGCGGGAGAAGCACGGCACCTGCTCGACGCCCGCCTGACCCGCCTGATCGGCGAGTACGCCAGCGATCTGGCCGAGTGGACGCCGCCGTCCTCGCAGGTCGGGACCGGCTCCACGATGTCCGCCGGAGGCACGGCGCTTCACGCCCTCGTGACCGCGCTGCAGCAGCGTGCGCCGATGTCGCAGACTTCGCTCAGCGCAACCGACGCGCCGCCGGGCCAGGCACCGGCCGCGCTCGCGGAGGCGCGTCGCGTGTGGACGCAGGTGCGCACCGACAGCCAGCTGCGCGCCTCGCTCGACGACCTGCCCGGCGACGCCGGCCCGCTCAACTCCGGCAAGCTGGTCCACCGCGCCCTGCACTTCATGCGTGAGGTCTCGCCCGGCTACCTGCAGCACTTCATCGCCTACACCGACACGCTGTCGTCGCTGGAACGCCTGCAGCAGGACCTCGGCCCGCTCGCCGCCGATGGCGCAGACAGCGGCAAGCCCGCCAGCCGCACGCGAAACCGCAAGCGACGGAGCTGACGTCCGCTCAGGGATTGTGGGAGCGACATGCTCAGGCGCGTTCGCTGGTGATCACGGCGCCCTCGCGCATCACCAGCGTCACCGGCCTCTTCGCCACGACCTCCAGCAGCCGGCTCCATTGCGCATCGGTCAATCCGGCGGAGGCGCGAAGCCTGCGGTGCACGTGCAGCTTGCCGGATTCGTCGCGCCGCGAGGACAGCTCCGCGCTGAACTCGCCCAGGTCCCACCCCTTCTTCTCCGCATACATGCGCAGGGTGATCGCGGTGCATGCCGCCAGCGAGGCCAGGTACAGGTCGAACGGCGCCATGCCCCGATCCCGGCCGCCCAGCGCGGCCGGCTCGTCGGCGGTCAGCGCGTGCCCTCGGCTGGTGATGTGGTGGGCGTAGGACGTTCCTGTCGATACGACGTTCACATGGGCCATCGTGTGTCTTCTCTCTGTCGATGATGGGGCGCGGCCGCAGGCCGCCCGGGAGCAGCTCAGGCTGCGAACCTGCAGGCTAACGTCGGTAGCGCGCCACCCGGCGTTCCGTTTCCTGCGACACAGCAGCGCAGCGCATGGTGCTACCGGCACGGACACCGGAGTGACAAGGTAGCGGCTTTCGGGCAAGGCAGCGCATGCAACAACGCACGTGGGTGGCAGGGTCCATCGCCATCGGCGCGAGCGCCAGCGGGCAACGGGAGGCCAGAGCGCGCGCCGTCGTCCGCGCCCTCACGCACATCGAAGCCCGTTTCCATGAACCGCTCACGCTGGGCGGCATCGCCGCGGCCGCCCACGTCAGCAGGTTCCATTTCGCCAGGCTGTTCCGGCAGGAAGTCCGGATGAGTCCGATGCAATACGTGCGCTGGCGGCGCATCCTGGAGGCCAAACGCCTGCTTCGTGCTGGCCAGGTGCCCTTGACTCTGATCGCCACGGGCGTGGGCTTCTTCGACCAGAGCCATTTTTCCCGCGCATTCCGTTCTGCCACCGGGCTCACCCCGCATCAGTACGCGTCCCGTGGCGTCACCGAGCACGATGCGGGCGAGCCGGATGCTTCTCCCCCCGCCATTCTTCTACCGCCCTGGAGCACCCATGTCCCTATCCCCTGACACCCCCTTCGACTACGACCGCCTGATGCGAGCCAACCTCACGCGGGTGTTCGGCGAACGCGATGCGGCGCTGCGCATGCAGGCGATTCGCGAGCTGTATGCCGACGACGCCGTCCTGAACGAGCCGCACGCCGCCGTGCGTGGGCATGCGGCCATCGGCGATGCCGTCACCACCCTGCTCGCCAGCCTGCCACCCGCGTTCGTGTTCACCGCCGCGGGACCGGCCAGCGGCCACCATGGCGTCGGTCGGCTGCAGTGGTATTCCGGCCCGGCCGATGGACCGGCGGTCGTCACCGGCATGGATATCGCGCAGATCGAAGACGGCCGCATCCGCGTGCTCACGGTGTTCCTGGACGGGCCTGCGTCCTAGGCGGATGTGCGTGTTCGCGTTTCGCACGTGGAAACGTAAACGCGTGAACGTCTCGTGCCGGTGGCCTCCTCCCGAGTCGTGGCGCGTTGTCCTTGCAGGATGCCCCCGGGCCTGAAGCAGCGAGGATCGCCATGTCGGACGCCGATACCGCACGCGCGCACGGGCGCGTCCTGCCCGACACGATCCCGCCGGACGAACAGAGCGCCCTGCACGCACGCGAGGACGCGCTGCGTCGCGACGGCGTGCGCACGCCGCTGCGCTCCACCGTCGGCCTGGCCCTGTCCGGTGGCGGCATCCGCAGCGCCACGTTCTGCATCGGCCTGCTGCGCGGGCTCGCGCGAAACGGCGTGCTGCCACGGCTGGACTATCTGTCCACCGTGTCGGGCGGCGGTTATGCCGGCGCGGCGTTCGGCCGGCTGGTAGCGACGCTGGGACTGAAGCGCGCGCAGGAACTGCTCCAGCGCAACGACTCGATGGCACTCGCGTGGCTGCGTCGCTACGGCCGCTACCTCACCCCGCGCGGGGCGCGCGACTACGGCGCCGCGTTCGCCACCTACCTGCGCGCGGGCATCGCCATCCACCTGGAATTCGGCCTGATGGCCATGCTGGTCGGCTGCGTGGTGGTGCTGCCGCACTTCCTGCAGAACGACCTCAACCTGCTGTCGGCCGAACAATGGGAAGGCTGGGCCAGTGCCTGGTGGCCGCTGGCGGCGGCCTGCTGGCTGGCGCTGGTGCCCGGCAGCCTGGTCAGTTACTGGATGCTGCGCGACGTGATACCGGAGCCCGGCAAGCCGGAGCCCCAGGGCGCGCGCATCGCGTTCGGCGATGTCGTCGTCATCGTGGCCACGGCGGTGACAGCGGTCTGGATCGGCGCCGCGCTGTGGGCGCCGGACACCGGCTGGCTGCGCGCGCCACCACTGCTGGTGGCGCTGGTGCTGGCGCTCGCCAGCGTGGCCGTGCACGGGACGGTGCTGCTTGTCCGCTGCCTGCGCTCGCGCGGCGTTGGCCGCAGCGTGGCCAACGCCCAGCTGCGCAACCGCATGACGGCGCAACTGCGCCTGTTCAACCTGGTCACGCTGCTGTTGCTGGCGGCCGGTGCGCTGGATCTGCTCAGCTGGTGGTTCATGAACGTGCTGCAGTCCGGTGGCGCGTGGGTCTACGGCGGTCTGGGCGTGGGCGGCGTGCTGCTGGCCGTGGTGCGCGCATATGCCGATCCGCTGCAGAAGATGGCCAATGCCGACGAAGGTCCATCACTGGGCATCGGCCCCCGCCTGCTGGACCTGCTGGGGATCGGCGTGGCGCTGTTGCTGCTGCTCGCGTGGGTGACGCTGGTGCAGTGGTGGGTGTTCGATGCGGTGCCGGCGGTCGAGCAACTGCCGGTGCTCGATAACCGCGGCGGACGGCTGGGCCTGCTCGCCGCTGCGTTGGTGGGGTGGCTGCTGCTGACCGCTTGGAACGCGGAGACCGCCAACACCTCGTCGATGCACAACTTCTACCGCGCGCGGCTGACGCGCGCCTACCTGGGCGTGGGCAATCCGGCGCGGCATCTGGACGAGATGCCCACCCCGGGTCCGGCGGCACCCGACAATCCCGAACGCGTCTCCGACGTCACCGCCGTGGTGCCGGGCGATGACGTGCCGCTGGCCGATTACCGCCCGGAGCTGAAAGGCGGCCCGCTGCACCTGGTGAATGTCTGCCTCAACCAGACCCGCGGCGGCCGCAGCGGTCTGTACAACGCCGACCGCAAGGGCGAATCGATGGTCGCCTCGGCACGCGGGCTGGAAGTGGCGCGCGAAGGCACGCCGTTCCTGCTGCAATCCGGGCTGGACACGCTGGGGCGCTGGATCGCGATCTCCGGCGCCGCCGCCGCGCCCGGTGCCGGCGCGTACACCACGCGCGGCTGGGCACTACTGCTGTTCCTGGCCGGCGCACGCCTGGGTTACTGGCTGAAGGTCGGGCGCGCGCAGGCGTTCCAGCCAGCCTCGCGCCTGCGCGAAGCACTGCGTGGCTCCAAGGCCGGACGCCTGCTGTCCGAAGCGATGGGCCGGTTCCATGGACAGAGCGCGACCAGCTGGTACCTGTCCGACGGTGGCCACTTCGACAACACCGGCGTGCATGCGCTGCTGCGGCGGCAGCTGGACTTCATCATCCTGGCCGACTGCGGCGCCGATCCGCAGTACCAGTTCGGCGACCTGGAGAACCTGGTGCGCAAGGCGCGCATCGACTTCGGCACCGACATCGAGTTCTACACGCACGAGAGCGCCGGCCGGCTGCCGCTGCCCACCGATACCCAGATCAACATTCTGGCGCCGGAAGACCTGCGCCACCTGTACACCGCGCGCGGCGTGCTGCTGGCGCGCATCCGCTACCCCGAAGTCGACGGCGAACGCCGCGTCGGCACGCTGCTGGTGGTGAAGCCCAACCTGCACTGGGCGCTGGACAGCGACGTGCTGGCCTATGCCAGCCGAAATCCGCTGTTCCCGCAACAGCCGACGTCCGACCAGTTCTTCGACGAGGCGCAGTGGGAGAGCTACCACCGGCTGGGCGAGGACTTCGGCGACGCGCTGCATCCGCGCTGGCTGGCGCGCATTCCCGGCTGGTCCTCGCCGGTGGAAGGCGACGACGAGCTGCCGCCGCTGCGGCGCCTGCAGTTCCGCCCGGCCGAACCGGATGCGCAGGCGGTCCCGTTCTGGCGCGGCAACGCGAAGACGGCGGCGCTCGGGGCGACGCTGGGCCTGGGCGTGCTGGTGACGATGCTGGTGCCGCTGATGCAGGTGTTCGACCGCATCGAGGAAAGCCGGCAGGCGCAGGCGGACCGCACGCAGCAGCACCTCGATGTCGCCACCGAGGCGCTGGACCTGTGGGAAGAGACGCCGGACCAGCCGCCCTTCGCCAGCGATGCGCAGAAGATCGCGATGGCCGCGCTGTACCGACAGGTCGCCGACGTCCGGCTGGAAGACGCCGGCGACAGCGATGCCGGTGCGCTGGTCTATCGCGCGCAGCAACAGTGCAGCATCCTGCCCGGCCAGACGCTGGGCACGTTCTGCCGGCCGTCGACCGCGTTCGAGGACCGCGAGCGCTCGGGGCTGTGCGACTACGTGTGCACACAGCCGGGCACGCGCTACTACGGCTACTGGGGAAAGAGCCGCGACATCACCCCGCAGGTCGAGATGCCGCTGGACGTGTCGCCGACCGTCGGCGCCGTCGCGGGCGCCGCGGTGGGCGCGCAGCCCGTGCCTGCGCCACCACCACCGCCGGACCCTGTCCCCGTTGTGGGGACCGAGATGCCGGTTCCCGCACCACCGCCTCCGCCTCCTCTGCCCGCCGACACCCGCCTGCAGGCCTGCCGCCAGGGCGATCGCGATGCCACGCTCTACGTGCATGTCTATGACGAAGCCACGCGAGCCCGCGTGGCCACGGTGGCGCCGCCCGGCGCGGACAGCGGTGTGCGCATTCCCGGCATCGAGAACGTGGTGAGCTCGGCCACGGCGCGCAAGGCACGGCCGCCCACGCCCTACCGCACGCCCACGCTGATCGTGCACGACCTGCCCCACCGGCAGGCCTGTGCCGAGGCCGTCGCCGCATGGGTACAGCAGCAGATCGAACCCTGGTACGGCCCCGGCAACGCGGTGGCGATCGCACCCCTGCCGTCGCGCTTCAGGCCGGGCAAGGGCGTGATGGAACTGTGGCTGCCGCCGGTGGACAGCACCTACGGCGGCCACCGCGACATCTCCAAATGGGCCAACGAGGCACAGACCCGTTGAACCGGATCAGTCGCGCGGGTCGGACATCGCCGGATACATCAGATGGCGCTGGCGGAGGCGGAGGAAGTCCGCCAGCGGCGCCTGCCAGCGCGCTTCGATGGCGTCCAGCGTGTCGCCGCGTTCGATCGCCTGGCGCAGCCACGGCACGCCGGCCAGCCGGTCGAAGAACGGCGGTTCGCCAGGCAGGAAATCGAAGTCCTGCGGATGCTGGTCGTGCAAGGCCTTCAGCACCGCGATGCCGGTGCGGACCGGGCGGAACGCGGCACGATCAGTGATGTGCAGCTGCACGCCGCCACAGGCCTGGCCGGCGTGCTTGGAGAAGGTGGGCGTGAACCAGGTGGGGCGAAAGCGCACGCCCGGCAACGCCATCGCATTGAGCCGTTCGGCCAGTGCGCGCGCATCCACCCAAGGCGCACCGACAGTCTCGAACGGCCGCGTGGTGCCGCGTCCTTCCGACACGTTGGTGCCTTCCAGCAGGCCCATGCCCGGATAGACCAGCGCGGTATCCGGCGTGGGCATGTTGGGCGACGGCGGCACCCACGGCAGCGCGCCGCGCAGCGGTTCGTCGCCACGTCGCCATCCCTGCATCGTCACCACATGCAACTCGGCGCCGATGCCGAATTCGGCGTTGAACAGCGAGGCAAGTTCACCGATCGTCATGCCATGGCGCAGTGGAACCGGGTACAGGCCGACGAACGAGGCCAGTGCCGGCTCAAGCAACGGCCCTTCGACCAACACGCCGCCGAGCGGATCGGGGCGGTCGGCGACCACGACCGGGATGCCGGCGCGCTTCGCCGCACGCAAGACCCCCGCCAGCGTGTACGGATAGGTGTAGAAGCGCGTGCCGACGTCCTGGATGTCGAACACCAGCACGTCGATGCCGGCCAGCATCGCCGGCGTGGGTTCGCGATGCGCTCCGTACAGGCTGTGCACCGGCAGGCCGGTCGCGGCATCGCGCGAGGACGCGACCTTGTCGCCGGCCTGCGCGTCGCCGCGCACGCCGTGCTCGGGGCCGAACAGCGCCACGAGCGTGAAGTCCGGATGCGTGGCGAAGCGGTCCACGTCGCTGCGCAACCGGCTGTCCAGCCCGGTGGCGTTGGTCACCAGCCCGACCCGCTTGCCACGCAGCAGGTCCAGCCGCTGTTCCAGCAGCACCTCGATGCCCAGGCGTGGCGCCACGGCGTCCACTGCGGCAGCGGCCGCATACGGCGAGAAGGACGCCAGCGACAACAGCGCCAGCAGCACGCAGAAGCGGGCCGGGCGCAGTGCAGCATGCAGGAGACGATGGAACCGGGGCATAGTGTCACGACCGTTTGCTATCGTTGTCACGACGATAGCAGCCTGCGTCCGTCGCCGCGCCATCCGCCGGCAACGCCGCATTCTTCCGTTGTCAGGTGAGCGATCCGATGTCCCGTAGGGCGAAACGCATCATGCGCAGCATGTCTTTCCTTGTCATGGCCGGCGTGCTGGCCCCCGCGGCGGCCCAGCCCGCGTCCAACCGCCTGGGCGTGTCGCCCTCGGCGCAGTCGCAGGATTTCGTGGCGCACAAGCAGCAGTTCCAGTTGCACAGCCTGCTGACCGAGCAGCGCCATCCGCGCAGCTTCGACCTGAGCACGCGCATCGCCGCCGACACCGCCGATGGCCTGGCCTCGCTGCTGGCGGTGGACGAGGACATCGCGAAAGCGTTGCAGGACGTGGCCGACGATCCGGCGCGCCTGGCCTCGCTGGAAGCCGCATCGCGGGACATCACCCGCGCGCTGCGTGAAGGCCATCGGCTGTACTTCTACGGCACCGGCTCCACCGGACGCCTGGCCGAAACCATCGAAAGCGGGCTGTGGCGGCCGTTCTGGCAGCGCACCGCGCCGTCGCCGCTGATGGCGAGGATCGAAGCGCGCTATCCGGCGCTGGGCGAGCGCGTGCGCGGTGAGATCACCGGCGGCGACCGTGCGTTGATCGCCTCGCTGGAGGGCTTCGAGGACATTCCCGAGATTGGCCGCCTGCAACTGCAGGACAACGGCATCCAGCCGCAGGACCTGGTGTTCGCCGTCACCGAAGGCGGCGAGACCTCGGCGGTGATCGGCACCGCGCTGGCCGCCGCCGACCAGGCCGGCGCGGACGCGCGCCGCACGTGGTTCGTCTACAACAATCCGGACGACCTGCTGCGCCCGTTCGAGCGCAGCCGCCGCGTGCTGGACGATGCCCGCATCACCAAGATCCCGCTGCCGACCGGACCGCAGGCGATCACCGGCTCCACCCGCATGCAGGCGACGACGACCAGCCTGTACGTGCTGGGCGTGGTGCTGGAAGACGCCACCCGCGCGCTGCTGCGCGACGTACTGTCGGCCGACGAACTGGCCTCGCTGGGCTTCAACGACGCCGGCATCGCCGAGCGCCTGCGTGGTTTCACCGCCCTGCAGCGGACCACGGCAGCCGCGGCGCCGAAGCTGGCCGCGTGGACCGACCGCGAGGCCGCCAGCTACGCCAACGGCCACCGCAGCACCTATCTCGCCACCCGCGCGCTGATGCCGGTGTTCGTGGACGTCACCGAACGCGCGCCGACCTTCCGCCTCGGCCCGCTGGATCCGGTCGATGCCACCGAGCGCCGCTCGTGGATCCAGGTGTGGACGCCGGCCGCCGATGGCGCGCAGGCCTGGCAGGCGCTGTTGCACCGGCCGTTCCATGGCCTCGACAAGGCGCTGTACCTGCCGCCGTTCGAGAACGGCATTGACGATCCCTACCTGCGCCAGGCCGCGCTGCGCGGCCTGTCGAATGCGGGCGACGAACAGCAGGCGCTGTACGACCTGTCGTACTCACCGGCCAACATGCAGCGCAATGCGCCCGCGGCCGGAGACTCCGGCGCGCTGATCCTGCTCGGCGACGAAGCGCACCAGCAGGCGAACCGGCAGTGGCTGCAGGCCGCCACCCAGGCCGGCGCCGAACTGGTGCTGGTGTCGGTGTCCGCGCGACCGCTGGCCTCGGACGTGCTGCGCGATGTCGCGGCCCTGCCCCGTCCGGTGCCTGTGATCGCGGTGACCGTGCCGCAGCGCGACGCGTTCGAGCTCGACCAGACCATCGCCCTGAAGATGCTGATCAACGCGCACTCCACCGGCGTGATGGCCAAGCTGGGCCGCGTGGTGGGCAACACCATGACCAGCGTGCAGCCGGGAAACCTGAAATTGATCGGCCGCGCCACGTGGCTGATCCTCTCGCACGTCAACGGCACGCTGGAATCCTCCGCGTGGCGCGCCGCGCACGGCACGACGGCGCCGCTGTCGTATGCCGAAGCGAATGCGGTGCTGTTCGACGCCATCGAACAGCGCCGCAACGCGGTGGGCGCGGCCGGCCTGCCGGAAGTCGAACTGTCCGTGGTGGCCGTGCTGGAAGCCCTGAAAACGGACACGCCGGTGGACTGGGGCGCCGCCGCCGCGACGCTGCGAGCGCAGGGCTTGAACCGTTATCTGGCGCCCTACGCCACCACGCAGGAAACGGCACGCTGAAGCCGTGAAAGGGAGGAGCGACTCGCGTCGCTCCTCCACGCTGCTCCGATCAGCCCTGCTCTTTCGCCCGCGCGAACGCCGCCGCCAGCGCATTGTCGGCCGGCGGTGCGCTGGACTTGGCCGGTCCCGGGCCGCGCCGGTGGTCGCGCGACTCGCGCGAGGGGCCGCGCTCCTGACCGCGCGACGGACGCGGATCGTTCGTCCGCGCCTCGCGCGGTGCCTGCGGCGCCGGCGCGTCGTCCAGCCGGCGGGTCAGCGCGATGCGTTTGCGGGCCACGTCGACCTCCAGCACCTTCACCTTGACGATGTCGCCGGCCTTCACCACCTCGCGCGGGTCCTTCACGTAGCGGTCGGCCAGCGCGGAAATGTGGATCAGGCCGTCCTGGTGCACGCCGATGTCGACGAACGCGCCGAACGCGGCCACGTTGCTGACCACGCCTTCCAGGATCATGCCTTCGCGCAGGTCCTTGATGTCTTCCACGCCGTCGGCGAAGCGCGCGGCCTTGAACTCGGGGCGCGGATCGCGGCCGGGTTTTTCCAGTTCCTTGAGGATGTCGCGGATGGTCGGCACGCCGAACTTCTCGTCGGTGTACTGCTCGGCCTTCACCGCGCGCAGGAACACGATGTCGCCGACGATCTGCTTCACCTGCCGGCCGCTGCCGGCCAGGATGCGCTCGACCACCGGATAGGCTTCCGGATGTACCGACGACGCATCCAGCGGCTCGTCGCCGTCGGCGATGCGCAGGAAGCCGGCGCATTGCTCGAAGGTCTTGTCGCCCAGGCGCGGCACGCCCAGCAGCGCCTTGCGCGAGCGGAAGGCACCGTGCTCGTCGCGGAAGCGCACGATGTTCTCGGCCACCGTCGAGGACAGGCCGGACACCCGCGTCAGCAGCGCGGCCGAGGCGGTGTTGACGTCCACACCGACGGCGTTGACGCAATCCTCGACGCGGGCATCCAGTGCGCGGGCCAGACGGAACTGGTCCACGTCGTGCTGGTACTGGCCCACGCCGATCGCCTTCGGCTCGATCTTCACCAGCTCGGCCAGCGGGTCCTGCAGGCGGCGCGCGATGGACACGGCGCCGCGGATGCTGACATCGAGGTCCGGGAACTCCTTCGAGGCGAACTCGGAAGCGGAATAGACCGATGCACCGGCCTCGCTGACGACGATCTTCTCCAGCTTCAGTTCCGCCGCCTGCTTGATCAGGTCGCCGGCCAGCTTGTCGGTCTCGCGGCTGGCGGTGCCATTGCCGATGGCGATCAGCTCCACCTGGTGTTTCGCGCACAGCGCACGCAGCACATGCAGCGACGCGTCCCACTGGCGCTTGGGTTCGTGCGGATAGATCGTGGCGTGGTCGACCAGCTTGCCGGTGCGGTCCACCACGGCGACCTTCACGCCGGTGCGCAGGCCCGGATCCAGGCCCAGCACAGCCTTCGGTCCTGCGGGCGCGGCCAGCAACAGGTCCTTGAGGTTGTCGCCGAACACCGCGATGGCCTCGGCTTCGGCCTTCTCGCGCGCCTGGTTGAACAGGTCGAGCAGCAGGTGCATGTGCAGCTTGGCGCGCCAGGTCAGGCGGCAGGCATCCAGCAGCCACTTGTCGGCGGCACGGCCCTGCGCCGCCACGCCGGCATGCACCGCGACGCGACCTTCGGCCTGCTGGTGACCGGCCTCGGCCTCCATACCCGGGTCGAGGTCGAGCAGCAGGATCTCCTCGCGGCGCGCGCGGAACAGCGCCAGCAGGCGGTGCGAGGGAATCTTCGCCAGCGGTTCGGCATGGTCGAAGTAGTCGCGGTACTTGGTGCCTTCGTTTTCCTTGCCCTGCGCGACCTTGGCGCGGATCACGCCGACCTCGGTCATCCAGGCGCGCAGTTCGCCGACCAGCGCGGCGTTCTCGCCCCAGCGTTCCATCAGGATCGCGCGTGCGCCGTCCAGCGCCGCCTTGGCGTCGGCCACGCCCTTCTCAGCGTCGATGTAGGCGGCGGCCGCGACTTCCGGCACCTGGGTGGGATCGGCCAGCAGGCCATCGGCCAGCGGCTCCAGTCCCGCTTCGCGCGCGATCTGCGCGCGGGTGCGCCGCTTGGGCTTGTATGGCAGGTACAGGTCTTCGAGGCGCGCCTTGCTGTCGGCCGCTTCGATGTCGGCGCGCAGTTCGTCGGTCAGCTTGCCCTGCTCGTCGATGCTGGCCAGCACGGCGGCGCGACGGTCTTCCAGTTCGCGCAGGTAGGTCAGGCGCGTCTCGAGGTCGCGCAGCTGGATGTCGTCCAGCCCGCCGGTGACTTCCTTGCGGTAGCGGGCGATGAAGGGAACCGTGGCGCCTTCATCCAGCAGCGCGATGGCGGCCTTGGCCTGCGCGGTCTGTGCGCCGATCTCGGCGGCGATGGTGGCGGCGATGTGCTGGGCGATCTTGGGATTGCGGTCTTGCATTGCGTCCGTACTGGAAAACCCGATGGACCGGGTGGGACCCCGATTGTGGCAATCGGCGGCCGTGCTGGAAACGGGTTGACAGCACGGCCGGGAATCACCAAAGAAAACGGGCCGCTTGCGCGGCCCGTTCTGCATACGCGGCAACGATGGCTTACGAGCGAACCGGCAGCACGCGGACTTCGACGCGACGGTTCATCGCACGGCCGGCGTCGGTGTCGTTGCTGGCGACCGGGTAACGCTTGCCCATGCCGACGATCTCGAAGCGCTCACGCTGCAGGCCCTGGCCGATCAGGTAGTTGCCGACCGCCGACGCACGCTGTTCCGACAGGCGCTGGTTGACCGCGTCCGAACCGATGCTGTCGGTATGGCCGCTGACTTCCACGATGGTCTGGTTGTACTCGCGCAGCGTGGCGGCGACGTTGTTGAGCGCGGGATAGAACTGCGACTTCAGGTCGGCCTTGCCGAAGTCGAAGGTCACGCCGTCCGGCAGGTTGAGCTTGATGACGTCGCCATCGCGGCTGACGTCGATGCCGGTACCGGCGGTCTGGCGGCGCAATTCGGCCTCCTGGCGATCCTGGTAGGCACCGATGGAGCCGCCCGCCAGGCCGCCCACGCCCGCGCCGACCAGCGCGCGCTGGCGACGCTCGGTGGCGTCGCTGCCGCTCAGCAGGCCGGCGACCGCACCGATGCCCGCGCCGATCAGGGCGCCGGTGCGGGTACGGTTGGGGTCATTCGGGTCGCTGGTCTGGCCGGTGTAGCTGGCGCAGCCTCCCAGCATCGTCACGGTAAGCGCCGCGAGGGCGCCGGTCTTGAGCATCGCGTTCATGGTGTCTCCTGGGTGGCTTGCGGGTGAAGCGAACGGGGGGCAAGCCTAACCAGTGGAATGTTCATGCGACGCGATTTGACCCCTGTTCATTCAGGTGGCGGCGGGGATCAGGACAGCATGCCGCTGGCGGTCGGGGCGTCGAGCGTCCGCTCCCAGTCCCCCATCAGCGACAGGTACAGCAGCTTGTCGAACTCGGGGCCGAACCGGCGGATCACCGCATCCGGGTCGGGAATCAGCTTGGCGTCGGCGATCAGGCCGAAATGCACGCGTCCGTTGTAGCTGAGGATGGACACGCCGATGCCGATGGAACCGGTCTGCGGTACCCAGAACATCATGTCGCGGACCCGCGAGCCGCCCATGTACAGCGGCTGCTGCGGGCCGGGCACGTTGGTCGCCACGGCGGTCGCCTTGCGCGAGAACAGCTCCAGCGCGACGCTCTGGATCGCCGCTGGCGCCATGCCAAGCGCGGCAAGAAGTCCAAATGCAACAATGGCTTGCCGTGAATTCTTCAGGTCACGCATGCACTCTGCGACGCGTTCGAGCCGGCGGATCGGGTTGTCCTCGCCCACCGGCAGATCCAGGAACACCAGGCCGAAATGGTTGCCCAGCTTGCGCGCGTGCTCGAGCGGTCGCAGGTTGACCGGGACGGTCGCGCGCAGGGTCACGCCGTCCAACTGCTCGCCGCGTTCGATCATGTAGCTGCGCAGCGCGCCGGCCGCGGCGGCCATCAGCACGTCGTTGACCGTGCAGTCGCAGGCGCGCCCGACCGCCTTCACTTCCTCCAGGTCCAGCGGCTCGGCCCAGGCCACGCGCTTGCTGACACCCAGCTTGCCGCGCAGCAGGGTGGGCGGATCATCCGACAGCGACAGCGCATGCAGCAGTTCGCGGCCGATCTCGCCGCCCTCCTTCGCCAGCATCGTCGCCAGCGTGGGGTCCTGCATCATCTCCATGCCCTTGCCCAGCACCTTGCCGCCGATCTGCACATAACGGTCGATCGCGCCGACGCGACGCACGACCTCGGCGCCGTCCTTCTTCAGCCATGCCGAGCGCAGGTCCTTGCCGGCATCCGGTTTGCGGCTGGTATCGGTCAGCGACAGCAGCACCTGCACCAGCGCGATGCCGTCGGCATAGCTGTGGTGGATGCGCGCAACCAGCGCCGAACCGGTGCCGTAGCGTTCGATCAGGTGGAACTGCCAGAGCGGCTTGGTCTTGTCGAGTGGCGTGGACGCCATCTGGCTGGTGAAGCGTTCCAGCGCCTTCTTTTCGGATTTGGGGTCATGCCGGCCGGGCAGCGCGGAAATGCGCACGTGCCAGTCCAGGTCGAAGTCCTGGTCGGTGACCCAGGACGCCCCCGCCGGCGTGTCGACCGCCTTCTGCAGGAAGCGCGGATAAGCCAGAAAGCGCTTCTTGATCACCTGCTTCAGGCGATCGAGCGTCATCGGCTCGTCGAACATCAGCACGCCGGTGATCATCATCGGGTTGGTCGGACGACACATCCGCAACCAGGCGGTATCCACCCGCGACATCGGCTCGCGACGCGGCTTTGCCGGCGCCTTCTTCGTGGCCATGCATGTTCTCCTCTCCCGCACCGAGTGAAGCACGCGGTGCCGAAAGGCGTCAAACGCGGCTCAGCTCACGGTCTGGCGGTACGCCGCCAAAGCGCCATCGCGGCCGACCGCCAGATCGGCGATGGGATGGCGCGGATAGTCCGGCGCCAGCCGCGCCAGCACGTCCGGCTTCTGCCATGGCGCGAAACGCAGCGGCACGGGCAGCGCTGCCAGCTCGGGCACCCAGCGCGCGATGTAGGTACCGTGGGGATCGAACTTCTCCGCCTGCGTCACCGGGTTGAACACGCGGAAGTACGGCGCGGCATCGGCGCCGGTGCCCGCGGTCCACTGCCAGCCCAGCGTGTTGCTGGCCAGGTCGGCGTCCACCAGCGTGTCCCAGAACCAGCGCGCACCGTGCAGCCAGTGATAGCGCAGGTGCTTGGTCAGGTAGCTGGCCACGATCATCCGCACGCGGTTGTGCATGTAGCCGGTGGTCCACAGCTCGCGCAGGCCGGCGTCGATGATCGGGACGCCGGTGCGTCCGCGATGCCAGGCCGCCAGCGACGCCGGATCGACCTTCGCCCAGTCGAAATGCTCGAAGCGCGGGTTGAGGTTCTGCGTCGTCGTCTGCGGAAAGTGGTGCAGCAGGTGGTAGCCGAACTCGCGCCAGCCCAGCTCGCGAATGTAGCCGTCCATGTCGGCGCTGTTGGCGGCGGTGCGCACGCGCTCCAGCTCGGCGGTGATCCGCCAGGGGGCGATTTCGCCGAAGTGCAGGTAGGGCGACATCCGTGAGGTGCCGATGCGGTCGGGACGGTCGCGGTCGGTGCGGTAGCCGTTGAGCGCACCGTCGATGAAGACCTCCAGCGCCTCGCGCGCGCCGGCTTCCCCCGGCACCCACGTGTCCCAGAAGCCTGCATCCCAGCCGAGCGACGGCGAGAGTCGCCACGCCTCCAGCGGCTCGCTCTGCAGCGCGTCATCGAACGGCGGCAGTCGCGCCGGCGCCGTCCATGTTTCGGGAGCCCGCCACTGCGCCAGGGCCGCGCGCCAGAACGGGGTGAACACCTTGTACGGCGTGCCCTGCTGGGTGGCGAGGTCCCAGGGCTCGAACAGCAGCACGCCGTTGAAGCTTTCCACCTGCCGTCCGCGTTCGCGCAGCGTCTTCTTCAGCGCGGCATCGCGTGGCTGGGTGGCGGGTTCGTACTTGCGGTTCCAGAACACCGCCTGCGCGCCGGTGTCGGCCACCAGTCTGTCCAACGCCGCGGCGCTGGGGCCGCGCCGCCGCAGCAGGCGCGATCCACGGGCCTGCAGGTCGGCGTCGAGCGCCGACAGCGAGCGGTGCAGCCACGCGTTCGATGCGCCACCGGGCGCCCACTCGCCCTCCTCTTCCGGCGCATGCACGTACACCGGCACGGGCGTGAACCCCTGGTCGAGCGCCGCGCGCAGCGCCGGATTGTCATCCAGGCGCAGATCGTGACGGAACCAGACGAGGGCGTTCGGCATGCGGAAGGCTCAGTGGAAGAACAGGGCGTCTACGCGACGGGCGCGGTCACGGATGCATGGCGCGCGTACTCGCGCGGGATGCGCGCGTTCAAGCCGGTCAGGATCTCGTACGGGATGGTGCCCGCCGCCTGCGCCACCGCTTCGCACGAGATCGCCTGCTCCCCTTGCCGGCCGATCAGCACCACCTCGTCCTCGTTGTAGGCCGTGCCTGCGGGCCCCAGGTCGACCATCAGCTGGTCCATGCAGACCCGTCCGACGATGGGACGACGCGCACCGCGCACGAGCACCTCGCCACGCGAGGACAGCGAACGCGGATAACCATCGCCATAACCGATCGGCACGGTCACCACACGCGTATCGTCCGTCGCGTTCCAAGTGGCACCGTAGCTGACGCTGCGACCCGCTTTCACCACCTTGAAGTAGACCACTTTAGAGACCAGCGAAAGCGCCGGTCGCAGGTCAACGGTCGGGCGCGAGACGGGGTCCGGCAGCACGCCGTACAGCGCGATGCCCGGACGCACCATGTCCAGGCAGGTCTCCGGGAAATGCAGCACGCCGCCGGAGTTGGCCAGGTGGCGGATCGGCATGGGCGCACCGAGCCGGTCGAAACGCGCGCACGCATGCAGGAAGCGCTGCAGCTGTTCGTGCGTCATCGGCGATGCCGGGTCATCCGAACACGCCAGGTGCGAGTAGATGCCCTTTACCGTGCACCACGACGACGCGACGGCGGCGTCGATGAAGGCGCCCGCGTTCTCGCTGTGCACGCCGATGCGCTCCATGCCGGTGTCGACCTTCAGGTGGATCACCGCCTTGCGTCCCAGCGACGCCGCCGCCTGCTCCACCTGCCGCAGCTTGGTGATCGAGGACACGGTCACTTCCAGGTCGTGGGCGAGGAACTGCGCCACCTGCGGCGCGTGGATCCCGCCGAGCACCAGGATCGGCACCGTCACGCCGGCACGGCGCAGCGCGATGCCTTCCTCGACGAACGCGACGCCGAGTTGGTCGATGCCCTGCGACTCGAGATGAAGCGCCACCGGCACCAGGCCGTGGCCGTAGGCATTGGCCTTGACGATGCCCATCACCGGTACGCCGACATGGGTGTGGATCGCGCGCAGGTTGTGCGTCAGCGCGTCCAGATCGACACGGATGCGCGTGGGTCGGTCGTTCGCTTCGGGGCGGAGATCGTGGTCGGGGATCACGTGGGCAGCCGATGGCGTCATGCACAGATTGTAGCCCCGGCCGACGGATTCCCCAGCCAGCGCGATCCGTCACCACACGGCTACACTGGCACCGACGTGATGTTCCAGAGGGAACCGCATGAAACGCAACCAAGGGCTCATCCTGGCCGGCGTCGTGTTGCTGGCAGCCTGCGCGGGATGGTGGGCGTGGAGGCCTGCCGGCACATCACCGATGTCCGATGATGCGACGGGGTCACTCGCTGCGGAATCGCCTGTCCCGCGCATGGACGGACCCGGTGCAGGCGCGAGTGCCCCTGCTCATCCTGCGGGGGATCATTCGTCCCGCATCGCGACTTCCGACACCGGCAGCGCGGCCACCATGCCGGCACCTGTCGTACCGCGCGACGCTAATGCGGGGGCTGCACCGCGCCCGATCACACCCGAGGGCGAAGCGAGGATTGAAGCCCTGCTTGCCGGATTGCGACGCACCGACGACGCGACCGCCCGGGACTACGAACTGCTGGCGCGCTCGGAACCCTCAGACCCCGACACCTCTCCCCGCCTGGAGTCATTGATCCAGCAGGTCATCGACCGTCATGCGCGCGACCTTGGACAGCTGGACATCACGCGCCCACGCTGCAGCAAAAGCTTGTGCATGTTGGCAGCGGTCTCTCATGTGCCGCAGACCCGGCACGCCCAGGCCGATTACTCGCGTCTCACCGGCCACATGTTCGCCGAGCCGTGGTTCCGCGAGGCGTTCTTCGATCAACGGACGACCGTTCATGGGGACCGCCAGGGCGTGGTCTATGTGAGCTACTTCATCCGCAAATAGCGCGCTACTCGAATGCACCGATGTTGTCGTGGCTCAGGTTGTCGAAGCGGGTGTACTCGCCGAAGAACCGCAGCTTGCACGAGCCGGTCGGGCCGGAGCGCTGCTTGCCGATGATGATCTCGGCCAGGCCTTTGTCCGGCGAGGTTTCCTTGTTGTAGTAGTCGTCGCGGTAGATGAAGACGATCATGTCGGCGTCCTGCTCGATGGCGCCCGATTCGCGCAGGTCGGCCATCACCGGGCGCTTGTCCGTGCGCGTTTCCAGCGAGCGGTTGAGCTGCGACAGCGCGATGACGGGGACGTTGAGCTCCTTCGCCAGGCCCTTCAGCGAGCGCGAGATCTCGGAGATCTCGGTCGCGCGGTTCTCGCTGTTGCCGGGCACCGACATCAGCTGCAGGTAGTCGATGACGATCAGCCCCAGGTCGTGCTCGCGCTTCAGCCGGCGCGCCTTGGAACGCAGCACGTCGGGCGAAAGGCCGGGCGTGTCGTCGATGAACACCTTGGCCTGGTCCTTGAGGATGCGGATGGCGCTGGTGACGCGGCTCCAGTCCTCGTCCTCCAACTGGCCGGTGCGCAGCCGGGTGGCGTTGATGCGGCCGACCGAGGAGATCAGGCGCATCGCCAGCTGGCCGGCCGACATTTCCATCGAGAAGATCGCGACCGCCTTCTTGGACTTGATGGCCGCGTATTCGGCCATGTTCAGCGCCAGCGTGGTCTTGCCCATGGCTGGACGTGCGGCCAGGATCACCAGGTCGGTGGGCTGCAGGCCCGCGGTCATCATGTCGAATTCGGTGTAACCCGTCGGCAAGCCGGTCACCGTACCGCCGCTCTCGGAGCGCACGCGCAGGACTTCGAACGCGTCCTTCAGCGCGTCGTTCATCGCCACGAAGTCGGTGCGCCCGCGCGCACCCTGCTCGGCGATGGCGAACACCTTCTGCTCGGCCACGGCCAGCATCTCGTCGCTTTCCTTGCCCTCGGGCTGGAACGCGTCGTTGACGATCTCGGTGCCGACTTCGATCAGCTGCCGCATCACCGCCTTGTCGCGGACGATCTCGGCGTAGGCGGTGATGTTGGCGGCCGACGGCGTGGTGCTGGCCAGTTCCACCAGATAGGCGCCGCCCGCGACCAGCTCCATGTGGCCCTGCGACTCGAACCATTCGCCCAGCGTCACGGCGTCGAACGGCCGGTTGCGCTCGGCCAGTTCGCCGATGGCGCGATAGATCAGCTGGTGGTCGCGGCGGTAGAAGTCGTTGGGCGTGAGCTTGTCGTTGATGCGGTCGTAGGCTTCCGGTGCCAGCATCAGGCCGCCCAGCACCGCCTGTTCCGCTTCGATGGAGTTCGGCGGCACGCGCAGTTGTTCGATGCGCGAATCGTGCGGGTCGGTGCGGAAGCCGGTACGTGCAGGCATGGACAGAGACAACCAGATCGGAGGAACGCCGGACCGGACATGCTAGAGGCCCGGCCTGTGGGCTCGCGACGGAACAACCTGTGGATAAGTGACGCACGTTGACCGCGCGTCATCTCACCCGCTGCGACGGGACGGCCCGCCGGTCCGCAGAAACAGCACGGGCGCCTTTCGGCGCCCGTCTGTCGGCATCACGGAGATGCGCGGGGTGGATCAGGCTTCGGCCTGCACCACGACCTTGACGGTAGTCTGCACGTCGGCGTGCAGCTTCACGACGATGTCGTACTCGCCGATGTTGCGCAGAGCGCCTTCGCCCATGATGACCTCGCTCTTCTCGAGCGGCAGGCCGGCGGCGGTGAAGGCGTCGGCGATGTCGCGCGGACCGACCGAACCGAACAGCTTGCCTTCGGTGGCGGCGTTGGCGGTGATCGTGACGCTGGCGCCTTCCAGCTTGGCGGCGCGGGCTTCGGCGTCGTCATGCACGGCCTTGGCCTTGGCTTCGTACTCGGCGCGCTTGGCCTCGAACTCGGCGACGTTGGCGGCGGTGGCCGGCACGGCCTTGCCCTGCGGCACCAGGAAGTTGCGGCCGTAGCCCGGCTTGACGTTGACCTTGTCGCCCAGGACGCCCAGGTTGGTCACTTTCTGCAAAAGAATCAGTTCCATCGTGTATCTCCAATTCGTTAGCGGCCGCCATGCGCCCGCAACTGGTTGCTGTCCGAATGGACGGGATTTTTGAGGCTGGGAGTGACCAGAGAGGAGTGGGAAGTGAGGGAAAACCACTCACTTCCCACTTCTTGCGGCGCGAGCCGCCACTCACTTCTCCGCTCAGACGTCGTGGTTGTCCGTGTACGGGATCAGCGCCAGGAAACGGGCGCGCTTGACCGCGGTGGACAGCTGACGCTGGTAACGGGACTTGGTGCCGGTGACGCGGCTCGGCACGATCTTGCCGTTCTCGGTCAGGTACTGGCGCAGGGTGTTGAGATCCTTGTAGTCGATCTCTTTCACGCCTTCGGCGGTGAACTTGCAGAACTTGCGGCGACGGAAGAACTTGGACATGGGTGTGCTCCTCAGGCGGCTTCGGCGGTGTCGGAATCGGTCGAGGCTTCGGTACCGGCCTCGTCGTCGTCACGGCGGCGGCGCTCGCCACGCTCGGGCTTGTCGCCCTTCTCGTCCTTGTTCTTCATGATCAGGGACTGCTCGGTGTCCGGGCCATCGCGCTTGATGACCAGGTTGCGCAGCACCGCATCGTTGAAGCGGAAGCTTTCGACCAGCTCGCTCAGCACGGCCTGGTCGGCTTCGATGTTGAGCAGCACGTAATGGGCCTTCACCAGGTTCTGGATCGGGTAGGCCAACTGGCGGCGGCCCCAGTCTTCCAGACGGTGGATGGTGCCGTTGCCCGCCTCGATCAGCGCCTTGTAGCGCTCGATCATGGCCGGCACCTGCTCGCTCTGGTCCGGATGGACCAGGAACACGACTTCATAGTGACGCATCGTTTTTACCTTTCGGATGTGGGTCCGGCCAGGAAAAAGGCCGGACGGAACAGCCCCCCGATGCCCGGATCGGACACGGTGGGGCGAGGAACCGACGGCCAGGCTGGCCCTCGGGAGCCGGAAATTATGGCAGGTCAACCACTTAGGGGCAAGCAATGCCCCGGCGGGACGGTCAGGCGGCGTCGGCGGCCGTGGTGAAGCTCTCGCCGCAGCCGCATTCGGCCGCCGCGTTGGGGTTGCGGAAGATGAAGGTCTCCGACAGCCCCTGCTTGGCGAAGTCGATTTCGGTGCCGTCGACCAGCGGCAGGCTGGCGGCGTCGACGTAGATCTTCACCCCGGCGAACTCGAACACGGTATCGCCGTCGCGCGCATCGCGGGCCAGGTCGGCCACGTGGCCCCAGCCGGAGCAGCCGGTACGGGTCACGCCGAACCGCAGGCCCAGCGCAGCCGGGGTCTGCTCGACGAAGCGCTGCACGCGCTCGAGTGCGACCGGGGTCAGGGTGATGGCCATGCGTGTCTCCTGTGCAACGCGGACGATTATAGCCCCCGGCACGCCGGCGGCTGCGCGGCTCTTGTAAACTCCGCCTTCCCTAAATAAGTCTGTTATCGAAGGATTCAAGCCATGACGGTGGTGAGCGTCGAACATGCACTGGCGGGCAAGCTCCCGGCCGGCGGCGAAGTCACGGTGCGCGGCTGGGTGCGCACGCGACGCGATTCCAAGGCGGGCCTGTCCTTCGTCAACGTCAGCGACGGCTCCTGCTTCGCGCCCATCCAGGTGGTGGCGCCCGACTCGCTGGCCAACTACGAATCCGAGATCAAGCACCTGACCACCGGCTGCGCGGTCGTCGCCACCGGCACGCTGGTGCCGTCGCAGGGCCAGGGCCAGAGTTTCGAGATCCAGGCCTCGTCGGTCGAGGTCGTGGGCTGGGTGGAAGATCCCCTGACCTACCCCATGCAGCCCAAGCAGCATTCGCTGGAATACCTGCGCGAGTTCGCCCACCTGCGCCCGCGTACCAACCTGTTCGGCGCGGTCACTCGCATCCGCAATTCGCTGGCACAGGCCGTGCATCGATTCTTCCATGAGAACGGCTATTTCTGGATCAGCACGCCGATCATCACCACCTCCGACGCCGAGGGCGCCGGCCAGATGTTCCGCGTGTCCACGCTGGACCTGGTCAACCTGCCGCGCGACAAGGGCGGCGCGGTCGACTTCTCGCGCGACTTCTTCGGCAAGGAAACGTTCCTGACCGTCTCCGGCCAGCTCAACGCCGAGGCGTACGCGCTGGCGATGAGCAAGGTCTACACCTTCGGCCCGACCTTCCGCGCCGAGAACAGCAACACCACGCGCCACCTGGCCGAGTTCTGGATGATCGAGCCGGAGGTCGCCTTCAACGACCTGGCCGCCAATGCGCAACTGGCCGAGGACTTCCTGAAGTACCTGTTCCGCGCCGTGCTCAGCGAGCGTGCCGACGACCTGGCGTTCATCGCCGAGCGCGTCGAACCGACCGCGCTGACCCGGCTGGAGGCCTTCGTCAACTCGCCGTTCGAGCGCATCGACTACACCGATGCGATCGCGCTGTTGCAGAAGTCGGGGCAGAAGTTCGAGTTCCCGGTCGAGTGGGGCCTGGACCTGCAGACCGAGCACGAGCGCTGGCTGACTGAGCAGCATGTCGGCCGCCCGGTGGTGGTGACCAACTATCCCGAGCACTTCAAGGCCTTCTACATGCGCCTGAACGACGACGGCAAGACGGTCGCGGCCATGGACGTGCTGGCGCCCGGCATCGGCGAGATCATCGGCGGCAGCCAGCGTGAGGAACGCCTGGACGTGCTGGACGCGCGCATGGCGCAGTTCGGCCTGGATCCGGCGCATTACGGCTGGTATCGCGACTTCCGCCGCTACGGTTCGGTGCCGCATGCGGGCTTCGGCCTCGGCTTCGAGCGGCTGGTGGTGTATGTCTGCGGCCTGTCCAACATCCGCGACGCCATCGCCTACCCGCGCGCGCCGGGCAACGCGGAGTTCTGATGATCCTGTTCTTCGCCCTCTGCTTCGTCGGCGTCGCCATCGCCGGCTTCTGCGCGTTCGTCATCTTCTGGCCGCTGACGCTGGTGCATGTCCGCGACCGTCACGGCGCGCTCGGCGCGCAGTGGGGCGAAGGCGCCTTCCTCAAGCCGGTCGCGCTGCGCTGGCTGCTGTCGGGCGACTACCGCAGCATTCCGGACACGTCGCTGTCAGGCCTGGCCACACCAGCGCGCATCTCGCTGTGCGTCATCATGGTCGGGCTGGCGATGGCCGGCCTGCTGGCCCTGTGGGCGGAGGCGTTCGCATGACGCCTTTCCTCCGTGAAGACTGGTACCTCGCCTCGCTGGGCCGCACGCTGATCTGGGCACGCATGCGCGTGCTGGACGCCGGCACCGCCGAAGTGCTGGACAGCGACGGCAACACCCTGCCCTACGATAGCGAGGACAGTGCGCGGGCCGCGCTGTTCGATGCGGAGTTCGTGTCGTTCGACGGCCTGGACGAAGACGACGCGCTGGCGCGCGGCTTCTCGCTGGCCGGCGTGCGGCCGCCGCACGCCGACGACGATGCCGCACTGGTGCCGAAGATGGTGCAGTCGCTCGGTGCACGCGCCTGATTCCATCATGTATACGCCACGCGCGTTCGTCGAAACCGACCTGGTCGCACTCGACCGGCTGATCGCGCGCGATGCCTTCGTCACCCTGGTGACCGTCGCCGACGGGGTGCCGTGCATCAGCCACCTGCCCGTGCTCTATGCGCGCGAAGGCGACCGGATCGTCATCGAGGGGCACTGGGCGAAACCGAATCCGCAGGCGCGTCATGCCGGCCCTGCCCTGCTGATCGTGCATGGCCCGCATGCCTATCTGTCGCCGGGCTGGTACGCGGACAAAGAGGAAGCCGCACGCGTCCCGACCTGGAACTATGCGGTCGCGCACCTGCATGGCGTACTGGAGCTCACCGACGACACCGCCGAACTGGCGTCAATCGTCGATCGCCTCAGCCAGCTCAACGAAGCCCGGGTGGGCAACGACTGGCGCTTCGAGCACGACCGCGACGACCATGTCCGCCAGCTGCGCGGCATCGTCGGTTTCCGCTTCACGGTCGAGCGCGTGGAGTTGAAGTTCAAGCTCAGCCAGAACCATCCTGCCGCCAATGTCGAAGGCGCTGCCACCGCGCTGAGGCAGCTGGGGGGCGAAGACAACCAGGCGGTATCCGAGCTGATGCGCGAGCGCCTGGCCCGCCGGGCAGAATGATGTGGGAGCGACGTAAGTCGCGACACGATCACTTCACCCTCCACGATGGCCGGGAAAGCATCGCGACTCACGTCGCTCCCACAAGGCTAAACTCGCTCCACTTCCGCCTTGGATCCTTGCATGGACCTCAACCTCGCCGGCCGGCATGCCTTGGTTTGCGGTGCCTCCGAAGGCATCGGCCGCGCTGCCGCCCATGAGCTCGCCCTGCTGGGCGCGGACGTGACCGTGCTGGCCCGTCGTGCCGAGGTGCTGGCGGACGTCTCTGCTGCGCTGCCGCGCGTGGCCGCCGCACAGCACCACGGCAGTCTCGCCATCGACATCGCCGATGGCGCGGCATTGCAGGCAAAGGTCGGCGCACTCGTGGCCGCCCGTCCCGTCCACATCCTCATCAACAACACCGGCGGCCCGCCGGGCGGACGCGCCATCGAAGCCGTCGCCGACGACTATCTGGCCGCCTTCCTGCGCCACCTGCTGGCCAACCAGTGGCTCGCGCAGCTGACGGTGCCAGGCATGCGTGAAGCCGCCTGGGGCCGCATCGTCAACGTGGTCTCCACCTCGGTGAAGGAGCCCATCGCCAATCTCGGCGTCTCCAACACCGTCCGCGGCGCGGTCGCCAGCTGGGCCAAGACGCTGTCAAAGGAGCTGGGCGCGGACGGGATCACCGTCAACAACGTGCTGCCGGGCTACACGCGCACGCAACGGCTGGCGCAGATCCTGCACGACCGCGTGCAGGCCACCGGCAAGGACGAAGCCGCCATCAGCGCCGCCATGCTCGCCACCGTGCCGACCGGCCGCTTTGCCGAAGCGCACGAGATCGCCGCCGCCATCGCCTTCCTCGCCTCGCCCGCGGCGGCCTACATCACCGGCGTCAGCCTGGCCGTGGACGGCGGCCGCATGCAGTCGATCTGACCCCCGGGAACGGGGGGCTTGCCAGCCGGGTTAAGCTAGTAAGCATGGACCGCTTCGGCCACTTCATCGACGGCGAGATGCGCGCTGGCAGCGCCTGGCGTTCCGTGTTCGAACCGGCCTCGGGCGAGATCTATGCCGAGGTCGCCGACGGCAGCGAAAGCGATGTCCTGCTGGCCGTGCAGGCCGCCGAATCCGCCTTCCCCGCCTGGGCCGCGCTGCCCACCAGCGAACGGTCGCGCTGGCTGGAGACGCTGGCCCAGGCCCTGGAACAACGCCGCGATGCGTTCGCCGCGGCCGAATCCCGCGACACCGGCAAGCCGCTGGCACTGGCGCGGGACATCGAGATTCCACGCGCCATCGCCAACCTGCGCTTCTTCGCCCATGCCGCCACCCAGTTCGCCAGCGAGTCGCACCATGGCGAGGCAGGCTTGAACTACACCCTGCGGCCGCCACTGGGCGTGATCGCGGCGATCTCGCCGTGGAACCTGCCGCTGTATCTCTTCACCTGGAAGATGGCGCCCGCGCTGGCGGCCGGCAATACGGTGGTCGCCAAACCGTCCGAGATCACGCCGGCCACCGCCACGATGCTCGGAGAACTGGCCGCGGAGATCGGCCTTCCGCGTGGGGTGCTGAACATCGTCCATGGCGCGGGCCCGGCCGTCGGCGAACCTCTCGTAGTGCATCCCGCGATCAAGGCCGTGTCGTTCACCGGCAGCACGGCGGTGGGTCGGCGCATCGCCGGTCTGACCGCGCCGGAGCTCAAGAAGGTCTCGCTGGAACTCGGCGGCAAGAACGCCACTCTCGTTTTCGCCAACAGCGACTGGCGCGCGCACCTGGACACCCTGCTCCGCTCGGCGTTCCAGAACGCCGGCCAGATCTGCCTGTGCGGCTCGCGGCTGCTGGTGCAGCAGGCGATCTACGACGAATTCCGCGAGGCGCTGCTGGAGCGCGCCGCCACCTGGCAGGCCGGGCCGCTCGACGATCCGAATACCCGCCTGGGCGCGATGGTGTCGCAGGCGCACTTCGACAAAGTGCTGGCGTGCATCGCACGCGCGCGCGTCGAGGGCGGCCGCGTACTGGCCGGTGGCCATGCGCTGGACCGTCCGGGCTGGTACATCGCGCCGACCGTGATCGAAGGCCTGGGACCGGAAGCCGCGACCAACCGCGAGGAAATTTTCGGCCCCATGGTGACGCTGCAACCGTTCGAGGACGAGGCCCATGCGCTTGCGCTGGCCAACGCCGGCGACTACGGCCTGGCGGCGACCGTGTGGACGCGCGACCTGGACCGCGCCCATCGTCTGGCCGCGCACCTGCGCGCCGGCATTGTCTGGATCAACACCTGGATGACACGCGACCTGCGCACGCCGTTCGGCGGCACGGGGGCTTCCGGCCTGGGCCGCGAAGGCGGCCTGGAAGCCATGCGTTTCTTCACCGAACCCAAGAACGTCTGCATAGCGTTGCGCTGAGGAAGATAGAACCGAATGTCCGACCTGACCGAACTCGAGAAACTGCTGCAGAACAACCGCGACTGGGCCGACCGCATCAAGCAGGAGGACCCCGGCTTCTTCAAGCGCCTGTCCCAGCAGCAGTCGCCACGCTACCTGTGGATCGGCTGCTCCGATTCGCGCGTGCCGGCCAACCAGATCCTGGGCCTGGACCCGGGCGAGGTGTTCGTCCATCGCAACATCGCCAACGTGATGTCGCATGGCGACCTCAACGCGCTGTCGGTGGTGCAGTTCGCCGTCGACATCCTGAAGGTCGAACACATCCTGCTGGTCGGCCACTACGGCTGCGGCGGCGTGCATGCGGCGATGACGGGCCTGCGCGTGGGCCTGGCCGACAACTGGCTGCGCCATGTCGCCGACGTGGCGATGAAGCATGCGGACCTGCTGGAACAGGTGGACACCGAGTCGCTGCGTCATGCGCGCCTGTGCGAGCTGAACGTCATCGAGCAGGTGTTCAACGTCTGCCAGACCACGGTGGTGCAGGACGCCTGGGCACGCGGACAGCCGCTGGCGATCCATGGCTGGGTCTACAGCCTGTTCGACGGACGCGTGCGCGAGCTGGGCATGGACGTGAGCGCAGCGGACGAACTGCAACCCGCCTACCAGCGCGCCCTCGCGGGCGTGCCGCCCAAGGGCAAGCGCGATGAGTGAGGCCGTCCACGCCGATGCCGCGCCGAAGCCGGTCGGCCAGTACCCGCACGCGCGACGCGTGGGCGACCTGCTGTTCCTGTCCGGCATCGGCCCGCGCGATCCGGCCAGCAACGCCATCGTCGGCAACGTGCACGATGCGGACGGACGGCTGATCAGCTACGACATCGATGCGCAGTGCCGCGCCGTCTTCAGCAACGTGCGGGCGGTCCTGAAAGCCAGCGGTGCGCGCTGGGAAGACCTGGTGGACGTGACCGTGTACCTCACCGACATGGCGCACGATTTCAAGGCGTACAACCGGGTCTGGGCGGAGCATTTCCCCGACGCAGCCGCCGCGCCCTGCCGCACCACGCTGGGCATCACTGCCCTGCCCACGCCGATCGCCATCGAACTGAAGTGCATCGCGCACCTGCCGGAGCGCCGCTGAGATGCTGCCCAACCCGCTCAATTTCCAGGCCTGGATCGACGAGCATCGCCACCTGCTCAAGCCGCCGGTCGGCAACAAGGTCATCCATGACGGCGACTTCATCGTCATGGTGGTGGGCGGACCGAACGCGCGCACCGACTACCACTGGGATGAAGGCCCGGAGTGGTTCTACCAGCTGGAAGGCGAGATGGTGCTGCGCATCCAGGAGGACGGTGCGGTGCGCGACATCCCGATCCGCGCCGGCGAAATCTTCCTGCTGCCGCCGCGGGTGCCGCATTCGCCGCAGCGCATGCCGGGCTCGGTCGGGCTGGTGATCGAGCGCAGGCGCCTGCCGCACGAGGACGACGGCCTGCTGTGGTTCTGCGAGCGCTGCAACCACAAGGTCTACGAGGAGTACTTCCACCTCAACGACATCGAGCAGGATTTCTTCCGCGTGTTCGAGGCCTTCTACCGCAACGACGACCTGCGCACCTGCAAGGCCTGCGGCCACCTGAATCCCCGGCCGAGCCGCTACGAAATGCAGGCCGACTCGCAAGCCGACATCACCTGAGCTTGCACTTGCCCAATCTGGGCATTATCGTGCCCGATATGGGCATGAACGACATTTCCCGATCCGGCAAGGTGAGCGAAGCGGCCGCGCGCTACGCCACCGCCAGCCTGTCGAGCGCCCTGTTCACCACCACGCAGCAACGCGTGCTGGCCTGCCTGTTCGGCGAGCCGGGACGCAGTTATGCGGTCAACGAGCTGATCCAGGCCACCGGCGCCGGCAGCGGCGCCGTCCAGCGCGAACTGGCCCGCCTGGCCGGCAGCGGACTGCTGACCGTCGAGCACGTCGGCAACCAGAAGCGCTACCGCGCCAACCCCGACGCGCCGATCCACGACGAACTGGTGTCCATCGTCCGCAAGACCTTCGGCCTGGCCGAGCCGCTGCGCGAAGCGCTGGCGCCGCTGGCCGACCGCATCCACGCTGCGTTTCTTTACGGCTCGGTCGCCAAGGGCAACGACACGGCCCGCAGCGACATCGACCTGATGGTGATCGCCGATGAGCTGGCCTACGCCGAGGTGATGCTGGCCCTGCACCCGGTGGCCGAACGGCTGGGTCGACAGGTCAATCCCACGGTCTATGCGCGCGACGAGTTGCGCGCCCGGATCGACGCAGGGAACAGCTTCGTCACCCGCGTCCTGCTACAACCGCGGCAATGGCTGATCGGGGGCAGGCATGACCTCGCCGCTTGAGAACCTGAACGACGACAGTGGCACGCCTGCGCTTCTCCGCCAATGAGACCCCGCGTCGATGTGGCACCGACCGCAGTAGAATCCCCAAAACTCCCGGCCCACCGGAGCAACGCAGATGAACCCACCCGCCGCTCCTGCCCGCACGCCCAAGTCGGTACTGCGCGACGCCATCGAGGCCCAACCGGACGATGCCAGCTACGAGGAAATCCTGCGCGAACTGGCCTTCGAACGGATGCTGGAGCGCGGCCTGGCCGATGTGCGCGCTGGCCGCACGGTCCGCCATGATCAGGCGCTGGAAAGAATCCGCTCGTGGCGGAGCTGAGGTGGTCGACCGAGGCGTTGGCGTGGCTGGAAGCCATCCACGGGTACATCGCCGCCGACGATCCTTCCGCGGCGACCAAGGTAGTGGACGGCATCGTGCACCGGGCTGGACAGTTGCAGCACTTCCCCGACATGGGCGCGCGTCTGCGAACGGAAGCCGACGGAGACCTGCGCGTACTGCTGTACGGGCACTACCGCATCGCCTATCTGCACCAGGCAGACAACCGGATCGTGTACATCGTGGGTGTCTTCCATGGCGCGCTGGACATCGACCGCTATCTGCCATGACACCCGCATTCTCTCCATGCTGAAAATCGACACCCACGCGCATTTCCTACCCCGCGACTGGCCCGACCTGGCGGCCAAGTACGGCGACCTGCGCTTCCCGGTGATCCACCACGGCGACGACGGTCGCCACCGCATCTACAAGGACGGAAAGTTCTTCCGCGAGATCTGGCCCAAGACATGGGACCCGGAGGAGCGCATCGCCGACTACGCCCAGTTCGGCGTGCAGGTGCAGGTGATCAGCACGGTGCCGGTGATGTTCAGTTACTGGGCCAAGCCGCATCACGCGCTGGAACTGCACCAGGCGCTCAACGACCATACCGCCGCCGCCTGCCGCGACTATCCGCGCCACTATGCCGGGATCGGCACGGTGCCGCTGCAGTCGCCGCGGCTGGCCGTGCAGGAACTGGAACGCTGCATGGACCAGTTGGGCCTGCAGGGCGTGCAGATCGGCAGCCACGTCAACGACTGGAACCTGGACGCGCCGGAGCTGTTCGAGTTCTTCCAGGCCGCCAGCGAACTGGGCGCGGCGATCCTCGTGCATCCCTGGGACATGATGGGCGCGGCGTCCATGCCCAAGTACTGGCTGCCCTGGCTGGTGGGCATGCCGGCCGAGCAGTCGCGCGCCGCTTGCAGCCTGATCTTCGGTGGCGTGCTGGAACGCCTGCCCCAGCTGAAGGTCTGCTTCGCCCACGGCGGCGGCAGTTTCCCGTACACCATCGGCCGCATCGAGCACGGCTTCAACATGCGGCCGGACCTGGTGGCCACCGACAACCATCGCAATCCGCGCGACTATCTGGGCCGCGTGTACTTCGACTCCTGGGTCGCCGATCCGCGCGCGCTGCGCTACCTGCTCGACACCGTCGGCCACACCCGCGTCATGCTCGGCACCGACTACCCGTTCCCGCTGGGCGAACAGGAACCCGGCGCCGGCATCGCCGCGCTGGGCCTGGACGAGGTGCAGCAGGCACGCCTGTACCACGGCACCGCGCTGGAATGGCTGGGTCTGCCGGCGTCGAGGTTTTTGTGATGGCGCCTCCTGTAGGAGCGACGTCAGTCGCGACCGCACGGCACAGTGTTGCCAAGGCCTTCAGTATCTTCCTGGGGAACCAGCCCATCCGGCGTCATCTCCACCGACACTCCATGGTCGCGACTCACGTCGCTCCTACAGCCCACTGATCATTCCCAGATTCCACTCCATGACCGACCCGCTGTCCCGCACCCACATCATCGCCCTCGATGCCGCCGATCCGCTGCGCACGCTGCGCAACGAGTTCCTGATCCCGCGCCACAAGCACAACGACCAGGTGTACTTCTGCGGCAACTCGCTCGGCCTGCAGCCGAAGGGCGCGCGCACGTACATCAACGAAGTGCTGGACAAGTGGTCCACCGAAGCCGTCGAGGGTCATTTCACCGGCAACGCGCAGTGGATGACCTACCACGAACTGGTGCGTGATTCGCTGGCAGGCGTGGTCGGTGCGGAGCCGGCCGAGGTGGTGGCGATGAACACGCTGACCACCAACCTGCACCTGATGATGGTGAGCTTCTACCGTCCCACGGCAGAACGGCCGGCGATCCTCATGGAAGCCGGCGCATTCCCGTCCGACCGCCATGCGATGGAGTCGCAGGTGCGCTTCCATGGCTTCGACCCGGCGACCGACCTGATCGAAGTGGAACCGGACCAGCCCGATGGCACGCTGTCGATGGCCGCCATCGAGCGCGCGATTGCCACACACGGTCCGCGCCTGGCGCTGGTGCTGTGGCCGGGCATCCAGTACCGCACCGGACAGGCCTTCGACCTGGCCGAGATCGCCCGCCTTGGCCATGCGCAGGGCGCCATCGTCGGCGTCGACCTCGCGCATGCGGTCGGAAACCTGCCGTTGCGCCTGCACGACAGCGGGGTCGATTTCGCCGTGTGGTGCCACTACAAGTACCTGAACTCCGGTCCCGGCGCGGTCGCAGGCTGCTTCGTGCACGCGCGGCATGCGCACACCGACCGTCCGCGCTTCGCCGGTTGGTGGGGCCACGAAAAGGAAACCCGTTTCCGCATGGCGCCCGAGTTCGTGCCCACGCCCGGCGCCGAGGGCTGGCAGCTCAGCAATCCGCCCATCCTGGGCCTTGCGCCGCTGCGCGCCTCGCTGGAACTGTTCGAGAAGGCCGGCGGCATGGACGCGATCCGCACCAAATCGCTGAAGATCACCGGGCTGCTGGAAGCGCTGATCCAGACGCGGCTGTCGGACGTACTACAGATCATCACGCCCGCCGACACCACCCAGCGCGGCGCACAACTGTCGCTGCGCGTGAGTGGTGGCCGCGAGCGCGGGCGTGAGCTGTTCGAGTACCTACTGTCGGTGGGCGTCGTCGGCGACTGGCGCGAACCGGACGTGATCCGCATTTCGCCCGCTCCGCTCTACAACCGCTACATGGACGTCCACCGCTTCGTCGAGGAAGTCGAGACGTGGCGGGGGTTCTGATCGCACGCCAGTGAATCGTCGTCCCCGCGCAGGCGGGGACCCAGTGTCGTTGCTTCAATGGAGTTGCTTATGGAAAAGCAGCCGGCAACCTACATCCTGGCGAGCCGCACGAACGGCACGTTGTACGTCGGGGTTACCAGTGATCTGGTCGGACGTATCTGGCAACACCGTACGCATGCTGTACCCGGATTTACCCACCGACATTGCGTAACCCGGCTGGTATGGTACGAATTACATCCGACCATGGAAGCGGCCATCACGCGCGAGAAGCGAATCAAGAAGTGGAACCGGATATGGAAGATGAGGCTGATCGAAGAGTCAAATCCCTACTGGAACGATCTCTGGCCTGACATCACCGGTCAGAGCAGAGTCACTGGATCCCCGCCTGCGCGGGGATGACGGAAAGAAGCGTTGGACACAATCAAAAACACTCGCTCGATCACCATCATCGGCGCCGGGCTCGCCGGTGCGCTGCTGGCTACGCTGATGGCCCGCGCCGGCTGGCGGGTGGACGTGTTCGAGAAGCGTGGCGACCCGCGCGTGCAGGGCTATGCCGGCGGGCGTTCGATCAACCTGGCGCTGACCGAGCGCGGCCGCCACGCGCTGCGGATGGCCGACGCCGACGATGCGGTGATGCGGCAGGCGGTGATGATGCGCGGCCGCATGGTGCACGCCCTCGACGGGCGGCTGCAGCTGCAGCGCTATGGGCGCGACGACTCGGAGGTCATCTGGTCCATCCATCGTGGCGATCTGAACATCACCCTGCTGGACCTGGCCGAGCGCGCGGGTGCGACCCTGCACTTCCATCGCCGGCTGGACACCGTGGACTTCGATGCGCATACCGTCCGGTTCGGCGACGAACAGGATGGCAGCGTGCATGCCGTGAATTTCACTGCCCTGATCGGTGCCGACGGCGCCGGATCGTCACTGCGCGGCGCCATGCAGCGACGCGAGGATTTGGGCGAGCGTACGGAGTTCCTGGACCATTCCTACAAGGAACTGGAAATCCCGCCATCGGCCGACCGCGATTTCATGATGGAACCGAATGCGCTGCATATCTGGCCACGCGGACACTACATGTGCATCGCACTGCCGAACGATGAGCGCACGTTCACGGTGACGTTGTTCCTGCCCAATCACGGCGATCCGAGCTTCGCCAGCGTACGCACGGGAAAAGACGCAAAGGCGCTGTTCCTGCGCGATTTCGCTGACGCCGTGCCGCTGATCCCCGAGCTCGAACAAGACTGGGAGACCAACCCCACCGGTCTGCTCGCCACGCTGTACCTTGACCGCTGGCATCTCGGCGGCCAGGCGGTACTGCTGGGCGACGCGGCCCACGCCATGGTCCCGTTCCATGGCCAGGGCATGAACTGTGCCTTCGAGGACTGCGTGGCGCTGTCGCGGCACCTGCTGGCGTCGGACGACCTGGCCGCCGCCTTCGCCGCGTTCGAGGCCGAGCGCAAGCCGAATGCGCTGGCGATCCAGGAGATGGCGCTGGAGAACTACGTGGAGATGCGCGACAAGGTCGACGACAGCGGCTTCCTGCTGCAGCGCGAACTGGAACTGGCATTGCAGGAACGCCACCCGCAGCGCTTCGTCCCGCACTACACGATGGTCAGCTTCATGCGCATCCCCTACGCGCTGGCGCAGCACCGCAGCCACGTGCAGCGCGATCTGCTGGTGCGGCACACCGCAGGCCGGGCGTCGCTCGACGGCATCGATTGGGCGGCGGTGGATGCGGATGTGCGCGAGCGGTTGCCGATCCTCGCAGACGCCGCGGCGACGGCCCACTGACAGGTGACCGCCATGGCCGGCAGCGTCCACTTCCACGATGGCGCCTCGATCCACCCTCCGGCGCGCGTTCAACGATGCCGCCACAACGGCCCGGCACAATGACGTGCCGACGAAGGACTACGCATGGCGGGCACCTTTCTCTTCTACGATCTTGAAACCTTCGGCGCCGACCCGAGGCGCAGCCGCCTGGCGCAGTTCGCGGCGGTGCGCACCACGCCGGCGCTGGACGTCATCGACGAACCGATCAGCTTTTTCGTGCAGCCCGCCGACGACCTGCTGCCCTCGCCCATCGCCACGCTGATCACCGGCATCACCCCGCAGCAGGCGCTGCGTGACGGCGTCAACGAGGCCGAGGCCTTCGCCCGCATCGCCGACGACATGGGCCGGCCGGAAACCTGCACGCTGGGCTACAACAGCCTGCGTTTCGACGACGAGTTCGTCCGCCACGGTCTGTTCCGCAATTTCCACGAGCCTTACGAGCGCGAATGGCGCGGCGGCAACTCGCGCTGGGACCTGCTGGACGTGATGCGGCTGATGCATGCGCTGCGGCCGGACGGCATTGTCTGGCCGAAGCGCGAGGACGGCGCCACCTCGTTCAAGCTGGAGCATCTCGCGCTGGCCAACCGCGTACGCGACGGCGATGCGCACGAGGCGCTGTCGGACGTGTTCGCCACCATCGGTCTGGCGCGGCTGATGCGACAGGCGCAACCCCGCCTGTGGGACTACGCGCTGCAGCTGCGCGACAAGCGCTTCGCCGCACGGCTGCTCGACACCATCGCCATGCTGCCGGTCCTGCACGTCTCGCAACGCTATCCCGCGCACCGGCTGTGTGCCGCACCGGTGCTGCCGCTGACCCGGCATCCGCGCATCGACAACCGCGTGGTGGTGTTCGACCTGGACAGCGATCCGGCGCCGCTGCTGTCGATGTCGCCGGACGATATCGCGGACCGGCTCTACACGCCGGCCGCCGACCTTCCCGAAGGCGAACAGCGCATCCCGCTGAAGGAAGTCCACCTCAACCGTGCACCGGCGCTGGTGGCGTGGTCGCACCTGCGCCCCGCCGACCTGGACCGGCTGGGCATCGATCCCGTGCGCTGCGAGCGCCACGCCGCGATCCTGCGCGAAGCCGGTCCCGAACTGGCCGAGAAAGTGCGCCAGGTCTTCGCCGCTGAACGCGCTTTCCAGGCCGGCGATGTGGACGGATCGCTCTACGACGGCTTCCTGGCCGACGCGGACAAGCGCCGCTTCACCGACGTGCGCACCACCCCGCCCGCGTTGCTGGGCCAGCGCGATTTCGGCTTCCGCGATGCGCGGCTGCCGGAACTGCTGTTCCGCTATCGCGCGCGCAACTGGCCCGACAGCCTGTCCGCCGGCGAACGCCAGCGCTGGGACGACTACCGGCGCCAGCGCCTGGCCACGGACAGCGGGCTGTCCGAATACAGCTTCGAGCGCTTCGATGCGGAAGTGGCCGAGCTGCGGCGCACGCAGGCCGGCAGCACCGACAAACTGGCGTTGCTGGACAAGATCCAGCAGTGGCGCGACGACCTGCAGGCCAGCCTGTAACGGCAGGTCGAGGGCGATCTTGCCGGTTCCATGACACCGGCGTGTCTAGAATGGCGACCATGGCCACCTACTTCTCCGATGCCAGTTTCAAGTTCCTGCGCGGGCTGGCGCGCCACAACGACAAGACCTGGTTCGCCGACCACAAGGCGCAGTACGAAGACCATGTCCGGCAACCGTTCCTGCGCCTGCTGACGGACCTGCAGCCGGACCTCGCGGCGGTCAGCCTGCACTTCCGCTCCGAGCCCAAGACCGTCGGCGGTTCGCTGTTCCGCATCTACCGCGATGCGCGCTTCTCCAACGACAAGTCCCCGTACAAGTCCTGGCAGGGTGCGCGGCTGTACCACGAGCGCCACCGGCAGGTGCCCGCCCCGTCGTTCTACCTGCACCTGCAACCGGGCGAATGTTTCGTGGGCGCCGGGCTCTGGCATCCGGAACCGGATACGCAGCGCCGCGTCCGCCAGTTCATCCTCGACAACCCGGGCAGCTGGAAGAAGGCCGCACACGACCCCGCGTTCCGGCGTCGCTTCGAGTTCGAGGAGAGCGAGAAGCTGGTGCGGCCGCCGCGCGGCTTCCCGGCCGATTTCGCGTTCATCGACGACCTGAAGCACCGCAACTTCGTGTTCTGGCGCCCGCTGGACGATGCCACCATGACCGGGCCGCGCCTGCGCCAGACCGTGGCCGCCGACCTGAAGACGCTGGGGCCGTTCGTCGACTACCTGTGCGCAGCGCTGGAACTGGAATTCTGACCCGGAGATGGCACGGATGAAGAAGTGGCTCGTCGGCGGTGTACTGCTGGCCCTTATGCTGGGCCTGGCGACGTATGTGGTCGCAGGACCCTATCTCGCCTTGCACGGCATCCGCACGGCGCTGGCGGAACAGGACACGGCCAGGCTGCAGAAGCACGTGGATTTCCCCGCGCTGCGGGTCAACCTGCGCGCGCAGGTGGAGGATTACCTGGCGCGCCGGGCCGGGCCGGAAGTCGCATCCAACCTGTTCGGCGCGGCCGCGCTGTCGCTGGCCAACCAGGTACTCGGACGCGGCGTTGACACCCTGGTCACGCCGATGGGGATCGCCGCCATCCTGCAGGGACGGTCGACGTGGAAGCGCGCGATCGGCGAGACGGTCGGTGGCGATACCTATGCGCCACCCGTGCCGGCCGAGCCGCTGAAGGAGGCCGAGCACCGCTACGAATCGCTGTCGCGCTTCACCGCCACCGTGCATGACGGCGACGGCGATCCGGTGGTGTTCGTGCTCACCCGGCAGGGCCTGCGCTGGCGGCTGACCGACATCCGCCTGCCGCTCTGATCCCAGCCCGGGCAACGCGCCTCAGGCGTGGGCGGCGGCCGCGCCGGCCCACTGCACGCCAGCATCCGGAAGCGCCAGCCGGAACAGGTCCGCCACCGTGCGCACGCCGTCGAGCACGTCCGCGCGCGCCGCCTCTTCCGCGTCATCCTGCGGATCGGTATCGCCCCACAGGTGGGCCTGCAGCACGCTCTTCTTTTCGTACGCGTCGATCCGGGTGTATCCGCTCACCCGCTCGATCCGCTTGGTCCAGCTGCTCTGCCAGTAGAAATCGCGGCGGTCGGCGAAATGCTCGCAGCGGCGCAGGAAGTGCAGCGGCCACGCGGCATCCTCCAGCATATCCAGCCCCTCGGTGATGGTGAACGCGTAGATGCGCTCGCCGTCGTGGGCGAAGCGGGTTTCCGGCACCAGCTGGAAGTGCTCGGCGTCGGCGTCCGGCACCCACGCGCCCCGGCAGTACAGCCGCGGGCCGATGCGCGCATAGTGCGGCGACAGCACCTGCAGGTCCTCCTGTTCCGCTCGCGGACGGCGCATCACCCGGATCTTGTTGGGCAGCCAGTAGCTCACGTAGTGCAGGCGGCGGCCACTGTCGACGTAGGCCCAGAAGTCGGGCCCTTCCCCGCCGTGCTTGAGTACGCGAGAACCGGCCGCCGGCAGTTCGAGGTCGTAGATCTTCTCCTCCATGATCCGCTGGCTGCCCCATTCACGCCGGCGATGGACCAGATGCAGGCGACCTTCGCGCTCTTCCAGGCACACGACACGCTCCCCCCATGCTCCGCGCGGCTGCGGAGCGGCTTGTGCCTGTACCTATCGGGGAGCCCTCTGGCGCCCGGACAGGCCCAGCGGGACAGGCGTCACGGATTGGCGACGCCGTGCGGAACGTGACCGGCGGCGACGTGATGCCGCGCACTGTCGATGTTGTGTTGCGAGTCGTCGAAGAAAATGTCGGCGCCGAAGGCCTCCAGGAACGGCCCCTTGTGGCGCCCGCCCAGGAACAGCGCCTCGTCCAGCCGCACCCCCCATTCACGCAGCGTGCGTATCACGCGCTCGTGCGCCGGCGCGGACCGCGCGGTGACCAGCGCGGTGCGGATCGGCGAGCGTTCGTCGGCCGGGAACACCTGCTGCAGCTGGTGCAGCGCCGACAGGAAATTGCGGAACGGCCCGCCGGACAGCGGTTCGCGGGCGCGCGCCTGCTCGTGCTTGCCGAACGCTTCCACGCCCTGCTCGCGCGAGATCCGCTCGCTCTCGTCGCCGAAGATCACGGCGTCGCCGTCGAAGGCGATACGCAGCTGGTGCTCGTGCCGCAACTGCGGCGCGCCCGCCGGCAGGATGGTGGCCGCCGCGATGCCGTGCTCCAGCGAGCGCCGCACCGATTCGGGATTCGCCGACAGGAACAGGTCGGTGCCGAATGGCTTGACGTAGGGCCAGGTCGGCTCGCCCGCCGTGAAGGTGGCGCGCACGATGCCCAGCCCGTAGTGCTGAATCGAATTGAAGATGCGCAGCCCGGTGTCGGCGGAGTTGCGCGACAGCAGGATCACCTCGACGCGTGGCGCCTCGGCCGGCGCGCCGGTGTTCAACGCCAGCAGTTTGCGGACCACCGGAAACGCGATGCCGGGCGCGAGCACGTCGTCCTCGTGGTGGCGCTGGAAATCGCTGTAGACCTGCACGCCCTCGCGCTCGTACAGCGCGTGGCTCTCTTCCAGATCGAACAGGGCCCGCGAGGTGACCGCGACGGTGAGCAAACGGGGGGTGTTGTCGGCCATGCGCACAGTATCGGCGATCCATGGCGCAGCAGGCGAGACGGCTAGCTTCCCGGTGCGGCCGCGATGCGCAGTTGCGCCGGCGGCCCGCGGCGGTTGTCCGCGGTCACCGCACGCACTTCCACCACCAGGTCGATGTTCGCCTGCACGGCCGGCGGTCCGTCCTGCCAGAGGAACACGAACTCACTGCGCCGTCCGTCCACGCGTCCGGCCACCGGCTGGTCGGGGAAGATCGCCAGGGCGTCGTCGCCGACCACGCGGAACTCGAAGCCGAGTTCGCGCAGCTTGTAGTCGGTGCCGCGCGGCCATTCCACACTCAGCGTCAGCAGGCCGCTGGCATCGCAGGAGGCACGACCGTCCACCCCGCGCGTCAGGCTGACCAGTTCCAGCACGGGCGGTTTGAGGCCGGTGTCGTCGACCGCGGGCGCGTCGCCGCGTTTCGCGAACGCGGTGATGCCCGTCGACAGGTTGCAGGCCGTCACATCGGCCACCGCCAGCAAGGCGCACAGCGCCCACGCGCACTTCAATGGCATCGTGACCCCTCCCCGGGTGGATGCGAACCGAACCGCTACGGGGCGCTGGATAACATGTGTGACATGAGGCGGCAAGCCGCACTGCGGCGAAGCCCGGCGTCCATCGACGCACCGCGTCTCAGGTCATGAACTGTTCGCTGAGGATCCGCTCTTCGAGATTGTGCTCGCGATCGAACAGCAGCGTGACCGTGCGGTCGCGCGATTCGCGGATGGTCACTTCCACCACGTCGCGTACTTCGTGCGAGTCGGCGGTGGCGCTGACCGGGCGCTTGTAGGGGTCCAGCACGCGGAAGCGCACCTCGGTATCCGCCTTCAGGATGGCGCCCCGCCAGCGGCGCGGCCGGAACGGCGCGATCGGGGTCAGCGCGATGGTGTGCGAGCCCAGCGGCAGGATCGGGCCGTGCGCCGAGAAGTTGTAGGCGGTGCTGCCCGCAGGCGTGGCGGTCAGCACGCCGTCGCAGATCAGTTCGTCCAGACGGGTCTCGCCATTGAGGTCGATCTGGATATGCGCCGCCTGCCGCGTCTGCCGCAGCAGCGACACTTCGTTGTAGGCCAGCGAGGACGTAGTGGTACCGGACTCGGTGAGCGCCTGCATTTCCAGCGGACGCAGCTTGGCCGGCTCCGCGGCGGCGATCCGCTCGACCAGACCGTCCGAACGGTAGTGGTTCATCAGGAAGCCCACCGTTCCCAGCTTCATGCCGAACACCGGCCTGCCCAGTGCACCGTGGCGATGCAGCGTCTGCAGCATGAAGCCATCGCCGCCCAGCGCGCACAGCACGTCGGCCTGGTCGGGGGCATGCGCCCCATGCTCACGCCGCAGCGTGGCCAGCGCGTCCTGCGCTTCGGGCGTCGGGCTGGCGAGAAAGGCGATGCGCGGGTCGGACATCCGTGGCTCCATCATCTGGCTCGCACAGCGTACAGAAAAAAACGCCGGGAGCGCTTTTTGACAACGCCCAGCGTTTGCCCACCGGGTGGCAAGCATGGAGGGCGGCCAAAAAAGAGGCGGCCCGCAGGCCGCCTCTTTTCAACGCGGGATCATGACAATCAGCCCTGCGAAGCCAGCTGCCCCAACCGCTGCACCGCCACCGACGCAGTCGGATAGTCCAGCGTCTTCTGCGCCGCCAGCTCGTTGAGCATGTTGAGCGTGAAGCGCAGAGCGGCGTCATCGCGGCCGAGCCAGGCCTTGACCTTGGCATCGGCATGGCCGCCGGGCAGCGACAGCACTTGGTTGGCCAGCGTGCGCTGGTGGGCGGCCAGTTCGTCGCGCAGCACGCCGCGGGCGACCGCGTGCCAGCGGCCGTCCACCTTCAGGGCTTCGATCTGGTCCTGCAGCCACGGCAGGTGGAGCGCTTCGCCCAGGCGGTAGTGGACCTTGGACACTTCGACCGGCTTGAGCTTGCGCGCACGGGCCAGTTCGATGATGTCGCAGGACGGCTCCAGGTACGGCAGCGCCGCGATCTGGCCGGCCAAGGCCACAGGCAGCCCCTTGTCCTTCCACGCCTGCAGGCTGGCGTTGTACGCCGGGCGCAGCGAATCCGGCAGCACACCGTCGGCGGCCCGGATCTCGTTGAAGCCGTCGTGGTAACGCTCCACCGCCGTGGCGATCGCCGGGATCGGCCCCTGCCGGGTCAGCAGCCAGCGGGTGAAGTTGCGCTGCACCTGCCAGATCACCTGCAGGGCATCGATCTGCACCGACTCCGGCACCTTGCCGTCCAGCGCATCGATCTGGTTCCACAGCGCCCGCGCATCCAGCGTTTCGCGGGTGATGGTGAAGGCCTTGGCGACTTCCGCCGGCGAGCGGCCCGTGTCTTCCTGCATGCGCAGCAGGAAGGTGGCGCCCATGCGATTGATGGTGGTGTTGGTCACGGCCGTGGCGATGATTTCGCGCTTCAGGCGGTGCTTCTCCATCTCCGAGGCGTACTTCTTCTGCAGCGGCTGCGGGAAGTAGCGCTGCAGCTCCTTGGACAGGTACGGATCCTCGGGGATGTCCGATTCCAGCAACTGCTGGAACGCGACCAGCTTGGCGTACGACAGCAGCACCGACAGTTCCGGACGGGTCAGGCCCTGGCCGCGCGCCTTGCGCTCGGCCAGCTCCGCGTCCGACGGCAGGAACTCGATCTGGCGATCCAGCAGGCCCTGCGATTCCAGCGTCTGGATGAAGTGCTGCTTGGAACCCAGGCGCGACACGCTCATCCGCTCCATCAGGCTGATGGCCTGGTTCTGGCGGTAGTTGTCCCACAGCACCAGCTCGGCCACTTCGCCGGTCATGTCGGCCAGCAGCTTGTTGCGGGCGTCCATCGACAGCTTCTTCGCCTGCACCACGCCGTTGAGCAGGATCTTGATGTTCACCTCGTGGTCGGAGGTATCCACGCCGGCGGAGTTGTCGATGAAGTCGGTGTTGAGCAGCACGCCATGTTGCGCGGCCTCGATGCGGCCCAGCTGGGTCAGGCCCAGGTTGCCGCCCTCGCCCACCACCTTGCAGCGCAGCTCGCGACCGTCGACGCGCAGGCCGTTGTTGGCGCGGTCGCCGACATCGGCATGCGTTTCGCTGGCCGCCTTGACGTAGGTGCCGATGCCGCCGTTCCACAGCAGGTCGACCGGCGCCTTGAGGATGGCGCTCATCAGTTCGTTGGGCGTCATCGCCTTGACGCCGTCGGCGATGCCGAGCGCGGTGCGGACTTCAGGCGTGATCTCGATGGACTTGGCACTGCGCGGATGGATGCCGCCGCCCTTGGAGATCAGCTTGCTGTCGTAGTCCGCCCAGCTGGAGCGCGGGACCTTGAACATGCGGTCGCGTTCCTTGAACGACTTCGCCGCATCCGGATTCGGGTCCAGGAAGATGTGGCGGTGGTCGAACGCGGCCAGCAGGCGGATGTGCTCGGACAGCAGCATGCCGTTGCCGAACACGTCGCCCGACATGTCGCCGATGCCGACACAGGTGAAGTCCTCGGCCTGGCTGTCGCGGTTCATCGCGCGGAAGTGGCGCTTGACCGACTCCCAGGCGCCGCGGGCGGTGATGCCCATGCCCTTGTGGTCGTAGCCGACCGAACCACCGGACGCGAACGCATCGCCCATCCAGAAGCCGTGCGCGATGGCCAGGCCATTGGCGATGTCGGAGAACGTGGCCGTGCCCTTGTCGGCGGCGACGACCAGGTACGGATCGTCCTGATCGTGGCGCACCACGTCCACCGGCGGCACGATCCTGTTGCCGACGATGTTGTCGGTGATGTCCAGCAGGCCCTGGATGAACAGCTTGTAGCAGGCGATGCCTTCGGCCAGCACCGCATCGCGGTCGCCGCCCACCGGCGGACGCTTGACGAAGAAGCCGCCCTTCGCGCCGACCGGCACGATGACCGTGTTCTTCACCATCTGCGCCTTCACCAGGCCCAGCACTTCGGTACGGAAATCCTCGCGGCGGTCGGACCAGCGCAGGCCGCCACGGGCCACCGGCCCGAAGCGCAGGTGCACGCCTTCCACGCGCGGGCCGTACACGAAGATCTCGCGGTACGGACGCGGCTTGGGCAGGTCAGGCACCTTGGCCGAATCAAACTTGAAGCTGATCGTGTGCGCCGGCTTCCCGTCCTTGCCGACCTGGTAGAAGCTGGTACGCAGCGTGGCTTCGATCGCGCCCATGAAGCCACGCAGAATGCGGTCCTCGTCGAGGCTGGACACCCGGTCCATCAGCTTCAGCAGCGACTGGTGCGCCGCATCGACCTGCTGCTCGCGCTTGCCGCCGCGCGCCTCGACCAGCATGGCCAAGGTCTTCTGCGCCGCCTCGTCGTTCCCTGCCAACGGCTTGAGCTGCGCGGCGAAGCGCTCCTGGCCCTCCTTGACCTGCGCCTTGCTCTCGCTGCCGGTCGCCGGATCGAAGCGGGCCTCGAACAGTTCCACCAGCAGGCGGGCAAGCAACGGATAGCGGTTGAGGGTTTCCTCGACATAGCTCTGCGAGAACGGCACGCCGGTCTGCAGCAGGTACTTGCAGTAACCACGCAGCACGGCGACCTGGCGCCAGGCCAGGCCGGCGCCGAGCACCAACCGGTTGAAGCCATCGTTCTCGGCGTCGCCATGCCAAACACGGGCGAACGCGTCCTCGAACGCGGGCGCCAGGCGTTCCACATCGAACGCACCGCTCACCGCTTCGACTTCGAACTCCTGGATGTAGCGCGCACCCTGTGCGGTCTCCAGGCGGAACGGATGCTCGGAGATCACGCGCAGACCCATGTTCTCCATCAGCGGCAGCGCGTCCGACAGCGGGATGTCGGTTTCCTGCCGGTACAGGTTCAGGCGCAGGCGGCCCTGGCCGGGACGCTTGCGGCGCGACTCGTGCAGGCTCAGGCGCAGGTCGTTGGCACCGGACAGCGAGGCGAGATGTTCGACATCGCGCGCGGCGCCCTCCGGCGAGACGACTTCGATGTAACCGGCGGGAAGCGCACGTCCGTAACCGCCCGCAAGCAGCAGGCCCTTGGATTCGCCGTGGCGGCCGATCAGGGTTTCGCGCAGGTCGTCCTGCCAGTTGCGCAGCAGGTGGGCGATGTCGCCTTCCAGCGCGGAGGTGTCCACTTCGACCTGTTCACCGGCCTTCGGGCGGATGGTGATGTGCAGCTGCGCCAGCGGCGACTCGCCGAGCAGCACGCTGCTGTCGACGTACTCGCCACGCATGGCGTCCTTCAGCAGCGACTCGATGCGCAGGCGCACGTCGGTGTTGAAGCGCTCGCGCGGGATGTAGACCAGCGCCGAGTAGAACCGGCCGTAGCGGTCGCGGCGCAGGAACAGCTTGCTGCGCACGCGCTCCTGCAGGCCCAGGATGCCCATCGAAGTGCGGAACAGTTCCTCGTCGCTGGACTGGAACAGCTCCTCGCGCGGCAGCGTCTCCAGGATGTGGCGCAGCGCCTTGCCGCTGTGGCCGCTGGGCGACAGGCCGGACTTCTGCATCACGTACTCGTGGCGCTCGCGCACCAGCGGGATCTCCCACGGGCGGCGGTTGTAGGCGCTGGAGGTGTACAGGCCGATGAAGCGCTGCTCGGCGATCGGGTTGCCCTGCGCGTCGAACTCCAGCACGCCGATGTAGTCCATGTTGCCCGGGCGGTGCACGGTGGAGCGGCGGTTGGTCTTGGTGAGGATCAGCGCATCCACCGAGCCGCCCTGCGGCAGGTAGTGCGCGGCCAGCGTCTTGATGTTGCGCGGCGGCGTGGTGTCGCCCTCGCGCAGCAGGCCCAGGCCGCTGTCCTCGACGGCGGCGAGGATGCCGGTGCGCTTCTCGACGCGGTACTCGCGGTAACCGAAGAAGGTGAAGTGGTCGGCGGCGGCCCAGCGCAGGAACTCCTGCGCCTCGCGGCGGCCGTCGTCGTCCACCGGCATGCGGCGGGTGGCCATGTCGTCGGCCAGCGCCAGCATCTTCTCGCGCATGCTCGACCAGTCGCGCACGATGGCGCGGACTTCCTCCAGCACGTTGCGGATGCGCTTCTCGACCTGCGCCATCTCTTCCGGCGGCAGGCGGTCGATCTCCAGCAGCATCAGCGACTCGTGCTTGCCATCGCCCACCGCGGTGACCTTGCCGGCCTTGTCGCGGGTGAAGCGCACCAGCGGGTGGCCCAGCACGTGCACGCCCACGCCCATCTCCGCCAGCGCCATGCTGACCGAATCGACCAGGAACGGCATGTCGTCGTTGATGATCTGCAGCACGGTGTGCGGGGATTCCCAGCCGTGCGACTTCAGCGACGCGTTGAAGATGCGCACGTTGGCGGTGCCGGGCTTGCGGTTGCGCGCGAACGCCAACGTGTCGGCGGCGATCGCGGCCCAGCCGTCGGCGCTGTGGTGCGGATACTCGTCTTCTTCCATGCGCTTGTAGAACGCGTCGGCGAAGGTGCGCGCCTCGGCCTGCGCGGCGGCACCGGATACGCGCTTGCGGATCGCATCGAGGATGGGCGACAGCGAGAACGCCTCGCCCGCCTTCGCCAGCTGCCTGCCTTTCTCCCCCGCGGCCTTCGCCGCCTTGTCCGGTCGGACAGCCACCTTTCGGGTGGGCGTCGCCTTCGGGCTCACCGATGTGGTGGCCTTGCCGGCTTCCGGTTTGGACGTTTTCTTGGAGGCTTTTTTCGGGCTGCGCGCAGCGTTCATGCAGGAAGTGACTCAACAATTGGTAGTCGAATGGTCATTGTATCTCCCGACGCCATGACAAAACTTGCTGCGAGGCGGCATTGGCATCGCTTGCAATCGCGCGAGCGATTGTCTAGCGCGAGCCGAACGCAGCGGCGATCCGGATGCCATTCGGCGGATCGACGAGAACCACCCCAACATTCGGCAGCGCACGGAAGAGCGCGCCACCTCGTCACGCATTCTTCACAAGTGCCGCCGCCGGCTTTGTGCACGGAAATGCCGTGTTTTCAAGCCTGTCAAAATTCTGAACTGGACGGTATAGTCCAGTCCGATGCGAGCCTCCCCCACCCCTTCCGCGCCCGACCTGCGTCGCGCCCGCGTCCACCAGGCGGTGCGCGAGCTCATGGCCGAGCAGGGTTTCCGCATCAGCATGGACAGCGTTGCCGCGCGTGCCGGCTGCTCCAAGCAGACGCTGTACGCCCACTTCGGCAGCAAGCAGGAACTGCTGCGCAGCGTGATCGCCGAACACCAGGACCTGGCCACCGCGCGCCTTTCGCCGGCGGTGGAAGATCCGCGTACCGCGCTGCTGGCCTTCGCCACGCAACACCTGCGGCACCTGTGCGATCCGGCCATCGTGGCGACCAGCCGCCTGATGACGGCCGAAGCGCACCAATTTCCCGATGAAGCGCGCGATCTCTACCAGCAAGCCTGCGATACTCTCGTCCAGCGCCTCGCCGCCTGGCTGCAGCATGCGATGGATCAGGGCCAGCTGAGGCATGACGATCCGCACTACGCCGCGGAGCTGCTGCTCAGCATGATCGTGGGAATGGACTTCGACCGGCAGCGTTTAGGTGTGCCCCACCGTGCAGGCGACCGTGCGCGCCGCCGCTGGGCCGAGTTCTCGATCGACACCTTCCTGCGCGCCTTCGCGCCCGCCCCGGACACTCCTGCTGCCGCACGTCCCGACGTCCCTGCCGGACGGCGCATCCGCTCATCGCATTCCCTTCCCGCGTCTACAAGAAAAAGAAACGGAGTTTCCCCATGACCTCCCCCGTCCGCTCCCTCGTCCTTGCCAGCGCCCTGCTGGCGATCCTGGCCGCCTGCAGCAAGCCCGAACCGCAGCAGATGCCGCCGCCCGAAGTGGTGGTGGTGAGCGCCACGCCGCAGGACGTGCCCCTGCAGCGCGACCTGGTGGGCCGCCTGTCGCCGTACCGCAGCTCGGACGTGCGCGCCCGCGTCGCCGGTGTGGTGCAGAAGCGCGTCTATCAGGAAGGCAGCGACGTGAAGGAAGGCCAGGTGCTGTTCCTGATCGATCCCGCCCCCCTGCAGGCGTCGTTGAGTGCGGCGCAGGCCACCCTGGCCTCGGCGCAGGCCACCTACGCGAATGCGAAGGTGGCAGCGGATCGCGCGCGCCAGCTGGCGCCGCAGAAGTTCGTCTCCCGGTCCGACCTGGACAATGCCGAAGCCGCCGAGCGCAGCGCCGCCGCCGCCGTGCAGCAGGCCCGCGCCAATGTCCAGACCGCCCGCATCAACCTGGGCTACGCCTCGGTCACCGCGCCGATCTCCGGCCGTGCCGGCAAGCAGCAGGTCACCGAGGGCGCGCTGGTCGGCCAGGGCGACGCCACGCTGCTCACGACCATCGACCAGATCGATTCGCTGTACGCGAATTTCTCGATGAGCTCCAGCGAGCTGCAGACCCTGCGCCAGGCGCAGGGCGACGGCAAAGTGCAGCTGGCCGGCGACGGCCAGCGCACGGTGCAGGTGCTCCTGCCCGACGGCCAGGCCATCGACCAGACCGGCACGCTTGACTTCTCCGACACCGTCGTCGATCCGGCCACCGGCAGCGTCTCGCTGCGCGCCACGGTGCCGAACCCCGACCGCACGCTGCTGCCGGGTACGTTCGTCACCCTGCGCGCCACGCTGGGCGAACAGAAAGGCGCGTTCCTGATCCCGCAGGGTGCGGTGCAGCGCGACACCGCCAGCGCGTACGCGATGGTGATCGGCAAGGACGGCAACGTCGCACGCAAGAACATCACCGCCCAGCAGGCCATCGGCGCGAACTGGCTAGTCACCGACGGCCTGACGGCCGGCGACCAGGTCATCGTCGAAGGCCTGCAGAAGGTCAAGGAAGGCGCGCCGGCCAAGGGCGTGACGGCCGAACAGGCGGCCGCGAAGGCTGCGCAGGCCAAGCCCGCGCCGGCGGCCGGCAAGGCCGAGTAAGAAGGACCCGCCCCCATGCCCAAGTTCTTCATCAACCACCCGATCTTCGCCTGGGTCGTGTCGATCCTGATCTCGCTCGCCGGCGTGATCGCGATCCTCAACCTCGGCGTCGAGTCCTATCCGTCGATCGCGCCGCCGCAGGTCACGGTCAGCGCGACCTATCCCGGCGCCAGTGCCGAGACCACCGAGCGCTCGGTCACCCAGGTCATCGAGCAGCAGCTCACCGGCATCGACAACCTGCTGTATTTCAGTTCCAGCTCCAGCTCGGCCGGCCAGGCCTCGATCACCCTGACCTTCCAGACCGGCACCGACGCGGACATCGCGCAGGTACAGGTGCAGAACAAGGTCTCGCTGGCCACGCCCCGCTTGCCCAGCGAGGTCACCGCGCAGGGCGTGGTGGTGGCCAAGGCCAACGCCGGCTTCCTGATGGTGGTGGGCCTGCAGTCCGACAATCCGAGCATCGACCGCAACCGCCTGAACGACATCGTCGCCTCGCGCGTGCTGGACCAGATCTCGCGCGTGCCGGGCGTCGGCAGCACCCAGCACTTCGGTTCCGAGTACGCCATGAACCTGTGGCTGGATCCGGGCAAGCTGCAGGGCTACAACCTGTCGGCCACCGAAGTGCTGACGGCGGTGCGCGCGCAGAACGTGCAGTTCGCCGCCGGTTCGGTCGGTTCCGATCCCGCCCCCGACGGCCAGGCGTTCACCGCCACGGTCTCGGCGGAAGGCCGCTTCACCTCGCCCGAGCAGTTCGAGCAGATCATCCTGCGCGCCAACAACGACGGCTCGACCGTGCGCCTGAAGGACGTGGCCAGGGTGGAGTTCGGTGCGCAGAACTTCGGCTTCGACACCCAGTTCAACGGCAAGCCGGTCGGCGCGTTCGCCATCCAGCTGCTGCCGGGCGCCAACGCGCTGAACGTGGCCGACGCCGTGCGCGCCAAGATGGACGAGCTGGCGCCGAGCTTCCCGCAGGGCGTCACCTGGTTCTCGCCGTACGACACCACCACGTTCGTCAAGATCTCGATCGAGGAAGTGGTCAAGACGCTGATCGAGGCGGTGATCCTGGTGTTCCTGGTGATGCTGGTGTTCCTGCAGAACTTCCGCGCCACCATCATCCCCACGCTGGTGATCCCGGTGGCCCTGCTGGGCACGTTCTGGGGCCTGAGCCTGATCGGCTTCACCATCAACCAGCTGACCATGTTCGCGCTGGTGCTGGCCATCGGCATCGTGGTCGACGACGCGATCGTGGTGATCGAGAACGTCGAACGCATCATGGCCGAGGAGAAGCTGCCGCCGCGCGAGGCGACCATCAAGGCGATGGGCCAGATCACCGGTGCCGTCATCGCGATCACCGTGGTGCTGGCGGCGGTGTTCATTCCGTCCGCGCTGCAGGGCGGCGCGTCGGGTGAGATCTACAAGCAGTTCGCCCTGACCATCGCCATCTCGATGGCGTTCTCGGCCTTCCTGGCGCTGGGCTTCACGCCGGCACTGTGCGCCACGTTCCTCAAGCAGCACGAGCACGACAGCCACGAGAAGAAGAACATCGTCTTCCGCACGTTCGAGAAGTACTACGCCAGGATCGAGAAGACCTACGTGGGCCACATCGGCTCGGCCATCAAGCATGCGCCGCGCTGGATGATCGTGTTCGCGCTGCTCACCGTGCTGGCGGGCTTCCTGTTCACCCGCCTGCCCAGCAGCTTCGTGCCGGAAGAAGACCAGGGCTACGCGCTGGCCATCGTGCAGCTGCCGCCCGGCAACACGCTGCAGAAGACCAAGCAGGTGTTCAACCAGGTGCGCGGCACGCTGCAGCAGATGGAGGGTTTCGACGGCGTCATGGAAGTGGCCGGCTTCAGCTTCCTGGGCCGCGGCGAGAACGTCGGCATGGCCTTCATCCGCCTCAAGCCGTGGGACGAGCGCGACGTCACCGTGCCGGAGTTCATCCAGCAGGCCAACCAGCGCTTCTACGGCATCAAGGGCGCGCAGATCTTCGTGGTCAACCTGCCCACGATCCAGGGCCTGGGCCAGTTCGGCGGCTTCGACATGTGGCTGCAGGACCGCGCGGGCCTGGGTGAAGAAGCGCTGATGGCGGCGCGCAACCAGTTGCTCGGCGCGGCCTCGCAGGACCAGACCCTGATGGGCGTGCGCCCGAACACGCTGGAAAACGCCCCGCAGCTGCAGTTGCACGTGGACCGCGTGCAGGCGCAGTCGATGGGCATGTCGCTGAGCGACATCTACAACGGCATCCAGCTGATGCTGGCGCCGGTGTACGTCAACGACTTCTTCTACGAAGGCCGCATCAAGCGTGTGAACATGCGCGCCGATGCGCCATACCGCACCGGCGCCGAATCGCTGGCGCGGATCTACTCGCCGAGCAGCCAGCAGACCGACGCCAGCGGCGGCCGCGCGATGATCCCGCTGTCCAACGTGGTGCAGTCGTCGTGGTCGTCGGTGCCGCCGTCGCTGTCGCGCTACAACGGCTATTCGGCGGTCAACATCAACGGTTCGGCGGCGCCGGGCAGCTCGTCCGGCCAGGCGATGACGACGATGGAGAACATCGTCACCGAGCAGCTGCCGCAGGGCTTCGGCTACGACTGGAGCGGCATGTCGTACCAGGAGATCCTGGCCGGCAACAGCGCCACGCTGCTGATGGTGCTGTCGATCGTGGTGGTGTTCCTGTGCCTGGCCGCGCTGTACGAAAGCTGGTCCATCCCGGTGGCGGTGCTGCTGGTGGTGCCGCTGGGTGCGCTGGGCGCCGTGCTCTTCACGATGCTGCGGCCGGGCCTGTCGAACGACCTGTTCTTCAAGATCGGCCTGATCACCATCATCGGCCTGGCGGCGAAGAACGCGATCCTGATCGTCGAGTTCGCGGTGATGGAGCGTAAGCAGGGCAAGACGCTGCGCGACGCGGTCATCACCGCCTCGCATCTGCGCTTCCGCCCGATCCTGATGACCTCGTTCGCCTTCATCATGGGCGTGCTGCCGATGGCCATCTCGACCGGTGCCGGCGCCAACGCCCGCCACGCGATCGGCACCGGTGTCATCGGCGGCATGTTCTTCGCCACCTTCCTGGGCCTGCTGCTGATCCCGGTGTTCTTCGTGGCCGTGCGGCGCGTGCTGGGCGACAAGATGGACGAGCCCTCGAAGGAATACCTGCTGGAGCAGGAGAAACCGGCCTCGCGCTGAGTGCCGCCCCTCTCGCGAAAGCCCCGGCATGGCCGGGGCTTTTCGTATGCACCGGCCGCGGACATCCCGGTGCATCCGGTGTCCGCAACCAGGCGTACGGACACGGGCCGGCTGTCCCCGCCAGGGCTGATGCCCTCATGCACTTCTTGCGGCCGTCTCAATTCGTGATAATCCGCCGATTGATCCTGTCGATCACGCCCCACCCCGTTCGTCGACCTGACGATATCCCCCGACCTGCCGAAGACGCCCCATGACACGGAAAGACCCGACCGCACGGAAAACGCCCTCCACCCCCAAGCGCATGATCCTGATGCTGATCGCCGTGGCGGTGATCTTCGGCGGCGTGTTCGTCGTCAAGCATTTCATGAGCAAGGGCATGAACGACTTCTTCGACACCATGCCGCAGCCGGCCGCCGCCGTGACGGACTGGACGGCGAAGGAGGAGGAATGGATCGACGCGCAGCAGGCCGTGGGTACGTTCGTGGCCATCAACGGCACCGACGTCACCACCGAGGCCGGCGGCGTGGTGCGCAGCCTGTCGATCGATGTCGGCAAGCCGGTCAAGGCCGGCACCGTGCTGGCCCAGCTCAATACCGCCAACGAACTGGCGGTGCTGAAGTCGCTGGAAGCCTCCGCCAAGCTCGCCGCCGTCCAGCGCGACCGCTGGCAGGCGCTGGCGCGCGACAAGCTGGTCTCGCAGGCCGAAGCCGAGGAGCGCGCCACGGTGGCGGCGACCTCGCTGGCGCAGGTCGAGGCGCAGCGCGCCCTGATCGCGCAGAAGACCATCCGCGCGCCGTTCGACGGCGTGCTGGGCATCCGCAAGGTCAACCTGGGCCAGTACCTCAACCCCGGCGACGCCATCGTCAGCCTGCAGGCGCTGGACCCGATCTACCTGGACTTCACCCTGCCCGAGCAGCGCGTGGGCCAGGTGCTGCCCGGCGCGAAGATCCGCGCCACCGTCGACGCCCTGCCCGGCCAGGTATTCGAGGGCGAGGTCAGCGCGGTGGAGCCGCAGATCGACCCGGCCACGCGCAACTTCAAGGTGCAGGCCACGCTGGCCAACGGCGAGTACAACCTGCGTCCCGGCGCGTTCGCCCACATCGGCTTCGACACCGGTGACGCGCGCAAGGTGGTGGTGGTGCCGCAGACCGCGATCAGCTTCAACCCCTACGGCAACGCGGTGTACGTGATCCAGGAAGTGCAGCGTGCCGAAGGCGAGAAGGACATGCAGGGCAAGCCGCTGACCGGCAAGAAGCTGATCGTGCGGCAGCGCTTCGTCACCACCGGCGCCACCCGCGGCGACCTGATCGCGGTCGTCGAGGGCCTCAAGCCCGGCGAGCGCGTGGCCACCACCGGCCTGCTCAAGCTGCGCAACGATGCCGAAGTGGTGATCAACAACAAGGTGCAGCCGGTGACCGAGGCCCAGCCCACGCCCGAAAACCGTTGACGGAGCGCCGGCATGAAATTCACCGACATCTTCATCAACAAGCCGGTGCTGGCAATCGTCGTCAGCCTGTTCATCCTGCTGTTCGGCCTGCGCTCGTTCACCGAGTTGAACGTGCGGCAGTACCCCGAGCTGCGCAACGCCGTGGTCAACATCAGCACCACGTACTACGGCGCGGACGCCGACCTTATCCAGGGCTTCATCACCACGCCGCTGGAGCGTGAGGTCGCCAGCGCCGAGGGCATCGAATACCTCAGCTCGACCAGTTCGGCCGGCGTCAGCATCATCCAGGCCTACATCAAGCTGGACCAGGACCCGAACGAGGCACTCACCCAGATCGCCGCCAAGGTCAACAAGATGCGCGGCCAGCTGCCGCCGGAGTCCGAGGACCCGGTGATCGACCTGCAGCAGGGCCAGCAGATCGCGGCGATGTACGTGTCCTTCGCCAGCGAGACGCTCGACAACAACCAGATCACCGATTACCTGACCCGCGTGGTGCAGCCCAAGCTGGTGACGGTGTCCGGCGTGCAGCGCGCCGACATCCTCGGTGCCGGCACCTTCGCCATGCGCGTGTGGTTGAAACCGGACCGCATGACCGCGCTGCAGGTCACCGCCAGCGACGTGTCGACCGCCCTGTCGTCCAACAACGTGCTGGCAGCGGTGGGTTCGACCAAGGGCCAGATGGTCGCCATCGACATGACCGCGCGCACCGACCTGCGCAATGCCGACGAGTTCCGCCAGCTGATCATCCGCGAGCAGAACGGCGCCATCGTGCGGCTCGGCGACGTGGCCGACGTGCAGCTCGGTTCGGAGAGTTACGGCACCTCGGTCCGCATCAACGGCGAGGCCGCCACGTTCATGGGCATCTTCGTGTCGCCGGACGCGAACTCGCTCGACGTGATCCGCGACGTGCGTGCGCTGTGGGACGGCGAGATCGTCCCGCAGCTGCCGGAAGGCATCAAGGCAACGATTCCTTACGACAGCACCGAGCAGATCCAGGACGCCATCGACGAGGTGGTCAGCACCATCGTCGAGGCGGTCATCATCGTGATCGTGGTGATCTTCCTGTTCCTGGGCTCGCTGCGCAGTGTGCTGATCCCGGCGGTGACGGTACCGCTGTCGCTGGTGGGCGCGCTGTTCCTGATGCTGCTGATGGGCTTCACCATCAACCTGCTGACCCTGCTGGCCATGGTGCTGGCCATCGGCATCGTGGTGGACGACGCGATCATCGTGCTGGAGAACATCCACCGCCACATCGAAGAAGGCATGTCGCCGTACGACGCGGCGATCAAGGGCGCGCGCGAGCTCGCCTGGCCGGTCGTCGCGATGACCACCACACTGGTCGCCGTCTACCTGCCCATCGGCTTCCAGGGCGGACTGACCGGCGTGCTGTTCACCGAGTTCGCCTTCACCTTGGCCGGCTCGGTGCTGCTGTCGGGCGTGATCGCGCTGACGCTGACCCCGATGATGTGCGCCAAGATCCTCAAGCCGCACAGCGAAGGCGGCAAGGGCAAGCTGGAAAAGTGGCTGGACGAGCGCTTCGACAAGCTCAATGCCGGCTACCAGCGCCGCCTGCACGGCACGATGGAAACCAAGTCGGTGGTCGGCGTGTTCGGCATCCTGGTGCTGGTCTCGTGCGCCTTCCTGTACATGACGGCGCCCAAGGAGCCGGCGCCGCTGGAAGACGAAGGCTTTATCTTCTCCGTCGCCAGCGCCGACCCCTACTCCACCCTGGACTACGTGGAGCGCTACACCGAAGAGGTCACCTCCATCGCCAAGGGCGTGCCGGAAGTGCAGGACTACTTCCTGTTCAACGGTGGCTTCGGCGGCAGCGGCGGCGGCGCCAGTCCGATGGCGATGGCCGGTTTCGTGCTGAAGCCCTGGAGCGAGCGCGAGCGCTCGACCAATGCGGTGCTGCAGCAGGAACTGCAGCCGAAGATGAGTCAGGTCAGCGGCCTGAACATCTTCGCGCTGGTGCCCCCTTCGCTGCCCAGCGCGGGCGGCGACGGCGGTGGCGGCGAGTTCATCATCGGCGGCGTGGGCGAGCTGAGCCAGCTGGCCGACCTGGCCGACGAGATCCTGGTGAAGGCGATGGAGAGCAAGCGCTTCATCTTCCTGGACAAGGACCTGAAGATCGACAAGCCGCGCATCGAGGTCAACATCGACCGCGAGAAGGCGGCCAGCCTCGGCATCGACATGCGCACGCTGGCGGCCGACATGGCGGCCATGCTGTCGGGCGGCTACACCAACCGCTTCGCGATGCAGAACCGCTCGTACCTGGTGATTCCGCAGGTGCAGCGCAGCGACCGCCTCAATGCCAGCGACCTGGAGAACTACTACACCCGGACCCGCGATGGCGAGCTGATCCCGCTGTCGACGCTGGTGACGCTGAAGGAGAGCGCACAGCCGCAGTCGCTGAAGCGCTTCCAGCAGCTCAACGCGGTGTCGATCACCTTCGCCCCGCGTCCCGGCGTGAGCAAGGGCGAGGCGCTGGCGATCCTCGACCAGGCGGCCAAAGACGTGCTGCCGCAGGGCTATTCGGTGGATTACGCCGGCGAGTCGCGCCAGTTCAAGCAGGAAGGTGCGGCGATGCTGGTCACGCTGGCGCTCGCGCTGATCGTGATCTTCCTGGTGCTGGCGGCGCAGTTCGAGAGCTTCCGCGATGCATTGATCATGCTGCTGACCGTGCCGATGGCCATCAGCGGCGCGCTGCTGACGGTCAACGTGCTGGCGATCCTCAGCGGCATCCTCGGCTTCATGCAGATCGAAGCCTTTCCCGGCATGAGCATCAACATCTACACGCAGGTGGGCCTGGTGACGCTGGTCGGCGTGATCTCCAAGCACGGCATCCTGATCGTGGAGTTCGCCAACAAGCTGCAATCCGAGCAGGGCCTGTCCAAGCGCGAGGCGATCGAACAGGCTGCCGCCATCCGCTTGCGCCCGGTGCTGATGACCACCGCCGCACTGGTGTTCGCGATGATCCCGCTGCTGATCGCCAGCGGCCCGGGCGCCGCCTCGCGCTTCTCGATGGGCGTGGTGATCGCCTCGGGCATGACCATCGGTACGTTGTTCACGCTGTTCGTGCTGCCGGCGTTCTACCTGTACCTGGCGCGCGACCATGCGCATGACCGCGACAGCGAGAATGCGCTGCAGCATGACGACGGTGACGGTCTGCCGCCGGCGCCGGCGACCGGTCACTGATCGGCAGCGGCACGTTTGCAAAGCGAGAAACCCCGGCATCGCCGGGGTTTCTTTTTGCGGATCGAATGCAGGACTACGCCAGCCCGAGCTTGGTGACCCTCACGCTCGGGATTGCGCTTGTCGTTCCAGGCATCACCTCGACGGCATCCCGTGAAGCACGTCGCGCGTGCACGCCCCGGCTCAGAGCGGTGCGTTGGCCGTAGGCGCGACATAGGCCTGGCGTGCGGCCCTCACTTCATCGTGGTGATCGGACGCCCATTGCGCGAGCATTTCGATGCGCTCGAAGAACGATGATCCAAGCGGCGTCAGCGCGTAATCCACCCGCGGCGGTACCGTCGGGAACACCTCGCGCCGCACCAGCCCATCCTGTTCGAGACGACGCAGCGTCTGCGCCAACATCCGCGGCGAGATGTCCGCGATGCGCTTGCGCACTTCGGTGAAGCGCAGCGTGCCGCCCGCGAGTTCATGCAACACCAGCACGGTCCAGCGGTCGCCGAGCCGGTCCAGCACGTCGCGGATCGGGCAGTTCTCGGTGAGGATCAGGGATTGGCGGTGCAGCGTCATGGTCGACATCCGGTGCATGGTTACCGCGCGGTAACCGGGTTACTTCGGGCTCCCTGCTTGCGGCCACGGAAGCCATTACTACCATAGCGTAACCAACATCCTCTTCGTTACCAAAACAGGAAACGCCATGAACACCCCCGCCCCCACCTTGCTGGTCACCGGCGCGTCCGGACACCTGGGTGGCGCCGTCGTCCGCCACCTGCTGGACACGCTGCAATTCCCAGGCGAACGCCTCATCGTCACCACCCGCAATCCGGAAGCGCTGCGCGAGCTGGCCGCGCGCGGCGTCACCATCCGGACCGCCGACTTCGACCAGCCTGATTCGATGGTTGCCGCCTTCGCCGGTGCCGAGCGCCTGCTGCTGGTCAGCACCGACGCACTGATGGAACCGGGCAAGCGCCTGGCCCAGCATCGCGCGGCGGTGCAGGCGGCGGTCGATGCCGGCGTACAGCATGTCGTCTACACCTCGCTGCCCTCCGCCGATACCTCGCATGTTTCCTTCGCGCCGGACCACTGGGGCACCGAACAGGCCCTGTCCGCTTCGCCGCTCACGTGGACGGTGCTGCGCAACGCCTGGTACTTCGAGAACCTCGCCTATTCGGTGCCGGGCGCGCTGGCATCCGGCGAATGGGCCTCGGCGGCCGGCGACGGACGCATCGCCTACATCGCCCGCGACGACCTGGCCCGCGCCGCAGCGGTCGTGCTGGCATCGGCGGATACATCGAACCAGATCCTCACCTTGACCGGCGAACAGGCGTGGTCGGCGCGCGACGTCGCCACGCGCGTCTCGGCACTCACCGGCAAACCGCTTGCCGTCGTCGACATCACGCCAGAGACGTTGATCGAAGGACTGAACGCGCACGGTTTTCCGCCGGCGCTGGCCGAGGTGTTCGCCTCATTCGATGCCGCGACCGCCGCCGGCGATCTCGGCGAGGTCACGGACGACTATCGCCAGCTCACGGGCCGGTCGCCCACCGCGCTGGATGCGTGGCTGCCGGCGAATATCGACCTGCTGACCAAGGCGCACTGAGCCGGAAAAGAAAAACCCCGGCACGAGGCCGGGGTTCTCGGTATCACTAGGGGATCGACGATCAGGCCGGCTTGGCCGCCTTCTGCTTCGCGATCCACTGGTCCACGCGACGCTCCAGCAGGGTCAGCGGCAGCGCGCCACCGCCCAGCACGGTGTCATGGAAACCCTTGATGTCGAACCTGTCGCCCAGTTCGGTTTCCGCCTTCTTGCGCAGTTCCTGGATCTTGATCATGCCGATCTTGTAGGCCGTGGCCTGGCCCGGCATGATCAGGTAACGCTTGATCTCGGACTCGATCGCCGCACGCGGCACCGCGCTGTTGGCGTCGAAGTACTCCACCGCCTGCTCTTCCGTCCAGCCCTTGGCATGCAGGCCCGTATCCACCACCAGGCGGATCGCGCGCCACATTTCCGAGCTCAGGCGACCGAATTCGGAATACGGATCCTGGTAGGTGCCCGGCATTTCCTTGGCCAGCCACTCCGAATACAGGCCCCAGCCTTCCGCATACGCGGTCACGCCGTACTGCGTGCGGAACTTCGGCACGCCGGTCAGCTCCTGCGCGATCGAGATCTGCATGTGGTGGCCCGGCAGGCCCTCGTGGTACGCGATGACCTCCAGCTCCGGCTTCGGCATGGCGTCCATGTCGGACAGGTGCGCGTAGTACACGCCCGGCCGCGCGCCATCCGGCGTGCCCGGGAAGTAGTGCTGCGCGGCGCCGTCCTGCTCGCGGAACGGTTCCACGCGCTTGACCACCAGGTCGGCCTTGGGCAGCAGGCCGAAGTACTCCGGCAGCACCTTCTTGATGTTGTCGATGGCGCGGGTGGCGTCGTCGATGTAGGCCTGGCGGCCCGCGTCGGTGTTGGGATACTTGAACTGCTTGTCGGTGTCGATGAAGGCGAAGAACGCATCCAGGTCACCCTGGAAGCCCACCTTGTCCTTCAGCGCGGTCATCTCGCCCTTGATGCGCTCGACTTCCTTCAGGCCCAGCGCGTGGATTTCCTCGGCGCTCATGCCGGTGGTGGTCATCTGCCGCAGCTGGTACTCGTAGTACGCCTTGCCGTTCTTGTGGGTCGTGCCCACGCCGGTGGCGTTGACGGCGGCCTTCGGCAGTTCTTCCTCGCTCCACGCGATCACGCCGTCGTAGGCCGGCTTGAACTGTTCCAGCAGCGCCTTGCGGGCCTCGTCCTTCAATGCGGTGGCGCGGGCGGCGTCGATCTTGCCGGCCTTCACCAGCGCATCGGCCTTGGCCTGGGCGTCGGCCCAGATCGCCGAATCCTTGCCGGCCGAGAACGGCGTTCCGGCCACGACCTTCTTGGCCTGGTCGATCACGCCCTCGTAGGCGAATTTCGGCGGACGCACGCCCTGCGCCGCCGAGGCGCGCGCGCGCTCGAGCAACTGGTCAAACGCCCGCTGGGTGGCCTTCAGGCGGGCAATATACGCGGTGTAGTCGGACTCTTCCTCGACCTTGTGGAAGCTGATCAGGAAGGTGGGCCAGAAACCCTGCGCACCGTTCATCTGGTCGAACGCGTAGCCGTCCAGCAGGAACGGCAGGCCGTCGCGCGCGTTCTCGTACTGCAGCTTCCACAGGTCGTAGGAGAACTTGGTCTCGTCGTCGAGCTTGGCGTAGTCGAAGGACGTCTCCATCTCCTCGACGCTGGCCTTCTGCCAGGCGACTTGGTCGCGCTGCGCCTGTTCGGACATATCATCGACCTGGTCGTACAGGTCCTTGCGGCCCTGGAAGGTCAGCTGGATCGGGCTGAACTTCAGTTGCTCTTCGTACTTCTTCTCGAACCACTCGTTCAGGCGCTTGCTCTCGGCAGCGATGTCGGCAGCGGACGCCACCGGGGTGGCCGCATCGGCGGCCGCGCCGGCCGCGGGGGCATTGCCCTTGTCGCAGGCGGCCAGGGCCAGCGTGAGGGCACAGACGATCAGGGTTTTGCGCATCGGGGTCTCCAGGAGGAAAACGGGGGACAGACCCCCGCATCGGGCCACTCTAGCGGACCCCGCGCCGGTGGTCCCATGACGAAAGACGGGGGTCGGGACAACCGACGTCCCGGAACGGAGAACGCCGCCTTGCGGCGGCGTTCTGTTGGAGCCGGATGTCTGCGGTACTCAGCGCAGCCCGGTCTCGTTGCGCGCGATCACCAGTCGCTGGATCTCGCTGGTGCCCTCGTAGATCTCGGTGATCTTGGCGTCGCGGAAGTACCGCTCGATCGGCATTTCCTTCGAGTAGCCCATGCCGCCGTGGATCTGCAGCGCCTGGTGGGTGATCCACATGGCCGCTTCCGAGGCCGTCAGCTTGGCGATGGCGGCTTCGTTGCTGAAGCGCTGGCCCTGGCCCTTCACCCATGCGGCGCGCAGGGTCAGCAGCGTGGCCGCATCCAGCTTGCACTTCATGTCGGCGATCTTGGCCTGGGTCATCTGGAAGGTGCCGATCGGCGCGCCGAAAGCCTTGCGCTCCTTCACGTAGGCGATGGTCGCCTCGTAGGCGGCGCGGGCAATGCCGATGGCCTGCGAGGCGATGCCGATGCGGCCTGCATCCAGCACGCTCATCGCGATCTTGAAGCCTTCGCCTTCCTTGCCCAGCACATCCCCGGCAGCCGCCACGTAGTCGGTGAACTCGATCTCGCAGGTGGCCGAAGCACGGATGCCCAGCTTCGGCTCGGTCTTGCCGCGGTGGAAGCCGGCCTTTTCGGTGTCGATCATGAAGGCGGTGATGCCGCGCGCGCCCTTGTCCGGTTCGCTCATCGCGAACAGCACGATGTACTTGGCCACCGGGCCCGAGGTGATCCAGCTCTTCTTGCCGTTGATGACAAAGCTGCCGTCGGCCTGCTTCACGGCGCGGCAGCGCATCGCGGTGGCGTCGGAGCCGGACTGCGGCTCGGTCAGCGCGAAGGCACCGATCTCGCGACCCTCGGCGATGGCGCGCACGTAGGTCTGCTTCTGGTCTTCGCTGCCGAAGGTCAGGATGCCGTTGCAGAACAGCGAGTTGTTGACCGACACGATGGTGGAGTGCGCGGCATCGGCGGCAGCGATCTCGATCATCGCCAGCACGTAGGCGATCGGGTCCATGCCCGCGCCGCCGTACTCGGCCGGCACCTCGATGCCCATCAGCCCGTTTTCGCCCAGCAGCCGGATGTTGTCCAGCGGGAACTCACCGGTCCTGTCGTGATGTTCGGCGCTGGGTACGATCTTCTCCTGGGAGATCCGGCGCGCCACGTCCTGGATCATCAACTGCTCTTCGGTGAATGCGAAATCCACGGGTATCCCTCGACCATGTGTTAGATACCAATTGTAACCCGCGACCATGCGTGGGCGTATGCCGTGGGTTGACCGTGCGCGGGTCGCGCCTCAAAATATCTCTGTATCGCGATATGGAGATATTTATGGATCTGGAAGCCTGGTCTACCCGGCTCAAGGTGTTCGCCGACGCCACCCGGGTGCGCCTGCTGGCGCTGCTGGCGCGCGAGGAGCTCACCGTCGCCGAGCTGTCGGCGATCACCCAGTTGGCGCAGCCGCGCGTCTCCACCCATCTGGCCAAGCTCAAGGAGGCAGGCCTGGCCCGCGACCGTCGCGCAGGGGTGTCGGCGTACTACCGGTTCGACGAGGACAACCTGGACAGCGTGCAGCGCGAACTGTGGCGCAGCCTGCGCGATGGCAGCGACGATCCGCTGCTGCGGCAGGACGCCGAACGCATCGCCGCGGTCCTGGCGAACCGTGCCGCCGACCAGAACTGGGCCGACAGTGTGGCCGGCGACATGGAACGCCACTACTCGCCCGGCCGCACCTGGGAAGCACTGGCCCGCACCGCCCTGCCCCTGCTCGAGACCGGCGACGTGCTGGACATCGCCTCCGGCGACGGCGTGCTGGCCGAACTGCTGTCACCCCATGCCAAGCGCTACGTCTGCATCGACACCAGCACACGCGTGGTCGCCGCCGCCGGCGAGCGCCTGCGGCGTTTCCCCAACGTGGAAGTCCGCGAGGGCGACATGCATGCGCTCCCGTTCAAGGACGGCAGCTTCGACCTGGTCGTGCTGATGCACGCGCTGACCTATGCCAGCAAGCCGGCACAGGCCGTCGCCGAAGCCGCACGCGTGTTGCGCAAGGGTGGTCGCCTGTTGCTGAGCAGCCTTGGCAAGCATGAGCACAGGTCAGCCGTCGAAGCCTACGGCCATGTCAACCTCGGTTTCACCGAGAAGGAACTGCGCAGGTTCGCCGAGAAGGCCGGGCTGGACATCGCCAACGCCGAGACCGTCACCCGCGAGCGCCGTCCCCCTCATTTCGAAGTCATTTCCCTCACCGCCACCAAACCATGAAATCCCTGCCCTGGCTGAATCCCCAGCGCGCCGACCTTCTCGCGCAAGCCCTGGAACAGCGCATCCTGATCATCGACGGCGCGATGGGCACCATGATCCAGCGCCACGGGCTGCAGGAAGCCGACTACCGTGGGCAACGTTTCGCCGACGGCTGCGATGCCGAGCACCCGCATACGCACGGTCCCGGTTGCGACCATGACCTCAAGGGCAACAACGACCTGCTGCTGCTGACCAAACCGGAGGTGATCGCCGGCGTGCACACGGCGTATCTCGAAGCCGGCGCCGACCTGGTCGAGACCAACACCTTCAATGCCACCTCGATCAGCCAGGCGGACTACCACCTCGAACACCTGGTCTACGAACTGAACAAGGCCGGTGCGCAGGTGGCGCGCCTGTGCTGCGATGCCATCGAGGCCGCCACGCCTGACAAGCCCCGCTTCGTGATCGGCGTGCTGGGACCAACCAGCCGCACCGCGTCCATCAGCCCCGACGTCAACGACCCGGGTTTCCGCAACACCCACTTCGACGAGCTTCGCGCCACGTATCGCGAGGCCATCGAAGGCCTGATCGACGGCGGCGCCGACACGCTGATGGTGGAGACCATCTTCGACACGCTCAATGCGAAGGCGGCGCTGTACGCGATCGAGGAAGTGTTCGATGCCCGCGGCGGACGCCTCCCTGTGATGATCTCCGGCACCATCACCGATGCCTCCGGCCGCACGCTGTCCGGTCAGACGGCGGAAGCGTTCTACGCCTCGGTCGCGCACGGTCGCCCACTGTCGATCGGTCTGAACTGCGCGCTGGGCGCCAAGGATCTGCGCGAGCACGTCGAGACGCTGGCCACCGTGGCCGACGCCTATGTCAGCGCGCACCCCAACGCCGGGCTGCCCAATGCGTTCGGCGAGTACGACGAGACACCCGAGGAGATGGCCGCCACGCTGAAGGAATTCGCGCAATCCGGCCTGCTCAATCTGGTGGGCGGATGCTGTGGCACGACGCCGGCGCACATCAAGGCCATCGCCGAGGCCGTGGCGGGCATTCCGCCGCGCCGCCTGCCCGGGGATCGCCTGGAGCAGGCCGCATGAGTGCCCGCATCCGCCACACCCGCCTGTCCGGCCTGGAACCGCTGGTCATCACCCCGGACCTGCTGTTCGTCAATGTCGGCGAACGCACCAACGTCACCGGCAGCGCGCAGTTCCGCAAGCTGATCAAGGAAGAGCGCTACGAGGAAGCGGTCGAGGTCGCCCGCCAGCAGGTCGCCAACGGCGCGCAGATCCTCGACGTCAACATGGACGAGGGCCTGATCGATTCCGAGAAGGCGATGGACCGCTTCCTCAACCTGATCGCCTCCGAACCCGACATCGCGCGCATCCCGGTGATGGTCGATTCGTCGAAGTGGAGCGTGATCGAGGCCGGCCTGAAATGCCTGCAAGGCAAGGGCGTGGTCAACTCGATCTCGCTGAAGGAAGGCGAAGCCGCCTTCATCGAACAGGCCCGCAAGGTGCTGCGCTACGGTGCCGCCGCCGTGGTCATGGCCTTCGACGAGACCGGCCAGGCCGACACCTGCGCGCGCAAGGTCGAGATCTGCACGCGTGCCTACCGCATCCTGACCGAAGAGGTCGGCTTCCCGCCGGAAGACATCATCTTCGATCCCAACATCTTCGCCGTGGCCACCGGCATCGAGGAGCACGACAACTACGCCGTCGACTTCATCGAGGCGACCCGCATCATCAAGCGCACGCTGCCGCACTGCCACGTGTCCGGCGGCGTGTCGAACGTCTCGTTCTCGTTCCGCGGCAACGAGCCGGTGCGCGCGGCGATCCATTCCGTGTTCCTGTACCACGCCATCCAGGCCGGCATGGACATGGGCATCGTCAACGCCGGCGGCCTGCCGGTCTACGACGACCTGGACGCCGAACTCCGCGAGCGCGTGGAGGACGTGATCCTCAACCGGCGCAAGGATTCGACCGAGCGGCTGCTGGAGATTGCGGACCGCTACAAGGGCAGGAAGGGCGAGGTGCAGGTCGAGAACCTGGCCTGGCGCGACAAGCCGGTACGGGAGCGCCTGGCGCATGCGCTGGTGCACGGCATCGACGCCTTCGTCGACCAGGACACCGAGGAAGCGCGGCAGCAGGCCGTGCGTCCGCTGGACGTGATCGAAGGGCCGCTGATGGACGGCATGAACGTGGTCGGTGATCTGTTCGGCGCCGGCAAGATGTTCCTGCCACAGGTGGTGAAGTCCGCGCGCGTGATGAAGAAGGCCGTGGCCTACCTGCTGCCCTTCATCGAGGAAGAAAAACTGCGTACCGGCGATGTCGCCAAGTCGAACGGCAAGATCATCATGGCCACGGTCAAGGGCGACGTGCACGACATCGGCAAGAACATCGTCGGCGTGGTGCTGGCCTGCAACAACTTCGACGTGGTGGACCTGGGCGTGATGGTGCCCACGCAAAAGATCCTGGACACCGCCCGCGCCGAGAACGCCGACCTGATCGGCCTGTCCGGGCTGATCACGCCGTCGCTTGAGGAAATGACCCATGTCGCCCGCGAGATGCAGCGACAGGGCTTCGAGATGCCGCTGCTGATCGGCGGCGCAACCACGTCGCGTGCGCACACCGCGCTGAAGATCGACCCGCACTACAACGCGCCGACGGTCTGGGTGAAGGATGCATCGCGTGCGGTCGGCGTGGCGCAGTCGCTGATCTCGCGCGACATGCGCGCGGCCTTCGTCGCCGCCAACGACGCCGACTATGCCGAGATACGCGAGCGCCACCGCAACCGCGGCGACGCCAAGCGGCTGGTGTCGCTGGAGAAGGCGCGCGGGCAGAAGTTCAACGGCGGTTGGGACCACTACACGCCGCCCGTGCCGAACCAGCCGGGCCTGCATGTCTTCGATGACTATCCGCTGGCGGAACTGATCGACTTCATCGACTGGACCCCGTTCTTCCAGGCTTGGGAACTGGCCGGCAAGTACCCCGCCATTCTGACCGACGAGGTGGTGGGCACGCAGGCCAGCGAGTTGTACCGCGATGCACGCACGATGCTGGACCGCATCGTGTCGGAGAAGTGGCTGACGGCGAAGGCGGTGTTCGGTCTGTGGCCGGCCAACAGCGTCGGCGACGACGTCGAGATCCAGCCCCTTCCCCCGCTTGCGGGGGAAGGCTGGGATGGGGGCAACGCGGCAGCTCAGCCCCCACCTCAATCCTCCCCCGCAAGCGGAGGAGGAGGCGCAACACGCCTGCACTTCCTTCGCCAGCAGGTCGACAAGCCCGCCGACCGGCCGGATTTCTGCCTGGCCGACTTCATCGCGCCCAGGGACTCCGGCAAGCAGGATTGGATCGGCATGTTCGCGGTCACCGCCGGCATCGGCATCGACGCGCATGTGGCGCGCTTCGAGGCCGACCACGACGACTACAACGCCATCCTGCTCAAGGCATTGGCCGACCGCCTGGCCGAGGCACTGGCCGAACGCCTGCACCAGCGCGTGCGCAAGGAGTTCTGGGGTTACGTGTCCGACGAGTCGCTGGACAACGAGGCCTTGATCGCCGAGAAGTATGTCGGCATCCGCCCTGCTCCGGGTTACCCGGCCTGCCCCGAGCACAGCGAGAAAGGCACGTTGTTCCGCCTGCTCGATGCCGGACACAACGCCGGCATGTCGCTGACGGAAAGTTTCGCGATGCTGCCGACCGCGGCGGTGTCCGGTTACTACTTCAGCCATCCGCAGAGCCAGTACTTCGTGGTCGGCCGCGTATCGAAGGAACAGGCGACCGACTACGCCAGGCGCAAGGGCGTGGAACTGGCTCAGATAGAGCGTTGGCTGGCCTCAAATCTGGACTACGACCCCGAATAAAGAAACTCACCGGGCACCTCAACGTCACGGACGCCAGCGCGCCTTCCGAAGCCGAACCCGCATGGCACCCACTCCCCCTCTCCCGCCGGGAGAGGGCAACGGGTGAGGGCGAACCGCCGCGATCCCGCTCCCTCCCGGATGGTGGACAACCCCACCGTCGTCCCAGCGAACGCTGGGACCCCTCTTGCTCTTACGATTTACCGCGGCCCGCATGCGCAATGGATTCCAGCGTTCGCTGGAATGACGGGATCGCGGGCAGACCACCCACCTCCGTCGTCCCAGCGAACGCTGGGACCCATATTGCTCTTACGAATTACCGCGGCCCGCACGGGCAATGGATTCCAGCGTTCGCTGTAATGACGGGATCGCGGGCAGATCACCCACCTCCGTCGTCCCAGCGAACGCTGGGACCCATCTTGCTGTTACGAGATGCCGCGGCCCGCATGCGCAAGGGATTCCAGCTTCCGCTGGAATGACGAGCAAGAACGAGCATCAGCCGCCCTCGCGGGCGGAGCACGCGATGCCGACCGTAGCGTGCGCCATGCGCACGACTCGCGCTGTCTGCTGACCGTCACAGAACCACGACAGCTCGCGGCCAGTTCCCGCCAACCACACCTCCAGCCGACGCAACCGCTGTTCGACCGACCATCACCCACCGCTACAATGCGCCATGACACCGCCGGGCGCCGCCACTCCGCATCCCTATCCCGCCGTCCGGCTGTCCAGCTTCTACTTCTTCTACTACGCCGCGCTGGGCGCGTTCACGCCGTACTGGAGCCTGTACCTGGAGTCGCGCGGGCTGGGTGTCGCGGCGATCAGCGTGTTGATGAGCCTGTGGTACGCCACGCGCATCGTGTCGCCCAGCCTGTGGACCACGCTGGCGGCGCGTTCCGGGCATCCGATCCGGTGGCTGCACCTGGGGTGTGCGCTGGCGCTGGGCTGCTTCGCGCTGTTCCTGCTGCCGCTGGAGCACGCGGGCCTGTTCGCGGTGATGCTGGGTTTCTGCTTCGCCTACAACGCGGTGATGCCGCAGTTCGAGTCGATCACGATGTCGCACCTTGGTGCGCGCAGTGACCGCTACGGCCTGATCCGCGTCTGGGGATCGATCGGCTTCATCGTGGTGGTGGCGTCGTTCGGCTGGCTGATCGACGAACGGCGCCTCGGCGTGGGATCGCTTCCCTGGCTGATGCTGCCGGTCTTTGTCGGCGTGCTGGTGTCCGCGCTGGCGAACCGCTATGCGCACGAGCCCAGCCTGCCGGCGCACGCGGCGGACGACAGCTTTCGCGTGCGGTTGCGGAAGCCGCAGGTAATCGCCTTCTTCGTCGCGGCCTTCCTGACCCAGATATCGTTCGGGCCGTTCTATACGTTCTTCTCGATCTACCTGTCCGAACATGGCTACCCGACCGCGACGCAGGGCGTGCTGTGGACGGTCGGCGTGCTGGCGGAGATCGGGGTGTTCTTCCTGTCCAGCCGCATCTTCCGGCGCTGGGATGCCAGCCGCGTGCTGATGGTCGCCCTGCTCAGTGCCTCGCTGCGCTGGCTGGTCACCGCGCTGTTCCCCGACAGCACGCCGGTGATGGTGCTCGCGCAGCTGACCCATGCGCTGAACTTCGGCGCCTTCTTCGCGGCGGCCATGCAGCTGCTGGTGCGTTTTTTCCCGGGCCGGATGAACGGCCACGGCCAAGGCGTGTTCTATGGTTTGTCGTCCGGCGTCGGCGGCGTGTGCGGTGCCTTGCTGGCCGGCCAGCTGTGGCGCATCGGCGGCGAAGCCGCCTTCCTCTGCTCGTCGGTCATCGCGCTGATTGCCGCCTTCATCGTCTGGCGGTGGCTGGTGCGCGAGACGTCGCCCGCCTAGCCTGCCGTGCGCTGTCCGATCTCGTCCAGGAAATGCCGGATGCCGGCAGCGGCCGCCCCTGGCGCCATCTGGAACAGGAAATGCGGCGCATCGATCGTCGCCTGTCGGGCGTCGCGCGCGCAACGAAGGATCTGACGCCCGGCGTGTCGTCCGATCAAGCGGTCGCGCCCGGCCTGCAGATGAAGTATGGGGATCTGCAAGGCGGCCAATTCGCCTCGGACGTCGACACGCAACGCCGCAAGCGCACGTCGACGCAGGACGTCGTGCCGAACCGTGCGCATGGCGGTCAGGAACTCCACGCGCAGTGCCGGCGGCAATTCACCGCCGGCCAGCCATCGCTCGAGGATCGGAAGCGGTAGCGGGATGGCCGGCAGACGCTCCAGCAGCTGCGCGCCCATCCTGCTCGCCGGCAGGGGGCCGTGGACGAAACTCGCCGCCAGCACCAGTCCGCGAACACATGCCGGATGACGATGCGCCAACAACACGGCCAGAGGGCCGGCGAAGGACTCCGCGACCAGCACGACATGCCCGCTGGACGGCAACCTCGGTGCAAGCGCCTCGGCCAGTTCCGGGTAGTCCTTGAACTGCTCGCTGTCGTACGCCAGCACGTCGACGTCGGCGACATCCGCCAGCGCGCTCACCAGCGGCGCATACAGTCGTCCGGTACCGTCGAGCCCCGGCAACAGGCTAAGCCGTGGCCGGTCGCCCGCTGTCACCACACCAGGTCGTCAGGCACCTGGTACTGGGGATCGGCGTAAGGGTCGTCTTCGGCCGAGGCGTTCGGGTCGACCTTCAGGGCGATGGCGGGCGCGAAAATGGCTTCCGCCTCGGCCAGTACGGCCGCCGTGACCAGCAGGTAGCGTCCGTTCTGCTGCACTACGCCCAGCTCGCCGGCGTTCAATGCCTTCAACTGTTCGGCGGTGACATAGATGCGCTTGATCTTGCCGCCGTAGGGGAAATGCCGGGCGATGTCCGCTTCGGCATCGTTGAGGCCCTTGTCCTTGAGGAAGGCTTCCAGCTTGGCCTTGGCCTCACGGCGCACGCGCGCTTCTTCCTGCTTCACGCGCTCGGCTTCAATGCGCTCGTCCTTCTCGCGCTGGGCGCGGATGGCGTAGGCCTTGGCCAGGTCGATGTCTTCCTGACTGCGTTTCGGCTTGCCCGCACCACCCTGCGGCGGACGCGGCTTGCCGCCCTGGCCGGGTTTGGAATGCGCGCCGCCCTTGCCGGCCGGCCTCTGGGTGTCGCGGCGCGGATCGGGCCGGCGGTCGGGCTTGCGCTCGGGCTTCGGCGCGGGCTTGAAGCCCAGGCCCAGCAACTGGTCGCGGAGTGAATCGGTCATCGGTCTTTCGTGGGGACTGCTGAGCCGCAAGCGTATCAATAATGCGGCGGGGGTGGCTCGTTGGCGGGATCTTCGAACAGCGAAGTACGCACCTTGCCCAGTTCTTCCACCATGTGGCGCAGCAACAGCGCCGTGCGCTGGTTCTCCGCACGCGCATCCGCCAGCGCCTCGCTCAGTTCGTTGAGCGAATGCTCCTGGAATGCCAGGCGGGTTTCCAGTTCGACCAGACGCCGCTCCAGCGCGTCGCTGGGCAAGGGCAGATCAGCCTGCACGCAGGGATCTCCCGCGACCGATGCCGTAATAGGCCAGGCCTGCGGCCTCGACTTCGGCCGGGTCATACAGGTTGCGGCCGTCGAAGATCACGGCATCGCCGAGCGTCTCCTGCAGCCGCGCGAAATCCGGGCTGCGGAACTGCTTCCACTCGGTCACCACCACCAGCGCATCCGCGCCTTCGATCGCGTCGCGGGCGTCCTCGCACAACAGCAGGTCATCGCGCTCGCCGAAGATGCGGGTGGCCTCCTCGCGCGCTTCGGGATCGTAGGCGCGCACCTGCGCACCCGCTTCCCACAGTTCGGCGAGCAAGCGACGGCTGCTGGCCTCGCGCATGTCGTCGGTGTTGGGCTTGAACGACAGCCCCCACACGGCGAAGGTCTTGCCGCGCACGCCTTCGTCTTCGCCGCGGTCGTAGTGGCGCTGGATCAGCTCGAACAGATGGCCCTTCTGGCGCTCGTTGACCGACTCCACCGCCTGCAGCAGCTCAGGCGCATAGCCATGCTGCTGCGCCGTGCGGGCCAGGGCCTGCACGTCCTTGGGGAAGCAGGAACCCCCGTAGCCCGCACCGGGATAGATGAAGTGCCAGCCGATGCGCGGGTCCGAGCCGATGCCCTGGCGCACATGCTCCACGTCCGCGCCCACGCGCTCGGCGATGTTCGCGATCTCGTTCATGAAGCTGATCTTCGTGGCCAACATGGCGTTGGCGGCGTACTTGGTCAGTTCCGCCGAGCGTACGTCCATCACCACGATGCGTTCGTGGTTGCGGTTGAACGGCGCGTACAGCCGACGAAGTTTTTCCACCGCCTGCGGCTGCGATGCGCCGATGACGATGCGGTCGGGACGCATGCAGTCGTTGACCGCATCGCCCTCCTTAAGGAATTCGGGATTGGATACCACGTCGAACGCGACATCGACGCCGCGCGAGGCCAGTTCCGCCTCGATGCTGGCACGCACCTTGTCGGCGGTGCCGACCGGCACTGTGGACTTGTTGACCACCGTACAGGGGCGCTGCAGGTTGCGGCCGATCGTGCGCGCGACCGCCAGCACATACTGCAGGTCGGCGCTGCCGTCTTCGTCCGGCGGCGTACCGACGGCGATGAAGACCACCTCGCCATGCGCGATGGCATCAACCGCATCGGTGGTGAAGCGCAGCCGCCTGGCCTCGTGGTTCGCCTTGACCATCGGCGACAGGCCGGGCTCGTAGATCGGCACGATGCCCTGGTTCAGGCCATCGACTTTGGCAGGATCGATGTCGACGCAGACGACATCGTGCCCCACCTCGGCCAGGCAGGTGCCGGTTACCAGTCCGACGTAACCGGTACCAAAAATCGCTACGCGCATCAGCCCATTTCCATCAGTGAAAGTTCAGTGCTGAATACGGCGATTCGGATTACTGCAGGACACCCATCAGCTCGACATCGAACGTCAGCGTCGCATCCGGTCCGATCTTGCCGCCCGGCGCGCCGTTGGGGCCGTACGCCAGGCTGGACGGAATCCAGAAGCGGTACTTCGCCCCCACCGGCATCAGCGCGACGCCTTCGGTCCAGCCCGCGATCACCTGGTTGAGACCGAACTCGGCCGGCTCACCGCGCGCGTAGGAACTGTCGAAGACCTCGCCGTTGAGCAGCTTGCCTTCGTAATTGACCCGCACCCGGCTGGTCGGCATCGGACGCTGGCCGTTGCCCTGGCGCAGCACCATGTACTGCAGGCCGGAAGCGGTGGTGACCACACCCGGCTTGGTCTTGTTGGCGGCCAGGAATTTCGCGCCTTCGTCGCGGTTGCGCTGCGCGGCGCCGGCCTGGCGCTTGGCGAGATAGGCCTGCATCTCGGCCTGGGCCTGTTCCAGCGTCAGCAGCGGCGTGCCGCTCTTGGTGGCGACGGCCTTCACCGCCTGCGTCAGCACGGCGATGTCGATTTCGTCCTTGAACGGCACCAGCGACGGGCCGATCACGTAGGTACCGAGGAAGACGCCGACCTTGGTCTTGTCCACCGGCGGCGGCGTGCTGCCCGGCGGCATGCCGGGGATCGCCTGGCCGTCGGCCACGGCGAGATTGAGGCGAAGCAACTGGTCCGTGGCCTGCGCTTCCTGTTCGTTCATCGCCTTCGGCTTGCCCGCGAAGGTATCGCCGATGGCACGCTCGAACGCGCCCAGGTCCATGAACGGACCGACCGGCTGCAGCGAATTGCCCACGTCCACACCAATGGCGTAGCTCACCTTGTCGCGCTCGGACACCAGCGCGGTTTTTTCCTGTGCAGACACGCTGCCTCCCAGCATCGAAAACGAGATTGCCAACAACACGGCTGCGCCGCGGACCGACCGCTTCATCCTTTCTGCTCCTGGAACCTGCGCCGCGATGGCGGCGCCAAACCGATATTGTGGCATGCCCGCCGGCCACGAAGGCACTGCGTCAGCGCGTGGCGCGCGGCGCCTTGAGTTCGCGCTCGATCGCCGCGACCACGGCCGGATCGTCCGGCGAGACCTTGCTGGGGAAGTTCGCCACCACGAGTCCGTCCCTGCCGATCAGATACTTGTGGAAGTTCCAGCCCGGTGCGGTTCCCGTTTCTTTGGCCAGTGATGCGTACAGCGGCGTCGCCTTGTCGCCGGTCACCGCCACCTTCTCGAACATCGGGAACTTCACGCCATAGGTCAGCGTGCAGAACTCCTGGATCTCCTTTTCGCTGCCCGGCTCCTGCCCCCTGAAGTCGTTGGAGGGGAAGCCAAGCACCGCGAATCCCTGCGCCCCGTAGCGCTGATGGAGCGCTTCCAGCCCCTCGTATTGGGGCGTATAGCCACATTTGCTGGCGGTGTTGACGATAAGGAGCACCTGGCCGGCATACCGTTCCTTCAGGTTGACGGGCGTCTTGCCGGCCAACGGGCGGTAGCTGACATCCAGCAAACCGGCGGCCAATGCCGCTGCGGAGACCCCAAGAAGCACGAGAAACGCGAGCAATTTCAAAGATTTGGACTTCACGGCAGCACTCCACTAGTACGAACATGACAAGTATGCCTTCAGTTGGGTGACAAAACCCCGCGCCCCGGTTGACGGCCTGTGTTTTGGTGTTATAGTTGAATACAACACCACTCACCCAACTCAGGGGGGTACCCGATGAACCCGAAACTGACCCACACCCTGCCCAGCCTGGCCGTCGGCGGCCTGTTGCTGGCAGCGGGTGCCCTGGCGGCCATGTCCGGCGCCCGCACGTCCGAGGTGGATCCGGCCACGCTGGTGGGCGCGCTGGAGTCCGACGTCCGCGAGATCACCGGCGATGACAAATCCCCGCAGGCTCCCGCGCACAAGCGTCGTGCCCGTGCCTCCCTGTCCATGCCGTACTTCTCCTTCGGCCAATCCCTGCGTCCGAGGAGCTGAGCCATGGCGCCCATCCAATGGAGCGACGGTGCTCCCATCTACCGTCAGCTGAAGGATCGCGTGATCGCCATGATGCTGGACGGCATCCTGAAGCCGGGCGACGCCCTGCCCTCCGTCCGCCAGGTGGCCGCGGAGTACCAGCTGAATCCCATCACCGTCTCGCGCGCCTACCAGGAGTTGGCGGACGAAGCGCTGGTGGAAAAGCGCCGCGGCCTGGGCATGTTCGTCACCGACGAAGCCGCCAAGAAGCTTCGCGGCAGCGAGCGCGAGCGTTTCCTGACCGAAGAGTGGCCGGCCGTCGCCGAGCGCATCGAGCGCCTGGGCCTGTCCATCGAAGAGTTGCTGCAATCCAAGGGGATCAAGTGATGAATGCTGCAATCGCCAATACCGTGGTGTCGGCCCACGGCCTGCGCAAGGCGTACCGGAACAAGCTTGCGCTGGACAACACCAGTTTCGAGATCGAAGCGGGCAAGATCATCGGCCTGATCGGCCCCAACGGGGCCGGCAAGACCACCGCGCTGAAGGCCATCCTGGGCCTGACGCCGTTCGAGGGCCAGTTGAAGGTGCTCGGCCTGGACCCGCGCAAGGACCGCGACGAACTGATGAAGGATGTCTGCTTCATCGCCGACGTCGCCGTGCTGCCGCGCTGGATGCGGGTGAAGGAGGCCATCGACTTCGTCGCCGGCGTCCACCCGCGCTTCGACCGCGCCAAGTGCGAACGCTTCATCGCCAACACCCAGCTCAAGCCCAACCTGCGCGTGCGGGAGATGTCCAAGGGCATGATCGTGCAGCTGCACCTGGCGCTGGTGATGGCGATCGACGCCAAGCTGCTGGTGCTGGACGAGCCCACGCTGGGCCTGGACATCCTCTACCGCAAGCAGTTCTACCAGCGCCTGCTGGAGGACTACTTCGATGAGCAGAAGACGATCATCGTGACCACCCACCAAGTGGAGGAGATCGAGCACATCCTCACCGACGTGATGTTCATCCGCGACGGCAAGATCGTGCTGACCTCGCAGATGGAAGAAGTCGCGGAACGCTATACCGAACTACTGGTCAGCGGCGAGGCGGTCGAGCAGGCCCGTGCCCTGAAACCCATCGACGAGCGCGCCCTGCCCTTCGGCAAGACCGTGCTGCTGTTCGACGGCGTGCCAAAGGGACATCTCGCCGCCCTCGGTGAAACCCGTACCCCTGGCCTGGCCGACCTGTTCGTCGCCATCATGAAAGGAACCTACGCATGAACGCCGTGACATCGACATTGGGCAAATCCTCCAAGCCGGGCGCGTTCACGTGGTTGTTGAAGCGCGAATTCTGGGAGAACCGCGGCGGCTTCTTCTGGGCGCCGGTCATCACGGGCGGCATCTTCGTGGTGCTGAACGCGATCCTGGCGGTCATCGGCAGCATCGCCGCCCGCGGCGAGCTCAGCGGCGGGGGCTTCAGCATCGAAGAGGCGCCGGAAAAGGCCCACCAGATCGTCGGCGGCATCGGCGACGGCATGCTGCTGGGCGGCGTGGTGCTGGCGTGCGTGGTGCTGGCCTTCGTGGTGTTCTTCTACTCACTGGGTACGCTCTACGACGACCGCCGCGACCGCAGCGTGCTGTTCTGGAAGTCGCTGCCGATCTCGGACACGCACATGGTGCTGTCCAAGCTGGCCTGGGCACTGGTGCTGGCGCCATTGCTGGCGGTGGGCGTGGGCATCCTGATCGGCGTGGCGATGTGGCTGATCTCGGCCCTGACGATTTCGATCAACGGCCTGCCGGCGGGCGGCGCGGTGTTCACCCACTCGCATCCGCTGCGCATCATCGGTGGTGTGCTGTCCTCGCTGCCGGTCTACGTGTTCTGGGCCCTGCCGGCGGTGGGCTGGCTGATGTTCTGCTCGGCCTGGTCGCGCAGCAAGCCGTTCCTGTGGGCGGTGCTGGTGCCGGTGCTGGCCTGCGTGATCATCAGCATGACCGACATCCTGCCCGGCCTGGAAATCCGCCATGACCTGATCTGGTACACGGTGGTCTACCGTGGCCTGGCGAGCGTGATCCCCGGCGCCTGGTTCCCCACCCTGCCCGGCGGCGCGGCCAACCCGCATGCCGACTTCAACTCACCGGACGAACTGGCCAACGCCATCGACCTGACCCGCAGCTGGCAGGCCTTCGCCACGGCCGACCTGTGGATCGGCGCGGCGATCGGCGTGGCCCTGATCGTCGGTGCGATCTACCTGCGCCGCTGGCGCGAGAGCGAATAAGCCTCCCCGGGGCGGCGCCCCACCGCCGCCCGCTTTCCTTCGACACGACACGGGACCTCCCATGCACAAGAACACGCTTCTGATCCGTGGCGCCGGCATCGCCGCCGCCCTGATGCTGGCCGCCTGCCAGCCGGCACAGGACAAGCAGGACACCGCGCCCACCGGCATCGCCGCCGAGGCCATGGGCGAAGTCGCCAAGGGGCTGGGTGAAGCCAGCCAGGAAATGGAGAAGGCGCGTGCGGAAATCGCCACGGCCCGCGAAAAACTGGCCCGCGAAAACATCTCGCTCAACCGCAACGAAAGCCAGTCCCTGCCGAAGGCAGAGATCACGCCAGCCGGCGAGCTGTTGATCGAAGGCAAGCCGGTCGCCACCACGCCGGAACAGAAGGCACTGGTGCTGGCCTACCGCGGCGAACTGCTCGGCGTGGTCGGCGACGGCATGGCGATCGGCATGGAAGGCGCGCGCGTGGGCATCGATGCCGCCGCCTCGGCCCTGAAGGGTGTGCTGGCCGGCCAGTCCGGCGACGAGATCGGCCAGCAGGTCGGCGAACAGGCCAAGGCGAAGATCAAGCCGATGGTGGCGCAGCTGTGCACGCGCCTGCCGGGGCTGCTAGGCGCTCAGCAGGCCCTGGCCACCGCCCTGCCCGAGTTCAAGCCCTACGCCAGCATGGACCAGTCCGACGTGGACGACTGCGGCGATGCCAACGGCGACGGCAACTGGACCTTTTGAGCCTGCTGCCCCACGCGGCGCGTAGCGCGACAGCCGATCCCCGGGGACGCCGCGAACAAAGCGCGTCGCCCCCACCTGCGAAGGAGACCGACATGCATGCACCCCGCCTCCAGCGTGCCCTGATGCCCTTGCTGCTCGCCAGTCTGCTGCCGTTCGCCGCGCAGACGGCCAATGCGAGGGATACGAGCATCGACAGCGAAATCAGCGCCGACCTGGCCAGCGCACGCGATGAAGTACGGACCGAGTTGGCCGCCGCCCGCCGTGAGCTGGACACCGGCAACCTGCAGCTGGGCGACAACCTGCGCTTCGGAACATCCGGCAAGCGCATCGCCGACGAGGATCGCGTGCTGCCGAAGGCGGAAATCACCCCGCAGGGCGACTTCCTGATCGAAGGCAAGGCGGTCGCCATCGACGGCCAGCAGCGGCAGCAACTCCTGCGGTATCGCGGCCAGGTGATCGACATCGCCAAGGCCGGCATCGACATCGGCGAGCGCAGTGCGCAGGCCGCGCTCGAGGTGGTGGACCGCGGCCTCTTCAGCCTGATGGTCGGCGCCATGACCGGCAGCCTGGAACGCCGCGTCGAGAAAACCGTGAGGGAGACCGTCGAACCCGGCGTGCGCCAGATCTGCCACCGCCTGCCGGCGTTGATGGACAGCCAGCAGCGCCTCTCGACCAGTCTTCCGTCGTTCCGTCCCTACGCCACGCTGGAAGCGGACGATGTCGAAGACTGCGAGCGGGAGGTCCGTCGCGAATTCGCCACGCGTTGAGACCCCGTTGATTCCACCGGCAGCGCCCCGCCCTCGCGGCCGGCAGCTCCCGCCTGACCGACCTTGCTTCCCGAGACCCGCCGATGCGCACCGCCCTGACCGCTTCCCCGCTGCTCGCCCTGCTCGCACTCTCCGCGCCCGCGCTGGCGTCGGACAGATACTGCAAGCATGAAGCGCCCCGCCAGCTGACGCTCGATATCGGCGACGCCAGGACCGTGGTGTTCGAGGTCGGCCCGCATCATCTGAGCGTGGAATCACGCGCCGGCGCGCCCGCGGCCCTGGATGGCCGGGCCTGCAGCAGCCACGCCGACCGGCTTGCGCGCCTGAAGATCGAACAGCGGCGGGCCGGCGACAAGCTGGTCGTGCGGCTTTACCAGGACGGCAATGTCAGTGGCTTTTCGTTCGGCGGCAACTACGCCTACCTGCACCTGTCCGCGACCCTGCCCGACCACCTGCCGGTGCAGGTGAAGGTCGGCTCGGGCGAAGCCGAGGTCACGGGTGCGCCGGTGCTGAGCGCCGATGTCGGCTCCGGCCATGCCGTGGGCCGCAGCATCCGCGGTCTCGTTGCCGCCTCGGTGGGCTCGGGCGAGATCGATGTCCACGGTGCCGGCAGCCTGAACGTGGTGTCGATCGGCTCGGGCGAAGTCGAGGCGGACAAGGTGCGTGGTGCCACCCAGGTCGGCGGCATCGGCTCGGGCGGTTTCAGCCTGTCCGGCGGCGGCGACGTCGAGATCCGATCCATCGGTTCCGGCGGCGCCGAGCTGCGCGACATCAGCGGCAACGTCACGGTCGGATCGGTGGGCTCCGGCGGCGTGGACGTGCGCGATGTCGCCGGCAACCTGAGCGTCCGCTCGGTCGGCAGCGGCGACGTCGACCACGACGGCGTGAAAGGCCAGATCGACATCCCCAAGCGCCGTTGATTCCCGAGGAACGACCATGATCCGCACCCTGACCATCACCCTGTCCACCCTGTTGCTGGTCGCCTGCTCCAACGGCGGCGACAGCAACGCCAACGGCGACGCACGCGCGGAGAAATCGGCCGCCCTGTGGGGCCAGAACCTGAAGCTCGACGCGACCGGTCATCCGCGGGCCGAAGTGTCGGCGAAGGGCGACTTCATCATCGACGGCAAGCCGGTACCGGTCAGCGATGCGCAGCGCGCCTTGCTGGTCGCCTATCACCGCGAACTCGGCGGCATCGCCGACGCCGGCATCGCCACCGGCAAGGAAGGCGTGAAGCTGGCCGGCAAGGCGGTCGGTGCCGCGGTGAAGGGTATCTTCAGCGGCAATCCCGACCAGATCGACCAGCAGATCGACGCCGAGGCGAAGAGGGTGGAAGCCGAGGCGATGAAGATCTGCGACCGCCTGCCCGGCCTGTACAAGGCACAGCAGGACCTCGCCGCCGCGCTGCCTGCGTTCCAGCCCTACGCGGGCATGGAGCAGGACGACGTGAAGGAGTGCCGCACCTCGCACAGTGGCGCCCACGATGCCGGCGAAGAGGTCGGACGCGCCCTCGGCCGGGCGGTCAAGGGCGATGCGCCCGGAACGGCAGGCAATGCCGCCGCGGAAGCGGATGCGGCCGCCGCTCAGCCGGCCGATGCGCCTTCGCCCTGAGCGCTCAACTGCCGCGTGGTGCGCGGCATCGAGTCATCCTTCCTTTTCCCTTACGAGGTCCGCAATGAAATACGTCGGCACGATGCTGCTGGGACTGGCGATGACGGTGTCCACCGCGCAGGCGGCCGATACACCGGACCCCGCCCGCGAACAGGCCTTCCAGGACCACATCGCCTACGTCGCCACGTTCGCGATGCCGGTGCTGATCGAGAAATGCTCAGCGACGGATGCGGGCTACCTGCAGCGTGCGGCCCCGGCGTATTTCCGCTACGTCAACACGCACCAGGACCAGATCGAGCGCGGGCGGCTGCTGACGCTCGCCGAGTTCGCCCCGGGCGACACCCTGGTCGCGTACCGCGAGCGCACGCTGGCGCAACGACTGGGACGCCTGGACAGCGGCACGCCCGAACAGAAGCAGCAGATGTGCGAAGGCGCGCTGGCGATGCTGGGCGGGATGAAGATCCCCGGCGAGTGGCCGCCGCGCGACTGACGCGCGGCAGTCCTCAACCGCCACCGCCTCCCGGCTTGCCGTGGATGCCGCCTTTCGCCAGCAGCGCCGGATCCAGCAGTCGCTTGAGGGTCTTTTCCGGTAGGCCGGTGACCTCGCGCGCCACCTCCAGCACCGGCCGGTTCTGCTTGTAGGCCTGCTTGGCGATGGCCGCGCCCTTCTCGTAACCGATCACCGGATTCAACGCGGTCACCAGGATGGGATTGCGGTCCAGCGCTTCGCGCACGCGGTCGCCGCGCACGCTGAGCCCGGCGATGCAGTCGTCGGCCAGCAGGCGCGAGACGTTCGACAGCAACTGGATGCCGTCCAGCAGGTTGTGCGCGATCAGCGGCAGGGTGACGTTGAGCTGGAAGTTGCCGGTCTGCCCCGCCACGGTGATCGCGGTGTGGTAGCCCATCACCTGCGCGCACACCATCACCGTGGCCTCCGGGATCACCGGATTAACCTTGCCCGGCATGATGGAACTGCCCGGCTGCAGCGCCGGCAGTTCCACTTCGCCCAGGCCCGCCAGCGGACCGGAGTTCATCCAGCGCAGGTCGTTGGCGATCTTGGTCAGCGCCACCGCCAGCGCGCTGAGCTGGCCGGACAGCTCGACCGCGTCGTCCTGCGCGGCGAGGCCCTCGAACTTGTTGGCCGCGCTCTCGAAACGCGTACCCGTGCTGGCCGACAACGCCTTCGCCACGCGTGCACCGAAGCGCGGATCGGCATTGATGCCGGTACCGATGGCGGTGCCGCCCAGCGGCAGGCGCCGCACGCGCTTCAGCGTGTCCTCGATGCGCGCCTGCGCCGACGACAGCTGCGCCGACCAGGCCGAGAACTCCTGGCCGAAGGTCAGCGGCATGGCGTCCATCAGGTGCGTGCGGCCGGTCTTGACCACCTTGCCCAGCGCCTTGCCGCGCGCATCGATCACTTGGCGCAGATGCTTGATCGCAGGCATCAGGTCCTCCAGCACCGCCAGTTGCGCGGCCACGCGCAGGGCGGTCGGGATCGCATCGTTGGAACTCTGCCCGAGGTTGACGTGGTCGTTGGGGTGCACCGCCGCGGTGCCCGCACGCGTGGCCAGCGTGGCGATCACCTCGTTGGCGTTCATGTTGGACGAGGTGCCGGAACCGGTCTGGTACACGTCGATGGGGAAATGCGCGTCGTATTCGCCCGAGGCCACCGCCCGTGCGGCGTCCTGCACGGCCTTGGCGATGCCCTTGGGCAACAGGCCCAGCCCGGCATTGACCTCGGCCGCGGCGCCCTTGACCAGCCCCAGCGCGCGGATGAAGCCACGCGGCATCGGCCGGCCGGAGATGGGAAAGTTCTGCACCGCCCGCTGCGTCTGCGCACCCCACAGCGCATCGGCCGGCACGTGCAGTTCGCCCATGCTGTCGTGTTCGATGCGGGTGCGTGCGGCGCGGGGCTTGCCCGCGGCGGTCTTCTTGCTGGTCATCAACCGTCTCCTGGAGGGATTCACGGCGTGCGCACCGGCGCGGATGCCGGCGGCTGGCGGGGGCCACAGGATACGCCAGGCCGGTTCACCGCCTTCCCGGGGTAAAATGGAACGCTCCCTTTCAGCCGCCCTCCTCCCCATGTCGGATTCGTCCCTGCTCGCCCTGTCCCCGCTCGATGGCCGCTACGCCGGCAAGGTCGATGCGCTGCGCCCGATCTTCTCCGAGTACGGCCTGATCCGCGCCCGCGTGAAGGTGGAGGTGGAGTGGCTGCTGGCGTTGGGTGCCGAGCCGGGCATCACCGAGCTGCCCGCGTTCTCCGCCGCCGCCACGGCCAAGCTGCGCGCCCTGGCCGACGGCTTCAGCGTCGCGCACGCCGCGCGTGTTAAGGAGATCGAGCGCACCACCAACCACGACGTCAAGGCGGTGGAGTACTTCATCAAGGAGCAGCTGAAGGACGACGCCGAACTGGCGCCCGCGCTGGAGTTCGTCCATTTCGCCTGCACCAGCGAGGACATCAACAACCTGTCCTACGGCCTGATGCTGGAACGGGCGCGCCGCGAGGTGCTGCTGCCGACGCTCGACGGCGTGGCCGCGACGCTGCGCACGCTGGCGCACGCGCAGGCGGCGCAGCCGATGCTGTCGCGCACGCACGGCCAGACCGCCTCGCCGACCACGCTGGGCAAGGAGATCGCGAACGTGGTGGCCCGTATCGAGCGCCAGCGCGCACAGATCGCCGCGGTGGAACTGACCGGCAAGATCAACGGCGCCGTCGGCAACTACAACGCGCACGTGGCCAGCTACCCCGATGTCGATTGGCCGGCGTTCGCGCAGCGTTTCGTCGAAGGCCTGGGGCTGGTGTTCAACCCGTACACCACCCAGATCGAGCCACACGACAACGTGGCGGAGATCGGCGATGCCGCGCGCCGCGCCAACACCATCCTGATCGACCTGGCCCGCGACATCTGGGGCTACATCTCGCTGGGCTATTTCAAGCAGCGCCTGAAGGAAGGCGAAGTCGGCTCGTCGACGATGCCGCACAAGGTCAACCCGATCGACTTCGAGAACGCGGAAGGCAACTTCGGCATCGCCAATGCCCTGTTCGAGCACTTCAGCGCCAAGCTGCCTATCAGCCGCTGGCAGCGCGACCTGACCGATTCCACCGTGCTGCGTGCGCTGGGCACGGCGTTCGGCCATACGCAGGTGGCGCTGGATTCGCTGGCCAAGGGCCTGGGCAAGCTGGAAGTGAACCCGGCGCGCCTGGATGCCGACCTCGACGCCGCCTGGGAAGTGCTGGCCGAAGCCGTGCAGACGGTGATGCGCCGCCATGGCCTGCCCAATCCGTACGAACAGCTGAAGGCGCTCACGCGCGGCCAGGGCATCACCGCCGACTCGATGCGCGCCTTCGTCGAATCGCTGGACCTGCCGGCCGAAGACAAGCAGCGCCTGCGCGAGATGACGCCCGGCGGCTACACCGGCCTCGCCGAGCGGCTCGCACGGAACATCTGAACGGCCGACGCGAGGGAACGGCGATGCACCTGCTGATCAACATCGACGTTGCCGACCTGTCCGCTGCAGAAGCGCTGTACACCACGGCCTTCGGCCTGACCGCCGCGCGTCGCTTCGGCGACGACGGCGTGGAACTGCTCGGCGCGCAGGCGCCGATCTACCTGCTGCAGAACCCCTCCGGTTCGCTCGCGACCGCCGATGCGCCCCGCGACTACGCCCGCCACTGGACGCCCGTGCACCTGGACGTGGTGGTGGATTCCCTTGAACCTGCCCTCGCCCGCGCCCTGCAGGCCGGTCTTGCGCAGGAAACCGACATCCGCGAAACGAACTGGGGACGCATCGTCCGCCTGGCCGATCCTTGGGGCCACGGCTGGTGCCTGCTGCAGTTCGTCAACCGCGGCTACGACGAGATCGCCACATGACGCTCCGCACCACCTTGCTCTCCGCTTTGATTGCCCTCGCGCTTCCGGCGGCCGCACACGCTGCCGACACGCCCATCGCCAAGGCCTGCGCCGATGACGCCGGCTGGAACGACCCGGCCACGCCGCTGAAGGTGTACGGCAACACCTGGTACGTCGGCACCTGCGGCATCAGTGCGCTGCTGGTGACCTCCGACGAGGGCCACATCCTGGTCGATGCCGGCACGCCGCAGGCCGGTCCGCAGATCCTGGCGAACATCCGCGCTCTCGGCTTCAAGCCGGAGGACGTGCGCGCCATCGTGTTCTCGCACGAGCACCATGACCACGCTGGCAGCCTGGCCGAACTGCAACGCGCCACCGGCGCGCCCGTCTACGCCCGCGCACCGGCCGTGGATACGCTGAAGCGCGGCACGCCGGATCGCCGTGACCCGCAAATGGAGGTGGCGGAACCCATCGCCCCTGTCGCGCAGGTCATCACGCTCGCCGACGACGGCGTGGTGAAGGTGGGCGGGCTCGCCATGCAGGCCATCGCGACGCCGGGCCACACGCCGGGCGGCACCAGCTGGACGTGGCGGTCCTGCGAAGGCGATGCCTGCCACCAGATGGTCTACGCCGACAGCCTGACCGCGATCTCCGACGACGTGTACCGCTACAGCGACGACGCCGCGCACCCGGGTTACACCGCGGCGTTCCGCGCCACGCTGGCGCGCGTGGCCGCGCTGGACTGCGACATCCTGGTCACCCCGCATCCGTCCGCAAGCCAGTTGTGGGCGCGGATCGGTGCACGCGCCAACGCGCCGCTGGTCGATACCGGTGCCTGCCGCGCGTATGCGGAACGGGCCACGCAGCGGCTGGACAAACGCCTGGCAGACGAAGTCGCCTCCCCGCCCTCGCCTTGACCGGCCTCAATGACGACACGGCCATGGCCGTGGATGCTGGCTTTCCCTCCCCCGTCGCGACCGCCTGCCCATGAAGAACAAGACCGCCCGCCCGCCCAAGGACCTGCCGTTCGAGGTGGACGCCTCGCGCGCGCAGCCGCTGGGGATGCCGGCCGAGCGCTTCCTGCGCGACTACTGGCACAAGCGGCCGCTGCTGATCCGCAACGCCTTCCCTGATTTCGAAACGCCGGTGCAGCCGGAAGACTTGGCCGGCCTGGCCTGCGAGGAAGGCGTGCTGGCGCGCCTGATCAGCCTGGACCGGGCGACGGGTGCGTGGGACGTGCGTACCGGTCCGTTCCAGGAAGAGGACTTCCCCGGCCTGCCGCACCACGACTGGACCCTGCTGGTGCAGGACGTGGACAAGTGGGACGCGGACGTGCGGCAACTGCTCGAACAGTTCCGCTTCCTGCCGCGCTGGCGGGTGGACGACATCATGATCAGCTTCGCCGCGACCGGCGGCTCGGTCGGCGCGCACGTGGACCACTACGACGTGTTCCTGCTGCAGGCGCAGGGTGAGCGGCGCTGGATGATCGATGCCAGCGTGGCGATGGGCAGGCCGGCGCCGGACCTCGGCTTCCAGGACGACGTGGCGATCAAGCTGCTGCGCACGTTCGATCCCACGCACGAATGGGTGCTGTCGCCGGGCGACATGCTGTACCTGCCGCCGCTGGTCCCGCACCACGGCGTGGCGGAGAACGCCTGCCTGACCTTCTCGATCGGCATGCGCGCGCCGTCGTCGGCCGAACTGATCGGCGATTACCTGGATACGCTGATCGCCGAGGCCGACGACGCCCAGCGCTACCACGACGAAGACCTGACCGCGCCGCAGGACCCCAACGAGATCGACGCCCGCGCGATGGAACGCGTGGTCGAGGCGCTCAATGCGCTGCGCATGAACGACCCGGACTTGGTCGGCGACTGGTTCGGCCGCTTCATCACCACCTATCGCGCGTCCGGCGACGTGATGCCGGCACCGGACGCGCCCTCGCGCATCGAGATGGAATGGGACCTGCAGCAGGGCGCGCGCCTGCTTCGCCATCCGTTCTCGCGTTTCGCATGGCGCCGGCGCGGCAAGGGCGCGACCCTGTTCTGCAATGGCGTGGATTACGCAGTGCCGGTCAAGGACGCCCAGCAGCTGGCGGCACTGGAAAGCCTGGACGGCGCCACCTATGGCGCGCTCAGCGAGGCCGGTCGCGATGCCGTGATGGCACTGGCGGCCCAGGGTCACTACCAGCTGGCCCTGGAGGATGACGGGGAAGAAGACGCGTGAGCACAGGCCGGGACTACCGCATCGAAGCCGTCGACTACGCCACCGGCGCGGCGCCGCTGCACCAGGTCCGGGACGTGGTGTTCGTGCAGGAACAGCAGGTGCCGCGCGCGCTGGAACGCGATGCGCTCGATCCCCTCAGTCATCACGTGCTGGCCCGCGACGCAGCGGGGACGCCGATCGGCACCGCACGCCTGACGCCCGAGCACCGGATCGGCCGCATGGCCGTGCTGTCGGCCTGGCGCGGCCACGGCGTCGGCGACGCGCTGCTGGTGGCCCTGCTGGACGAGGCCCGGCGTCGCCAGTGGCCCGATGTCTCGCTGCACGCCCAGGTCACGGCCGAGACCTTCTACGCCCGCCACGGCTTCGTGCCGGAAGGAGAGCGTTTCTTCGAGGCCGGCATCGAGCACCAGGGCATGCGCAGGCAGCTGGCCGGCCCCGCCAGCATCGTCCATCGCGCCGAAGCCGTGGCCATCGCCACGGCCGTGGTGACCCAGGCACGCCGCACGCTGGTGATCTACAGCCGGGCGCTGGATCCGGGACTCTGGGATGCGCCGGTGGTCGTGGAGGCGTTGCGCCGCTTCGCCACCCGCCAGCGTGGCGCGCAGGTCAGCGTGCTGCTGCACGATGCCGGTACCCCGCAGCGGGCGCTGGCCCCGCTGATCGGCCTGGGCCAGCGCCTGCCCAGCGTGTTCGCCTTCCGCGAAGTGCAAGACCCGGTGGACCTGGCGTACACCGCCGCGTTCGTCGCCAACGACGACCACGGCTACTATCACCGCCCGCTCGGCCATCGCTTCGATGGCGAAGCGGGCCTGGCGCACGCCGGTCGCGCCCGCCAGCTGCGGGACGAGTTCATGCAGATGTGGGAGCGTTCGCGCCCCGTCACCGAGTACCGGGCACTGGGCCTCTAGCGTCATGCGGGCGGCCTTGTCCCGAGGGCCATCAGCGGCCCGTGATCTGCGTCTTTAGTCCAATCCGGTTACGCCCCGTTCCCGGCATGGGGGTATAATTTCCCGGTTTTCGTCCCTGTCAGTGCGGTATCGCGCAGTACGGACGCAAGCGCCCCTCGACTACCCCACTGCACGCCATCGCCATCGTGGACAACCTCCTGAAGCAGTTCGCGCAATCCTCGCAGCTCAACGGAGGCAACGCCTCCTACGTTGAAGACCTGTACGAGCAGTACCTCGTTTCTCCGGAAAGCGTGGGCCCCAAATGGAAGGCCTACTTCGATGGCTTCAAGGGCCGCGAGGCCGGCGACGTGCCGCATTCGGTGGTCATCCAGCAGATCACCGACGCCGCCCGCCAGGCCGCCAACAACGGCCATGTCGTGGCCGCCGGCGGCGACGAGCGCGAGCGCAACGTGGGCCGCCTGATCACCGCCTACCGGTCGCGTGGCCACCTGGGTGCCCGGCTCGACCCACTGGGCCTGACCCCGCCGGTCAACCCGCCCGACCTGGACCTGGCCTTCCACAACCTGTCCGAGCGCGATCTCGACAGCGAGTTCAGCACCGGCAACGTCGGCGGCAATTCGCGCATGAAGCTGCGCGACCTGCTGGCCCGCCTGAAGGCGGCCTACACCGGCCCCATCGGGGTCGAGTTCATGCATATCCCGGAAGTCGACCAGCGCCAGTGGCTGTACCAGCGGCTGGAGACGGCCGGTGGCCAGTTCGGCCTGTCGGACGACGCCAAGCGCCGCACCCTGGAGCGGCTGACCGCGGCAGAGGGCCTGGAGCGCTACCTGCACACCAAGTACGTGGGCCAGAAGCGCTTCTCGCTGGAAGGCGGCGACGCGCTGATCCCGCTGCTCGACACCATGATCCGCAGCGCCGGCGAAGGCGGGGTCAAGGACATCGTGGTGGGCATGGCCCATCGCGGCCGCCTCAACGTGCTGGTCAACACCCTGGGCAAGAGCCCGCGCAAGCTGTTCGACGAGTTCGAGGGCAAGTTCGAGCACGACAACAGCCTGGCCCATGCCGGCGACGTGAAGTACCACATGGGCTTCTCCGCCGACATCGCCACCCCGGGCGGCCCGGTCCACCTGGCGCTGGCGTTCAATCCCTCGCACCTGGAAATCGTCGACCCGGTCGTGGCCGGCAGCGTGCGGTCGCGCCAGGAGCGCCGCACCGACGCGGCGCGCCAGACGGTGCTGCCGATCATCATGCATGGCGATGCGGCGTTCGCCGGCCAGGGCGTGGTGATGGAGCTGTTCCAGATGTCGCAGGCGCGCGGCTTCGCCGTCGGCGGCACGCTGCACATCGTCATCAACAACCAGATCGGCTTCACCACCAGCAACAAGGAAGACGCCCGCTCCACGATGTACTGCACAGACGTGGCCAAGATGGTCGGCGCGCCGGTGTTCCATGTGAACGGCGACGATCCGGAGGCGGTGGTGTTCGTGGCGAAGATGGCCTACGACTTCCGCCAGCAGTTCAAGAAGGACGTGGTGATCGACCTGGTGTGCTACCGCCGCCACGGTCACAACGAAGCCGACGAGCCTGCCGCGACGCAGCCGGTGATGTACCAGACCATCCGCAAGCACGCGACCACGCGCGAGATGTACGCCGCCACGCTGGAAGCCGCCGGCGTGATCCCCGCCGAGGGCGGCAAGGCGCTGGCCGATGCCTACCGCAACAAGCTGGACTCGGGCGAATACACCACCGAACTCGCCAAGCAGAAGGACGACGAACTGGCGATCGACTGGTCCAAGTACCTGTCCGGCAAGCTGAGCGATCCGGTCGACACCAAGGTCAAGCGCAAGTCGCTCGACTCGCTGGCCAAGATCATCACCACCATCCCGGCCGGCGTGGCGCTGCACCCGCGCGTGGCGAAGATCTACGAAGACCGCGTGAGGATGGCCGCGGGCGAACAGCCGGCCGACTGGGGCTTCGCCGAGAACCTCGCCTACGCCACCCTGCTGGCCGAAGGCAACGGACTGCGCCTGGTCGGCCAGGACGCCGGCCGCGGCACGTTCTTCCACCGCCACGCGATCCTCCACGACCAGAAGACCGACAGCTACTACCTGCCGCTACGGCAGCTGGTGGAACAGCCGGAGCAGGCCACCATCATCGACTCGCTGCTCAGCGAGGAAGCGGTGATGGCGTTCGAGTACGGCTTCTCCACCACCGACCCCAACACCCTGTGCATCTGGGAAGCGCAGTTCGGCGACTTCGCCAACGGCGCGCAGGTGGTGATCGACCAGTTCATCGCCGCCGGCGAAGCCAAGTGGGGCCGCATCAGCGGCCTGACCCTGCTGCTGCCGCACGGCTACGAAGGCCAGGGACCGGAGCACAGCTCCGCGCGCCTGGAGCGCTTCCTGCAGCTGTGCGCGGTGGAGAACATGCTGGTCTGCGTGCCCACCACGCCCGCCCAGTGCTACCACATGCTGCGCCGGCAGATGCGCATGACCACCCGCAAGCCGCTGGTGGTGATGACGCCGAAGTCGTTGCTGCGCCACAAGCTGGCCGTGTCCACGCTGGACGAACTGGCCAACGGCGAGTTCCAGCACCTGATCCCCGACGCCGTCGCCGACGCCAAGAAGGTCAAGCGCGTGGTCGTGTGTTCCGGCAAGGTCTACTACGACCTGCTGGAAGACGCGCAGAAGCGCGGCCAGGACGACGTGGCGCTGGTGCGCGTGGAGCAGCTGTACCCGTTCCCGCGCGCGCAGCTGGCCGCCGAACTCAAGCGCTACGGCAAGGCCACCGAGGTGGTCTGGTGCCAGGAAGAGCCGCAGAACCAGGGTGCGTGGTACCAGATCAAGCACCACCTGCAGGCCTGTCTGGCCGACAAGCAGACCCTGCACTACGCGGGTCGCGCGCGTTCGCCCTCGCCCGCCGCCGGCCATTTCGCCGAGCACGTCGAGGAACAGCTCAAGCTGGTCGCCGACGCACTGGTCAACAAGCTCGGCAACGACAACGTCGCCGAATAAGCCCCCATTCTTTAGAACAACATCACCAGGACGTCCCATCCCATGGCCACTGAAGTCAAAGTTCCGGTTCTGCCCGAGTCCGTCTCCGATGCCACCATCGCCGCCTGGCACAAGAAGGTCGGCGACGCGGTCAAGCGCGACGAGAACCTGATGGACCTGGAAACCGACAAGGTCGTGCTGGAAGTGCCCTCGCCCGTCGACGGCGTGCTGAAGGAAATCAAGTTCAAGGAAGGCGACACGGTGACCAGCCAGCAGCTGCTGGCGATCATCGAGGAAGGCGCCGTGGCCGCTGCTGCGCCCGCCACCGAAGAGAAGAAGCCGGCCGCAGGCGCCGAGGAAGTGCAGCCGAAGGCCGCCGCCGCCAAGGCCGATGCCGCTGCGCCGTCCAGCACCAAGCCGGCACCGGCCGGCGCCGACGCGCTGCCGCCGGGCGCGCGCTTCACCGCCATCACCCAGGGCATCGACCCGGCCGGCGTGGAAGGCACCGGCCGTCGTGGCGCGGTGACCAAGGAAGACCTGGTCAACTACGCCAGCGGCAAAACCGCCGGCGTGTCCGGTGGCGCGCGTCCGGAAGAGCGCGTGCCGATGACCCGCATCCGCACGCGCATCGCCGAGCGCCTGATGCAGTCGAAGAACTCCATCGCCATGCTGACCTCGTTCAACGAAGTCAACCTGGCCAAGGTCATGGAGATGCGCAAGGAACTGCAGGACGACTTCGTGAAGGCCAACGGCATCAAGCTGGGCTTCATGAGCTTCTTCGCCAAGGCCGCCGCCAACGCGCTGCAGCGCCACCCAATCGTCAACGCCTCGGTCGACGGCAACGACATCATCTACCACGGCTACGCCGACATCTCGATCGCCGTCTCCACCGAGAAGGGCCTGGTCACGCCGGTGCTGCGCAATGTCGAGCGCATGGGCTTCGGCGACATCGAAAAGGGCATCGCCGAGTACGCCAAGAAAGCGCGCGACGGCAAGCTGGGACTGGAAGACCTGCAGGGCGGCACCTTCACCATCACCAACGGCGGCACCTTCGGCTCGCTGATGTCCACCCCGATCGTCAACCCGCCGCAGAGCGCCATCCTGGGCATGCACGCCATCAAGGACCGCGCCATCGTCGAGAACGGCCAGGTGATCGCTGCCCCGATGATGTACATCGCGCTGTCCTACGACCACCGCATCATCGACGGCAAGGACGCGGTGCTGTTCCTGGTCGACATCAAGAACCAGCTGGAAAACCCGCACCGGATGCTGCTCGGCATGTAATGCCGAGCAGCACGGGAATCGGGAATAGAGAGACGGGAATGGTCGAAAGCCATACCCATTCCCGGATCTCCGCTTCTTCCCATTCCCGATTTCCCATTCCCGATTCCCGTGTGAGCGAAAGCCAATGAGCGAACAACAACAATTCGACGTCGTCGTCATCGGTGCAGGCCCGGCCGGCTACCACGCCGCCATCCGTGCCGCGCAGCTGGGCATGAAGGTCGCCTGCATCGACGCCGCGCTGGGCAAGGACGGCAAGCCCGCGCTGGGCGGCACCTGCCTGCGCGTCGGTTGCATCCCGTCCAAGGCGCTGCTGGATTCCTCGCACCAGTACCACAACCTGACCCACCAGTTCGAACAGCACGGCATCAGCGTCAAGGACGCGAAGATCGATGTCGGCACCATGGTCGGCCGCAAGGACGCCATCGTGAAGCAGTTCACCGGCGGCATCGCGCAACTGTTCAAGGCCAACAAGGTGACGGCGTACTACGGCTTCGGCCAGTTGCAGCCGGGCAACCTCGTCAAGGTGAAGCAGCACGACGGCAGCGAGGTCGAGCTCAAGGGCACCAACATCATCATCGCCGCCGGTTCGGATTCCATCGAACTGCCCTTTGCCAAGTTCGATGGCGACACCATCGTCGACAACGTTGGCGCATTGGATTTCACCGAAGTGCCGAAGCGCCTGGCCGTGATCGGCGCAGGCGTGATCGGGCTGGAGCTGGGCAGCGTGTGGAAGCGCCTTGGCGCCGAGGTCACCATTCTCGAAGCCCTGCCCGATTTCCTAGCCGTCGCCGACAGCGAAGTGTCGAAGGTCGCCGCCCGCGAGTTCAAGAAGCAGGGCCTCGAGATCCGCCTTGGCGCCAAGGTGTCGAAGACCGACGTCACCGGCAAGGGCAAGAAGAAGGAAGTCGTGGTCACCTACAGCGACGCCGAAGGCGAGAAGACGCTGACCGTCGACAAGTTGCTGGTCGCCGTGGGCCGCCGCGCCGCGAGCAAGGGCTTGCTGGCCGAGGGCACGGGGGTCAGGCTCAACGAACGCGGCCAGGTGGAAGTGGACGCGCACTGCCATACCGGCGTCGATGGCGTCTGGGCCATCGGCGACTGCGTGCGCGGGCCGATGCTGGCGCACAAGGGCTTCGAGGAAGGCATCGCGGTCGCCGAGCTGATCGCCGGCCTGCCCGGGCATGTCAACTTCGACACCATCCCGTGGGTCATCTACACCTCGCCCGAGATCGCCTGGGTCGGCAAGACCGAGCAGCAGCTCAAGGCCGAGGGCGTGGCCTACAAGGCCGGCTCCTTCCCGTTTGCCGCCGTGGGCCGCGCCGTGGCGATGGCGGAGCCCAGCGGCTTCGTGAAGGTCATCGCGGACGCCGAAACCGATCGCGTGCTGGGCATGCATCTGGTCGGCGCCAACGTGTCCGAACTGGTGCACGAAGGCGTGCTCACCATGGAGTTCAAGGGTTCCGCAGACGATCTGGCCCGCATCTGCCACGCGCACCCGTCGCTGTCGGAAGCGGTACACGATGCCGCGATGGCCGTGCACAAGCGCGCGATCCACAAGGCCAACTGAGTTGGCCGGGGGTTCGGGAATGGGGATTCGCGACAGCAGATTCCCGCCCCCTCCCGGGTCCATGATCCAGGAGCGCCGGACATCCGTCCGGCGTTTCGCTTTTGACTCCACGAATCCCATTCCCCACTCCCGAATCCCGGCCTCATGAAATCCCTCTGCGTCTACTGCGGCTCCAACGCCGGCAACAAGCCCGCCTACACCGAACGCGCGATCGCCCTGGGCGACCGCATCGCCAAGGAAGGCATGCGACTGGTCTACGGTGGCGGCAACGTCGGCCTGATGGGGACCGTCGCCGATGCCGTGCTCGCCGCCGGCGGTGAGGTGGTCGGCGTCATTCCCGAACAACTGGTCAACTGGGAAGTTGCGCACAAGGGCGTGACCACGCTGGAAGTCGTCGCCAACATGCACGAGCGCAAGAAGCGCATGTTCGACCTCTCCGACGGTTTCGTCGCCCTGCCCGGCGGCTTCGGCACGCTGGACGAGATGTTCGAGATGCTGACCTGGCGCCAGCTCGGCATCGGCGACAAGCCCTGCGCCTTCCTCGACGTCGAAGGGTTCTACACCCCGCTGATGGGCATGATCGACCGCATGGTCGAGGAGCGCTTCCTGCACCCGGAACAACGCGCCGACCTGTGGCACGGCGACGACCTCGATGCGATGGTCGCGTGGATGCGCGCCTACACGCCTGCGCAGGCGGACAAGTGGATGGATGAGAAACGGCGAAAGTCGTTGCGGTGAGCCGTCCATCGTCCCAGCGAAGGCTGGGACCCATCTTGCTCTTGCTGGCAGCCAGGCGGCGACCAAAGGCAATGGATTCCAGCGTTCGCTGGAATGACGGCGGAGGGTTTTCGTGCGATGGACGAATTGTCGTCGTCCCAGCGGCTTTCAACAGACGTACGTCTGGTCACGCTTGGACCCATCTTGCTCTTGCTGGCAGCCAGGCGGCGACCACAGGCGATGGATTCCGGCTTTCGCTGGAATGACGGTGAAGGGTTTCCGTGCGATGGAAGAGCTGCCGTCGTCCCAGCGAACGCTGGGACCCATCTTGCTCTTGCTGGCAGCCAAGCGGCGACCACAGGCAATGGATTCCAGCGTTCGCTGGAATGACGGCGGAGGGTTTCCGCGCGATGGACGAACTGCCGTCGTCCCAGCGAACGCTGGGACCCATCTTGCGCTTGCTGACAGCCAGGCGGCGACCACAGGCAATGGATTCCAGCGTTCGCTGGAATGACGGTGGAGGGTTTCCGTGCGATGGATGAACTGTCGTCGTCCCAGCGAACGCTGGGACCCATCTTGCTCTCAAGGCTGCCTTCACCAAACACGCTACCGGCGGATTGCTGCTTGTCCGGGAACGATGAGGTAGGTTTATAGTCTCCTCGCTTGCGCTGACTGGCAAAGGAGAGCCTGCATGCCTAGGGAGCGGATTCCCTGTGTCTACATTCTGTGCAGCCAACCTCGCGGCACGCTCTATATCGGCGTAACGTCCGATCTTCCAGGACGCATCTGGCAGCACAAGCACGATCAAGCCGACGGCTTCACTCAACGCTACGGCGTCCATACTTTGGTCTGGTATGAAGTCCATGAGCAGATGGAATCTGCGATCCTGCGCGAGAGGTCCATCAAGGCATGGAAACGCCTCTGGAAGATTCAGCTCGTTGAAGCCACAAACTCTACTTGGCGGGATCTCTATCCCGACATTCTTTGAATGAAAGAGGTGCATAGACCATGACCCTGCCTTCCACCCCCTTCAACGCCTTCCGCATCCACAGCGACGACGCCGGTTATCGCGGCGGCATCGAGGCCATCGCGCTGGATGCCCTGAATCCCGGCGAGGTCGTCATCAAGACCGCGTACTCGTCGGTCAACTACAAGGACGCGCTCGCCGGCACCGGCGAAGGCAAGATCCTGCGGCGATTCCCGCTGGTGGGTGGCATCGACGTGGCGGGCCATGTGGTGGCCTCGACGGATCCGGCGTTCAAGGAAGGCGATGCGGTGCTGGTGACCGGCTCGGGCCTCAGCGAAACACGCGATGGCGGCTATGCCGAGTACGCGCGACTCGATGCGAAGTGGGTCGTTCCCCTGCCCGCCGGACTCAGCCTGCGCGAGAGCATGATCCTGGGCACCGCCGGTTTCACCGCTGCGTTGGCGCTCTACCGCATGCGCGACAACCGGCAGACGCCCGATCTCGGCCCGCTCGCCGTCACCGGCGCGACCGGTGGCGTGGGCTCGCTGGCCGTCGACATCTTCAGCAAGGCCGGCTTCGCGGTGCATGCCATCAGCGGCAAGCCCGAAAACACGGACTACCTGAAATCCATCGGCGCCAGTGAAGTCCTGGGCCGCGACGCGCTGGCGACCTCGCGGCCGATGGAGTCCGCGCGCTTCGGTGGCGGCCTGGACAATGTCGGCGGGCCGATGCTGGCCAGCCTGCTGGCGCAGACCGTGCCCTACGGCAACGTCGCCAGCGCCGGCCTCGCCGCCAGCGCCGACCTGCCCATAACTGTGATGCCCTTCATAATTCGGGGCGTGTCCCTGCTCGGCGTTGCCTCCGCCGGCACCGCGCGCGATATCCGCGAACAGGTCTGGCAGCACCTGGCCAGCGACTGGAAACCGCGCCACCTGGACACGATCTGCACGCGGGAAACCACGCTGGAAGGCCTGCCGGAGGTGTTCCGCACCATGCTGGACGGGCGTTCGTTCGGACGCACGCTGGTGCGAATGGGATGAACGGCACAGGCGGCGCGACGGGCGTCGTCCGTTGGCCTCCCAGCCCATTGTGTTGTCACCGACAAGGTCTAAAATCGACGGCGGGGAACACTGGGGATATCCATGGCAAAGATTCTGATCGTCGACGATTCGCCATCGCAGCTGCTGGGCATCCAGCGCATCGTCGAGAAACTGGGGCACGAATCCATCACCGCCGAGGACGGCGCAGCGGGCGTGGAAGTCGCCAAGCGCGAACTGCCCGACATGGTGCTGATGGATGTGGTGATGCCGAACCTCAACGGGTTCCAGGCCACCCGCACGCTGAGCCGCGAGGCCACCACCAAGCACATCCCGGTCATCCTGGTGACCACCAAGGACCAGGACACCGACCGTATGTGGGGTCTGCGCCAGGGCGCCAAGGCCTACCTGACCAAGCCGTTCTCCGAGGACGAACTGGCCGAGGTGATCGAGCGCATCTTCAACGCGCGCGAACTGCCTTCCGCACCGTCGGCCTGACGCGACATCGATGGATCGACAAAGAGCAGGCTGCGGCCTGCTCTTTTCGTTTGCGTGCCCGCTCAGCGTGGTGCGACGTAGCCGCCCGGCACGCCGCGCGGCGACAGCACCAGTTGCCACAGGTGCGAACGCCGGCTGCGGAAGGTGGCCATCGACGCCGCCAGGTAGAACCGCCACATCCGGCGGAAGCGCTGGTCGTAGCGTGGATCGAGCGCTTCCCACGCGGACTCGATATTGTCGCGCCATGCCTGCAGCGTCAGGTCGTAGTCGGCGCCGAAGTTGTGCCAGTCCTCCAGCACGAACCGGCCCTCGGCCGCGTGCGTGATCTGTGCCGCCGAGGGCAGCATGGAGTTGGGGAAGATGTAGCGCGCGATCCACGGGTCGGTGCGGTCCACCGAGCGGCTGCTACCGATGGTGTGCAGCAGGAACAGGCCGTCGGCGGGCAGGCAACGCCGCACCACGTCGAAGTACGCGGCATAGTTCTTCACGCCTACGTGCTCGAACATGCCGAGCGAAAACACCGCATCGAACGGCTCGTCCAGCGCGCGGTAGTCCTGCAGGCGGATCTCCACCGGCAGTCCGGCGCACAACCGGCGCGCGTACTCGGCCTGCTCGCCCGAGATGGTGACGCCGACACCTTCCACGCCATACCGCTCGGCCGCGAACTTCAGCGCTTCGCCCCATCCGCAGCCCACGTCGAGCACCCGCATGCCGGGCCGCAAACGGAGCTTGCGGCAGACCAGGTCGAGCTTGGCTTCCTGCGCGGCGTCGAGGGTGTCGGCATGGCGCCAGTAGCCGCAGCTGTAGACCAGGCGACGGCCCAGCATGGCGGCGTAGAGATCGTTGCCGAGATCGTAGTGGCGTCGCCCCACTTCGCCACTGCGACGCGGGGACTGGAGGTTGGTCAGGCGCGCCCGCAGTGCATCGAAGATCTCACCGGCGCGCGGCACCCGTTCGTCCAGGCGCGCCGCCAGCAGGCGGTACAGCAGGCCGTCGAGCGAGGCGGCGTCCCACCACCCGTCCATGTAGCTTTCGCCCAGGCCCAGCGAGCCCTGCCCCAGCACGCGTGCGTGGAAGCGCGGATCGTGGACCTTGAGGTCCCAAGGCCGTTCGCCATCGACCCGCACATCCGCTTCGGCCAACAGGGCTGCAATCCTGCGCTCGAAGCGGGCATGCGGCATGGCGGTCAGCGGGCGAACAGCTCCGCGTACGCCGGGGCGACGTGCGGCAGCAGCAGCGCCGATGACACGTCGACCGTCTGCGTGCCATCGGCATACGGACCCACCTGGTAGGGCGGGAACACGAAGCGCAACGCGGTAATGCGGCCTGCGGCGTCGAGCACCGGGATGAACTCGCTGAAGTTGGCGGCGTCCGGCTCGGTGCCTTCGTCGATCATCCGGAAGGTGCTCTTGATCAGCGCCGCGCGGTCAGTCGGCGCCAGCTCGTCCTCGTCCGCGCGGGTCACCACGGCGGTATGCAGCTGTTCGCGCACGTAGTCGCTGATGGCCTGCCAGCCTTTCGCGTCCGGGACCAGGGCGGCGGCGGTCAGGCGGGCGTCCTGCTTCGGCAACCAGACGAAGCGCGCGATGAGCGGCTGGCCATGCGCGCCGCCGGTGTAGCGGCTGCCATCGGCCGCCACCGCCACGATGTTCGGCGTATCCACCACCTGCTCGAAGGCCAGCGACAATTCGTAGGGGGCCGACGGCTTGTCGTTGCCGAACGCCTCGACGGCCTCCATCAGCTCGGCGCGCTGAGCGTCGGTATAGGCCGCCAGTGTCCGCGCCAGGCCGGGATGGCGGTTGACCGTCGCCGGATAGCTGATGCCCACGACATAGCGGTCGGTGGACTCGATGACATCCTTCAGCTCGGGCGGCGCCACCGGCGCTTCTGCGGGCGCGGCCGCGGGCACCTGCGGCTCGGCGGCGGTCGGCGGCGGGGTGGACTCGCGCTGGCAGGCGGACAGCGCCAGCGTCGCCATCAGGACGACGCCGATGCGACGGATCGGGTTGCGGGTATCGAGGGGGGATGACACGTACGGGCTCCTTCCGCGTGTGAGGGGCGTCATTCTAGGCTGCCGTACCCGGCACCTCCATCACGAACGTGCGTCGACCAGATCGGCGTACTCGGGATGCCGCTGGACGTACGCCGCCGAATAGGAGCACGCCGGCACCACGCGCCAGCCCTGGCGGCGCGCGTGGTCCAGCGCCGCCTTGACCAGCGTGGCGGCGATACCGCGGCCCCCGATCGCCTCGGGCACGCCGGTATGGTCGATGACCATGCGCCCGCTCCGTAGCGAGTACAGGAGCTCGGCCTCGTGGCCGTCCAGCCGGAGGGAGAAGCGGTGGGCGTCCGGGTCGTGATGGAGGTCGGGCGTGGGCGGGTCGGCGGTCATGGCAGCTCCGTGGTAGGGGACACCCCTACAGTGTGACCCAATGCCCGGCTGGCCCTGTGGCACAACTGGACGCAGCGCGTCACATTCATGCTTGTGAAAGAAAAGGACGGCTGCAGGAGCGTGACCGATATCGCACTTCCATAGTTGGCACGATTGCTGCGTGACATGGCACAAAGACCTGCATCTCGGAGTTCCGCCATGAGCCTGATCGACGCACTGCCCGATGTCTCCAACGCCAGCGACTTCACCCTGCTGGAGGGCCTTTACCAGCTGACCGTCACCGGCCACACCGATGCGTGGGAGTTCGAGAAACTCAACAACGCGGTGTACGAGCGCCTGATGTCGACCTATTCCGGCAGCGAGAACGCCGGCGTGCACGCCGTGCACTCGTTGATGGACTGATACCGCACGTCTTCCACCGGGTGCTCCGGCGCGGCGCAGGGGTCCACCTTCGGGTGTGACTGCCGCGCCGGAGTCCCGTCCCAGCTGCATCGACGATGCAGGCAGAACGACCATCCCTTCTTCCTCGACACCAACGTGGCGCTACTCGCCGCGATGGTCGCGCTTGCCCTGGTTGCGCCGATCCTGCGTGCCGGCGCTGCCCTGGATGGCCTTCATCCGGCTTTCTGCCGCGTGCAGCTCGTGCGCCTTGCCGGCGGCTTCGGCGGAGGCGAAGCCCGCTTCCGGCGTGGCGCCGTGAGTCTCCTGATCCAGATGCTGCCATGGTGCCGGGTGGCGATCATGTTCAAGCTTCTGTTCGAGCAGGCTGCGTGCGTTGGCCAACGCCTGGGCGGGTGTGATCTTCCTCGGTGCGCGCTTGCGCGCGACCTTCTTCGCCGCAGCCTTGGCTGCGGGGACTTGCCCCGCCGTGGTGGCCGTCTTCGTCGTCACGCGTTTGGCCGGACGCTGAGGTGCCGGCTTCTTTACTGCCTTGCGTGCGACCTTCTTGGTGGCGGTCTTCGCCGTCTTCTTCGCGGCGACCTTGCGTGTGGCCTGCTTGGCGACCGTGCGCGTCGCCGTTTTCTTCGCCGCCTTGCGGATTGTCTTGCGTGCCGCACCGGTCTTGCGGGCGACTTTCCTGGCGGCGGCTTTTGCGGGTGCCCCTTTCTTCGCGGTGGTTTTCTTCGCGGCGACCTTCTTCGTCGCCACCTTCTTCACTGCCTTGCGTGTTGCCGTTTTACCGGCTGCCGTTTTCCTGGCCGTCTTGCCGACGGTCTTGCTGGCTGCTGTCTTCCGGGTCGCCATGCGTTTCTCCACGGGTGGGACACGGCACCGGGATAGCACGGCCCACCTTCAATGCAGGTGAGCAAAGCCGCAATGGCGGCTTAACCGAAGCTGGGACGCGAGAGTTCCTGCAGGAAGTGGCCCACCACACCCGTGTCCATCACCACCAGGAACAGCACGCCATAGGCCGCACCGGCCAGATGGGCGCCGTGGTTGATGTTGTCGCCCCCGCGCTTGTCCATCCAGATGCTGTAGGCGATGTACAAGACGGCGAACACGATGGCCGGCATCGGGATGAAGAACACGCCGATCGTGGCCCAGGGCGCCAGCATGATGAAGGCGAACAGCACCGCCGACACCGCGCCGGATGCGCCCAGGCTGCGGTAGTTGGGGTCTTTCTGGTGCTTCAGATAGGTCGGCAGGATCGACACCACCAGCGCCGAGAAGTAGAACAGCGGGAACACCCATGGCCCGTGCTGCGCCGCCATCCAGGCTTCGATCTGGCGACCGAAGAAGAACAGCGTGAACATGTTGAAGAACAGGTGCCAGATGTCGGCATGGATGAAACCGTAAGCGACCAGCCGGTCGTACTGGCGATGGCGGTCGATCGCCGGCGGCCACAGGATCAGCCGCATCAGCAGCGAAGGCGTGCGCAAGGCGATCAGGCTGACCACGCAGGTGACCGCGATCAGCAGCAGGGTGATGGGAGCTTCCATCCTTCGTCCTCAGGCCGCCGTGCGGTAGTTGTCCTGCATCGGGTACGTGCGTGCGTACAACGCGAATGCGAGCGCCGCGACGAAGGCAAAGCCGGCGAAGAAGAACATCAGGAACGCGTTCTCGCTGAGCCCCGTACTGGCGATACGACCAAGCACCGCTTCGTTTCGCACGCCAAAATTTGTCAGCAACACCCACAGACTGCCAAAGGTACTGGTCAGGTACCAGAACGCCATGATCACACCCTTCATCGCGTGCGGGGCTTGGCTGTAAGCGAACTCAAGTGCGGTTGCTGACACCAGTACTTCACCAAAGGTCAGCAGCAGATAAGGCAGCGACTGCCAAGCCAGCGCCACGGGGTCGCCACCATCGATCCACAATTGCAGCACACCCGCGGCGATCCAAGCCACACCGGAGAAGGCGATACCCCACCCCATACGCTTCAATGCCGTAACGTTGAATCCCAACTTTCTCAGCGCTGGATACAGCACCAAGTTGTTGAATGGGATCAACATCATCACCAGCAGTGGATTCAGCGCCTGCATTTGCGAAGGCGACACAAACCACTCGCGAAGCATATCGCCTACCTTCTGCGGCAGCCAAGAGAAGGTGGGCATCACCATCTCTCGTCCCTGGATAATCCAGGTCGACGCTTTCTGATCAAACAGAGACCAGAACGGCGTAACCAGCGCAAACACGATAAGGATGCGCAAGACGGCGCGCACGCCGTCAACCGCAGTATCCGGATGCAGGCTGCGCGCACGCTCAAGCTGCATCGCGGCACCCAAGCCGCCCAATGCAATCACCAACCCCAATGCCAGACAGGCCGAGATGACAAAGCCGAAATCAGGCCACCATGAAGGGGCCGCTGATATCCAGGAAAGCGCCCACAACAGCAGCAATGCCACCGCGCCCAGCAAGCCCAGGAGCGCGACATACAACCCCCAGCGCCCTTCGCCTGGACGCTGAGCCTTAAGCGCCGTCGTCACGACCTTCAGAAAGGCATGCGGGTCGGCACCAGAGGGCGGCACGTGCACATACTTGTTCCGGCCCAGCCAGAAGATGACCGTCGCGATGAACATCAACACGCCGGGGATGCCAAAGGCCACAGCCGGGCCATAACGGTGCAACAGGAACGGGGCCAGCAGCGACGCGAAGAAAGAGCCGAAATTGATGATCCAGTAGAACGCATCGAAGACAATCTTGGCCTTGTCCTTGTTGCTCTGGTCAAACTGGTCTCCACAGAACGAGACCACAAGCGGCTTGATGCCGCCCGACCCCAAGGCGATCAAAAACAGACCGGCAAAGAAGCCTGTGCGACTTTCCTCGAATAGCGCCAAGCATGCATGGCCGGCACAGTAAATCAGCGAGAACCAGAGGACGGTGTTGTACTTGCCGAAATAGCGGTCCGACAGCCAACCGCCCAGCAACGGGAAGAAGTACACGCCAATGACGAAGCTGTGGAAGATGTCCTTCGCGTGCCCCTCGCGGTCGATGACCGGCAGATACGCCAGGATGATGCTGCCGACGAGGAATTCCACCAGGATGTTGCGCATCCCGTAGAAGCTGAAACGCTCGCAGGCCTCGTTGCCGATGATGTAGGGAATCTGGCGGGGCATGCGGCCCTGGCTGGCTTCAGCGGTCGTGCTCATCCGATCTTCCGGTGAAAAAGTCCCGGAAGGTTACCGTATCCCCCCGCACACGGTCGAACCGCCGCGCCGTCACCGTGAGGCGATCAGGGACTGGGACTGACCGCGATTGCGCGGCATCATGCGCCCCTGCCCTGTTCAGGAATTCCCGATGCTGCGACCGCTCTTCGCCACCCTGCTGCTGGCCCTGGCACCCCTTGCGAACGCCCAGACTCCGCTGACGACGGTGGCCGAACGCTCCGGCTTCATCGAGACCGGGCGTTACGAAGAAGTCACCACGCTGTGCGATGCCTTCGCGCGCCGCTATCCGAAGGCGGTCCGCTGCACCACCTTCGGCACCACCCCGGAAGGACGCCCGATGAAGGCGCTGGTCGCCTCCACCAGCGGCGCGCTGACGCCGGAACAGGCACAGCGGCGCGGGCTGCCGGTGGTGCTGGTCCAGGGCGGCATCCACGCCGGCGAGATCGATGGCAAGGACGCGGGCTTTCTCGCCCTGCGCGAGGTGCTGGAGGGCAACGCCGCCACGGGTGCGCTGGACAAGCTTGTGTGGGTATTCGTGCCGGTGTTCAACGTGGACGGCCACGAACGCTTCGGCGCTTGGAACCGCCCCAACCAGCGCGGCCCGAAGGAAATGGGCTGGCGCACCACCGCGCAGAACTACAACCTCAACCGCGACTACCTGAAGGCCGACACGCCCGAGATGCAGGCGATGCTGCACCTGGTGCAGCGCTGGGATCCGCTGGTGACCGTGGACCTGCACGCCACCAACGGCGCGCAGTTCGAGCACGACATCTCGATCCAGGTCGAGCCCGTGCATGCCGGCGACGCCGGCCTGCGCAAGGCTGGCCTGGCGCTGCGCACCGGGGTGATCGATGACCTGGCGAAACAGGGATCGTTGCCCCTGCCCTACTACCCTTCGTTCGTCGTGAACGATGATCCGACATCGGGTTTCGAGGACAGCGTGCCGCCGCCACGCTTCTCGCATGGCTACTACCTGCTGCGCAACCGCATCGCCATGCTGGTGGAAACGCATTCGTGGAAGGCGTACCCGGTGCGCGTGCGCGTCACCCGCAACACGGTGGTGTCGGTGCTGGAGCATGTCGCGCGCGAGGGCGCTTCCTGGCAGGCAGCGGCGAAACAGGCCGATATCGCGGCCGCATCGCTGGGTGGTCGATCCGAGCCACTGACCTACGTCGCCGCGCCCACTGCGCGCACCGTCGACTTCCGCGGCTACGCCTACACGCGCACGATGTCGGAGGTGTCCGGTGCACCGATGACGCGCTACGACGAAACCACGCCGCAGATCTGGAAGGTGCCGCTGAAGGACGACATCCGTCCCGGCATCGTCGTCGACGCGCCAGGCGCCGGATATCTGGTACCCGCCGCCGAAGCGTCGTGGGTGGCCGCCGTGCTGAAGACGCACGGCGTGGAGTACCGCCTGCTGGGTAAAGCATGGCAGGGTGACGCCGACGCCTTCCGTGCACGCAAGACCCGCTTCGGCGCCGGCCCGGTGGAGACCCACCAGCGCCTGACGGTGGAAGGCGACTGGCAGCGCGAGACGCGCGGCGTGCCGACCGGCTCGCTGTTCGTGCCGATCGCGCAGGCGAAATCGCGCCTGGTGATGGCGCTGCTCGAACCGCAGGCGCCGGATTCGCTGCTGGCGTGGGGGCGTTTCAACAACGCCTTCGAGCGCAAGGAATACATGGAAGACTACGTGGCCGAGACGGTGGCGCGCGAGATGCTGCAGGACCCGGCAGTGAAGGCCGAGTTCGAGCGCAGGCTGCGCGATGACAAGGCCTTCGTGGCGGATCCTGGCGCGCGGCTGGAGTTCTTCTACCGCAAGCATCCCTCATGGGACGAGCGTTACCAGCTGTATCCGGTGCTGCGCGTGGATACGGCGCCGTAACGCGGTATTGCTTCTGTAGGAGCGAAGTAAGTCGCGACCGCAAGCCCAACCTCCACGCGTAAAGCCGATGGTTCTCCTTCCGGGCGCGCTGCGGCGCGTTCTTGCCACTGCACGGTGTACTGCTATCGGGGCGCGGTCGCGACTGACGTCGCTCCTACAGAAAGAAGAAGCGCGCACTCAGCCCGGGCGCCGCACGCCATAGCGCGGCGCAGCAGTTCCATACGTGGTTTCAGTAACCGGCGCGCCCATCGCCGCCAGTGCCGCGCGTTGTTCCGGCAGCGGCGTACGCAGGGTTCCGTCCTCGTAGCGCGCCAGCGTCTGGAACGCAGGCAACGCCCATGCGCGTTCGAGCAGGCCCGCCACGCGCGGCCAGCGCGCTGCGTCCACCTGATAACGCACGAACGCGGCATTGCGGAAGAACGCCGCGATGCTGATGTCGGCGATCGAGACCTCGCCGAAGATCCAGCCCTGTGCCGGCAGCTGGGCCTCCAGGTAATCCAGCGCGACCGGCAGTTCCTCCTCGCGCGCCTTGCGTACGACGTCCTCGTCGGTACCTTCGTTGAACAGGAACCGGCGCACGCCCTTCTGGAAGAACATCCGCCAGACGATGACGTCGCCCAACTGGGAATCGCAGTATTCCTCCAGCCAGCGCGCCTTCGCCCGCTGGACCGGATCGGCCGGATACAGCGGTACGTCCGGGTACCGATCCTGCACGTATTCGCAGATGACGGTGGAATCGTTGAGCACCAGGTCGCCGTCGAGCAGCACGGGGATGCGGCGCAGCGGACTGAGCCGGCCGAACGCCTCGTCGCCGACGAACGGCGCGATGGGATCGATCCGGTACGGGATGCCCTTCAGTTCGAGGCACACCAGCACCTTGCGCACATAGGGCGACAGGTAGTTGCCGATGATCGTCAGCGGTTCGGTCATGCGCGGGCTCCGTGGGGACCGGGTGCAGCGTGCGCATGCGGCGCGCGGCGGTCAACCCAGCGCGGTGTCCAGCGCCATCATCAGGCAGAACCCGATCGCCAGGCCGAGCGATGCGATGGCCCCGTTGCCATGGCGGTTGGATTCGGGAATCACGCTGTGGCTGACGGCGATCAGCATGGCGCCGGCGGCGAAGGCCAGGCCCCACGGCAGCAGCAACGACGACACCGACACCGCCCACGCGCTGAGCACCGCCGCGACCGGCTCGGCCACGCCCGACAGCGCACCGATGAAGACCGCCTTGCTGCGCGCCATGCCGGCACTGGCCAGGATCAGCGCCACCACCAGGCCCTCCGGGATGTCCTGCAGCGCGATGCCCATCGCCAGGCCTTCCGCCCCGCGCAGGCCACCGCCGGCGGCCACGCCCACCGCCATGCCCTCGGGCACGTTGTGCAGCACGATGGCCAGCACGAACAGCACCACCCGCGACGGCACCAGATCGCGCTTCGCATCGCGCGGATCGTCCACCACGCCCCGGTCCAATGCCAGCAGGGCCAGCGCACCCAGCAACACGCCGGCGCTGACCAGTCCGGCAGCGCCCCACGCCGAGTACCCCGCGCGACCTGCCGCATCCAGCCCCGGCAGCACCAGCGAGAACGCCGTGGCCGCCAGCATCACCCCCGCGCCGAAGCCCAGCAGGCCATCCGCCAGTTGTTGTTGCAGGTGCTTCACCACCCACACCGGCATCGCGCCGAGCGCGGTCGCCAGTGCGCACAGACCACCACCCCGCAGCGCACGCCGCAGCCCGCTGCCATCGTCCACCGGGATCGTCGCCACCAGCCACAGGGCCACGCCCACGATCGCCAACGTAGCCACGACATACGGCCACGCGAACAGGGCGCGCGTCTGGGCGAAAGGATGCAGCACCCGGTTCATGCCGTCGTACTCCCTGCGCGGGGCAGTGGCGTCGGTCCCGATACTAGCCTCGCCTGCGCACCGACGCTCATCGCAAAACTGAATCGCTGCGATGGGTACAGCCCATCGCGCCTGGCCTCGGCCTGGCCACCGCGTTGGCGGCCCGGGGCAAGCCGACACCGTTCGCGCTTCTGCGACCGCGTGCCGGTGCTTCCCGCGTTGACGAACCATTACGTCCGCCATCGCTAAGCTGGCGGCCCGCCACCGCCACCAGGAGCGTGCGATGTTCCGTCCCTTGCTGACCACCGCCTGCCTGCTTGTGCTGGCAGGCTGCCAATCCCCGCCGGCCACGGCGCCGACGCCGGAAGCGCCTTCTGCGGCATCGCCCGCTTCGGCCGCGATCCAGGGCCGCGCGCTCTACATGGAGCGGATCGCGCCGCCGCCCGGCGCGATCCTCAGCGTGCAACTGGTGGACAACCAGTTGGCCGACACGCCCGCCGCCGTGGTGGCCAGCGCCGACTTCGCCGATCTCAAGGGTCCCCCGTTCGCCTTCACCCTGCCCTACGACCCGGCAAAGCTGCGGCCGAACGGACAGTACGGCCTGCATGCCGGCCTTCGCGACGCGCAGGGCAGGCTGTGGTTCGTCACCGACACGCGGGTGGCGGTGACGCCGGGCTCGGCAGCGCCGGTCGAGTTCCGCATGGTGCGCGCGGGCGCCGACCCGGTGGCGCCTGCGGTGGGCACGCCCTGGGAGCAGGCGAAGTCCCGCGGCAGCGTGTTCCGCGGCATCGGCACCGAGCCGGGCTGGTCGGTGGAAGTCGGCGGCGGCGCGACCCCGCGCCTGTGGGGCGACCTGGACTACGGCGAGCGCGCCATCGAGGTCGCGCAGGCGCGCAGGACGGCGCAGGGTTATGCCGGCAGCACCGGCGATGGCCTGGCCGTCTCGCTGACCACGAAGAAGGAAAGCTGCAGCGACGGCATGAGCGACACCGAATACCCCGCCTCCGCCGTGCTGACGGTCGGCGACCAGACCTATCGCGGCTGCGGCCGCTTCCTGACGGAATGATGCCTACATGAGTCGACGTTCCCGCGCACGCCGCCAGAGCCGCCAACGCCTTCCCCTGATCGCCTTCGTGATGCTGCTCGTGCTGGGTGCGGGCGCGTGGTGGTGGTCGCAACGCGACGATGCGCCCGCCCCATCGACCACCACCGCACTGGAAACGCCCGAGCCCACCCAGACCAGCGCCGTGCTGGCGCTGCCGCCGGTGGAGCAGACCCGTCCCGGCGCACTCGCCGGCGAGGTGCCCGACGTCGCGCCGCCTGTCGCAGCTGCCGCGCCCTCTGCATCGCGCAGCACCGGCGCACTGCCCGCCTTCCTGCCGCCGGAAGCCCAGCAGACCCTGACGCTGATCCAGCGCGGCGGGCCGTTCCCGCACCGGCAGGACGGCAGCGTGTTCCAGAATCGCGAAGGACGGCTGCCGCGGCAGTCGCGCGGCTATTACCGCGAGTACACCGTCGACACCCCGGGGCTGGACCATCGTGGCGAGCGACGCATCGTCACCGGCGGCCAGCCGCCGCGCGAGTACTACTACACCGACGATCACTACGAGAGTTTCCGCCGGTTCGAGATCGGCGGCGAGGCCACGCCATGAGCGACTCCGGCTTCGACCCCGGCCTGGCCGATCCCGCGCGCGCGGGCGTGTTCTTCGTCACCGAGGACGATCTGGACCCGTTGTCCGCCGTCGGCCGCGACGCCGGCCTGCTGGCCCGCCGCATCGACCTGTCCGGCTGCGACAGCAAGTCCGCGCTGCTGCTGCGCATCGCCACGGTGCTGGACTTCCCGCAAAGCTCGGGACGCAACTGGGACGCGCTGTCCGACAGCCTGCGCGACCTGTCGTGGCTGGACGCGCCGGGCTACGTGCTGCTGTTCGAACAGGCGCACGAACTGCGCGACCGCGCCGAGGACGATTTCGACACCCTGCTGGACATCCTGGACGAGGTCTCGCAGTTCTGGACCGCGAACGAGGTTCCGTTCTGGTCGTTCATCGCGCTGCCGGAAGAGGACTTCCCCGACCTGCAGTAGGGTTTCCCGGCGGTAGCCTCGCCGATCTGCGAAAATGCCGCATGATCGATTTCACCTCGCTTCCGCTGGCGCCCGGCCTGCAGCAGGGCGTCCAGGCGCTCGGCTACACCCGCCCCACCCCCATCCAGGCGCGCAGCCTGCCCGCCATCCTCGACGGCCGCGATGTCATTGCGCAGGCGCCGACCGGCAGCGGCAAGACGGCCGCGTTCGGACTGGGCCTGCTGCACCGGCTGGATCTTGCCACCGTGCGCACGCAGGCGCTGGTGCTCTGCCCCACGCGTGAGCTGGCGGACCAGGTGGCGCAGCAACTGCGCAAGCTGGCGCTCGGTCTTCCCAACCTGAAAGTGCTGACGCTGTGCGGCGGCATGCCGCTGGAGCCGCAGCTGCGCTCGCTGGAAGCGCACGACCCGCACGTCGTGGTCGGCACGCCCGGCCGCATCCAGGAACTGTTGCGCAAGAAGGCGGTGCACCTGGGCGGCGTGCGCACGCTGGTACTGGACGAAGCCGACCGCATGCTCGACATGGGATTCGAGGAGCCGATCCGCGAGATCACCGGCAAGACGCCGAAGGATCGCCAGAGCCTGCTGTTTTCCGCCACCTTCACCGATGCCATCCGCAAGATCGCCCGCAACACCCTGCGCGATCCGCTGGAGGTCACGGTGGATGCGCCGCAGGAACAGGCGGTGATCGAGCAGCGCTTCGTGCGCGTGGAGCCGGACCGCAAGCAGATCGCGCTGGCCGGCCTGCTGGCGCAGCGCGGCGTGGATTCGTGCGTGGTGTTCTGCAACATGCGCAAGGACGTGGACGAAGTGGCCGGCTCACTGCAGCACTTCGGTTTCTCCGCGCTGGCCCTGCATGGCGACATGGAACAGCGCGACCGTGACGAGGTGCTGGTGCGCTTCGCCAACCGCAGCTGCAACGTGCTGGTCGCCAGCGACGTGGCCGCGCGCGGGCTGGACATTGAGGACCTGGCGCTGGTCGTCAACTACGACATGCCCAGCGACGCCGACACCTACGTGCACCGCATCGGCCGCACCGGCCGCGCCGGGCGCGGTGGGCTGGCGATCAGCCTGTGCACGCCGCGCGAACTGCCGCGGGCCACGGTGATCGAGGAGCGCCTGGGCGCACCGCTGCTGTGGGACCGCAGCGTCCCGCCTGCGCCGAAGGCCAACACCGCACCGCCTGCCACGATGACCACGTTGCGCATCGATGCCGGCAAGACCGACAAGCTGCGCCCCGGCGACGTGCTGGGTGCGCTTACCGGCGACGCCGGCCTGTCCGCGTCCGCCATCGGCAAGATCAATGTGTTCGCCACGCGCACCTACGTGGCCGTCGCGCGCGAGAAGGCCGCCGCCGCGCTGTCGCGGCTCAACGCCGGCAAGATCAAGGGTCGCAGCTTCCGCGTGCGGAAGCTCTGAAAGCGCTCCGTCGTCCCAGCGTACGCTGGGACCCATTTGCTGTTGCTTTGCTGAAAGACGATGGATTCCAGCTTGCGCTGGAATGACGACAGCCGATCCGCAACCCTCATCTTGGTGACCACACAAACAAAAACGCCGGCGCTTGCGCACCGGCGTTTTCTTGAACCGTCGGGTTCAGCGCTGGATTACAGCGGCTGCACCTGGTCGGCCTGCATGCCCTTCTGGCCCTGCACGGCGACGAAGGAGACCGCCTGGCCTTCCTTCAGCGACTTGAAGCCATTGCCCTGGATCGAGCGGAAGTGCACGAACAGGTCGGGGCCGCTCTGCGGGGTGATGAAGCCGAAGCCCTTGGCGTCGTTGAACCACTTGACGGTACCGGTCTGACGATCAGACATCTTTACTAACTCCTGAAACATGGATGAAAGGACCACAACCCCGGCATATGACCGGGACGGGACTGGGTTTGCAGGCGTTGGTAAAGCGGGAAGATGTAGCAGATGTATCTACCGCATCAGGCTCACGATTCACGGTGACCCTGGCAAGCACAGTGGCGGCACTCTACCGGGGTTTTCAGGTAAAAGCGAATCCCAGTTGCCGCCAACCTGAACAGGGAGGTCCGGCAGCCCTGCCCGCCGGCGTAGCGCACGCACGGGTCGCCGCCCCTCGCGGCGTATGATGGCGCCCCTTCTGCCGGACCCCCGCCATGGCCCTCAAGTCCACCGTCGTCAAAGCCGAACTGCAGATCAGCGACATGGACCGGCACTACTACGGCGCCCACGGCCTGACCCTGGCCCAGCACCCGTCGGAGACCGATGAGCGCCTGATGGTCCGGCTGCTGGCCTTCGCCCTGCATGCCGACGACCGCCTGGAGTTCGGCAAGGGCCTGAGCAACGAGGAAGAGCCCGATCTCTGGCGCAAGGACTACACCGGCCTGATCGACCAGTGGATCGACCTGGGCCAGCCGGACGAATCCCGCATCCGCAAGGCTTGCGGCAAGGCGGGCGAAGTCATCGTGGTCAACTACGGCGGCCGCGCGGCCGACCTCTGGTGGGACCGGAATGCGGCCCTGCTTGCCCGTCACCGCAACCTGACCGTGCTCGACATCGCCGCGGAGACGGTCGATGCCGTGACCGCCCTGATGGTGCGCAGCATGCGCTTCAACGTGATGATCCAGGATGGCGAGATGCAGTGGATGACCGACGACCTCGTGGTCAGCGTGATCCCGTCCATCCGCCAGGCAGGCCTCGCCCGGGCTGCCTGACCGCATGGTGCCGACCCACGACGTCCTGGTCATCGGCGGCGGCGCGGCCGGCCTGATGACTGCACTGACCGCCGGCCAGCGTGGCTTGCGCGTACTGGTGGTCGAGCACGCCAACAAGGTCGGCAAGAAGATCCTGATGTCCGGCGGCGGCCGCTGCAATTTCACCAACACCGGCACCACGCCGGCCAACTTCCTGTCGGCCAATCCGCATTTCTGCAAGTCGGCGCTGGCGCGCTATACGCCGGCGGACTTCATCGGGCTGGTCGAACGGCACCGCATCGCCTACCACGAGAAGGAACTCGGCCAGCTGTTCTGCGACGTGTCCTCCAAGCTGATCGTCAAGCTGCTGGTGGACGAATGCCTAGCCGCCGGCGTGCGCATCGAGACCGGCTGCAGCGTGACGCGCGTGGAGCAGGCCGATGGCGTGTTCCGGCTGGAGACGACGCTGGGCCGCTTCGCCGCGCCGTCGCTGGTGGTCGCCACCGGCGGGCTGTCGATCCCGAGCATGGGCGCGACCGGCTTCGGCTACGACCTGGCGAAGCAATTCGGCCACGACCTGCTGCCGACGCGTGCCGGCCTGGTGCCGCTGACGCTCAGCGGCAAGCACCAGGAGCGGCTGGCCGACCTCAGCGGCGTCGCCTTCCCGGTGGAAGCGCGTTGCGGCAAGGCGCGCTTCCGCAACTTCATGCTGCTGACCCACCGCGGGGTCAGCGGGCCGTCGATCCTGCAGATCTCCTCGTACTGGCAACCCGGCGACGACCTGCGCCTGGACCTGCTGCCGGACCGCGACGCGCTGGACTGGCTGCAGGGCCAGCAGAGGCAGCGTCCCGATACCGAACTGAAGACGGTGCTGTCCGACGCACTGCCGCGCCGGTTCGCCCAGCGCCTGTGCGAGGTCTGGCTGCCCAACCGGCCGATGAAGCAGTTCAACGCGCCGCAACTCAAGGATGCCGCCGCCCTGCTTGCCGGGTGGCCGCTGGTCGCCAGCGGCACCGAGGGCTACCGCACGGCCGAAGTCACCCTGGGCGGCGTGGACACCGATGGCGTGTCCAGCAGCACGATGATGTCGAAGCGGGTGCCGGGCCTGTTCTTTGTCGGCGAGGTGCTGGACGTCACCGGCTGGCTGGGCGGGTACAACTTCCAGTGGGCGTGGGCCTCCGGCCACGCCGCGGGCATGGCCGCCTGACGCACTGCGGCGTTCCCCACGCGGCGGCCTTTGCTAGCCTTGCGGAAACCGGTGTCATCCAGGGGTTTCCATGACGTCATCGCTCGATACGGCCTTGCGCCGCCGTTTCCTGGCACAACTGGCCGGCACCTCCGGAGTCGCGCTGGCGTCGGCCTGCCTGCCGGCTGGGGCCACCACCGCGCAGGCCACGTCCGCGACCACCCGTAGCGGACGCATTGCCGGCCGCGTGGACCATGGCATCCATGTGTTCCGTGGCCTGCCCTACGGCGCCGATACCGCCACCCGGCGCTTCCAGCGCGCCCTGCGCGAAACGGCCTGGAGCGGCGTGCGCGATGCCACCCGCTTAGGCGCATCCGCGCCCCAGCGTGGCGATGCCGACGGACAGCCGGTCAGCGAGGACTGCCTGTTCCTCAACGTGTACACCCCTGCCCTGCGCGATGGCGGCAGGCGTCCGATCCTGTTCTACATCCACGGCGGCGGCTACAACAACGGCTCGGGCTCGCATCCGCTCTACGACGGCGTGAACCTGTGCCGGCGCGGCGACGTGGTGGTGGTCACCGTCAACCACCGGCTCAACGCGTTCGGCTATCTGTATCTCGGTGAGAGTGGCGACGGGCGCGTGATGGACGCCGGCAACATCGGCCAGCTCGACCTGATCGATGCGCTGCACTGGGTGCGCGAACACGCCTACGAGTTCGGCGGCGACGCCGGCAACGTCACCGTGTTCGGCCAGTCGGGCGGCGGCGCGAAGATCGCCACGCTGATGGCGATGCCGGAGGCCGACGGCCTGTTCCACAAGGCGATGACGATGAGCGGCCAGCAGGTCACCGCCGCCGGCCCGCGCGCGGCGGCGCAGCGCAGCGCGCTGTTTCTGGCCGAACTCGGACTGCGGTCGGGCGACATCGACACCTTGCTGGCGATGCCCATGGCGCGGCTGCTGGACGCCACCCGCGTGCGCGATCCCTCGCGCGCCGAAGACACCTCGCTCTATTTCGGCCCGGTGCTGGATGCGCGCAACCTGCATCGCCATCCGTTCTATCCGGATGCGCCCGCGCAGTCGGCGCGCATCCCGATGATCATCGGCAACACGCGCGACGAGACCCGCGCCTTCCTCGGCAACGACGAGGCGAACTTCTCCCTGACCTGGGAACAGGTGCCGCAGAAGCTGCGCGAGCAGCAGTACGTGGACCTGTCGCCGGAGGTGGTGATCGCCGAGTACAGGCGGCTGTATCCGGACTACACGCCGTCCGAGGTCTTCTTCGCGGCGACCACCGCGGGACGTTCGTGGCGCGGCGCCATCATCGAAGCCGAGGAACGCGCGAAGCAGGGTGCTCCCGCGTGGGTCTACCAGCTGGATTGGCGTTCACCGGTGGAAGGCGGCCGCTTGCGCGCCTTCCACACGCTCGACATCCCGCTGGTGTTCGACAACCTCGCCGCGGAAGGATCGAAGACGGGCGCCGATGCACGCGCCCGCGCGATGGCCGCCCGCATGAGCGCCGCACTGATCGCACTCGCCCGCCATGGCGACCCGAACCACGCCGGTCTGCCCGCATGGGCCCCGTACACGCTGCCGCAGCGGCAAACGATGGTGTTCGACGACGAAAGCCGGATGCAGAACGACCCGCGCGGCGGCGAGCGCAGCCTCTACCAGCGCGTGCCCTTCATCCAGCGCGGCACGATGTAGCGTGCACCGAGCGCACGACCGCATGGATGCGTGTCACCGCCATCGTGCGCGTGGCGCGCGCTACGACATGACCTCGGCGGCAATCTCGAAGGAGCGCAGGCGCTTGGCGTGGTCGAAGATGTTGGCGGTCAGCATCAGTTCGTCCGGACGATGGCGCTGGATGAAGTCGGCGATGCCCTTGCGCACGGTATCGCGGCTGCCGATCACGGCACAGGCGAGCGCCTGTGCAACGCCGGCTTTTTCATGCGGCTCCCAGAACGTCTCGATGTCGTCGATCGGCGGCGGCACCAGGCCGGCGCGGCCGCGGCGCAGGTTGACGAAGGCCTGCTGCTGGGTGGTGAACAGGTAGCGCGCTTCCTCGTCGGTGTCGGCCGCCACCACGTTCAACGCGAGCATCGCGTGCGGCTTGGCCAAATGCTTGGACGGGCGGAAGTCGCGGTGATAGAGCAGCAGCGCCTGGTCCATCGCATCCGGCGCGAAGTGCGATGCGAACGCATACGGCAAGCCCAGCGCGGCCGACAGCTGCGCACCGAACAGGCTGGAGCCCAGCAGCCACACCGGCACCTCCAGTCCCGCGCCCGGCACGGCGCGCACGGCCTGGCCTTTCTGCACCGGCGCGAAGTAGCGCAGCACCTCCTGCACGTCCTGCGGAAACTGATCGGCGCCGTCGAAGTAGCGGCGCAGGGCGCGCGCCGTGGCCTGGTCGGTGCCCGGTGCGCGGCCCAGTCCCAGGTCGATACGGCCCGGATACAGCGACGCGAGCGTACCGAACTGTTCGGCCACCTGCAGCGGCGAGTGGTTGGGCAGCATGATGCCGCCGGCACCGACGCGGATCGTCGAGGTCGCGCCGGCGACATGACCGATCAGCACGGCAGTAGCGGCGCTGGCGATGCCCGGCATGTTGTGGTGTTCGGCCAGCCAGTAGCGCGTATAGCCCCAGCGCTCGGCGTGCTGCGCCAGGTCGCGCATGTGGGCGAAGGCCTGGGTGGTGTCGCTGCCTTCGCAGACGGGGGCCAGATCGAGAAGCGAATACGGAATCATGGGAACACCGGCAATGACGATGCCATCGTCATGGGGTCGCTGCCCGCAGGATTCCACCGCAGGTCGCGGGACGCTGTATCCCGCTCAGCCCAACAGGTCGAACGGGCCGCCCTGCTGCAGCGCCCGCTGGTAGGCAGGCCGCGCATGGAGGCGCGCGAGGAAGCCGGCCAGGTTCGGATGGTCCGCAAGGCCGGTCCGCACCGCGGCGGCTTCCACCGGGAAGCTCATCTGGATGTCCGCCGCACTGAACTGCTCGCCGGCGAACCAGGCCGCCTTGCCGAGTTCGTGCTCCATGTAGTCGAGATGCAGCTTCACCTGCGGACCGACGAAGGTCCGCATGGCCTTGTCGGCGATCCCGCGCGCGACCGGCCGGGCGAAGAACGGCATCGGCGCCTTCTTCAGGCGCGAGAACACCAGGCTCAGCAGCATCGGCGGCATCGCCGAGCCTTCCGCGTAGTGCAGCCAGTAGCGGTAGCGGAGGTGCTCGGCACTGCCCGGCGACGGCGCGAACCGGCGCGCCGCGTCGTAGCGCTCCACCAGGTACTCGAGAATGGCACCGGATTCGGCCAGCACATGCTCGCCGTCCACCACCACCGGCGACTTGCCCAGCGGGTGGACCTTCTTCAGCTCCGGCGGCGCCAGCATCGTTTTCGCATCGCGCTGGTAGCGCACGACGGTGTAGTCCAGCCCCAGTTCTTCCAGCAGCCAGAGCACGCGCTGCGAGCGGGAGTTGTTGAGGTGGTGGACGGTGATCATGGGGGCGCTCCGCGGGGGAAGCTCATGCTACCGCGCCACCCGCCGTTGTAGGAGCGACGTCAGTCGCGACCGCATGTCGACCGCCACGCTGGAAACATGCCTGTGCCATAGACCCTTTGTACCTGAGGGCACGAGGAGGCCAAGCCGTTTGGTCGCGACTGACGTCGCTCCTACAGTGGGGCAGCGCGCTCACGAACTGCAAGACAGCATCGAGCAGCCTGCGCGTTCCCGTGCCCAGTCGGGGCGCCGTTGCGCAAACCGGTCGCGGCCGGGTTGGTCGTCGTAGGGCCGGCGCATGATGTCCAGCAGGTCGTGGACGCCGGTCAGGTCGCCGGCCTCCGCGGCATCGATCGCCTGCTGCGCCAGGTAGTTGCGCAGCACGTAGCGGGGATTGGCCAGGCGCATGCGTTCGCGGCGCGTGGCGGCGTCGAGCGCATCTTCGTCGCGGCGCCCCGCGTAGGCCGACAGCCAGTCACGCAGCGCGGGCGCCACGGCCTCGCGCTTCGCCGGATCGTAGAACGCCTCGTCGAAGGCGGACAGCGAGGCCTCCGACAGATCCGCGTCCATCAACGCGCGGAAGAACAGCGTCATGTCGATCTCGCCCTCCTGCAACAGCAACTGCAGCGCCTCCATGCGTTCGACATCGTCATCGCGGCAATCGGCCAGACCAAGCTTGCCTGCGATGGTGTCGCGATCCGCCCGCGTGTAGGCATCGGCGAAGCGCTGCAGTCCGTCCTGCAACGGCGCCGCGTCGGCGAACAGCGGCGACAGCGCCTGCGCGAAACGGCTCAGGTTCCAGCCGGCCACGCGTGGCTGCCAGCCGAACCGATAGCGCCGGCCCTGTGCATCGGTGGTATTCGGCGTCCAGTCCGGATCGTAGTGGTCGATCCAGCCATACGGGCCGTAGTCGATGGTCAGGCCCAGCACCGACATGTTGTCGGTGTTCATCACGCCATGGACGAAGCCCACCCGCATCCAGTGCGCCACCATCACCGCCGTGCGTTCGCAGACCTCGGCGAACCATGCCGCGTACAGCGCCTCGCCCTCGCCCGACAGATGCGGGAAGTCGCGCCGGAGGGTGAAGTCCACCAGCGCACGCAGCAGGTCCGTCTCGCCACGCGAGGTGGGCAGCTGGTAATGGCCGAAACGCAGGAACGACGGCGCCACGCGGCAGACGACCGCGCCCGGTTCGGGTTTCGGGTGGCCGTCGTAGAACATGTCGCGCACCACCGCCTCGCCCGTGCCAACCAGGCTCAGCGCCCGCGTCGTCGGTACGCCCAGGTGGTGCATCGCCTCGCTGCACAGGAACTCGCGGATCGAGGAGCGCAGGACCGCGCGGCCATCGGCGGTGCGCGAGTACGGCGTCGGGCCGGCGCCCTTCAGCTGCAGTTCCCAGCGCTGGCCGGCGGCATTGACCGCTTCGCCCAGGGTGATGGCGCGGCCGTCGCCGAGCTGCCCGGCCCAGTGGCCGAACTGGTGGCCACCGTAGTTGCCGGCATAGGGCTGCATCCCGGGCAGCAAGGCGTTGCCGCCGAACACCTGGGCGAATGCAGGCGATGCGACATCCGCATCGTCCAGTCCGAGCAACGACGCGACGTCGCGCGAATGCGCCAGCAGCATCGGCGCGACCACCGGCGTGGGCTCCACCACCGACCACAGCGCAGCGCGCACCTCGCGGCGGCGATAGCCCTGCTCGGGATCGCCCGGCAGTTCGCGCAGGAAGCGGTTGTCGAAACGCAGGGCGTCCAGGCCGCTCATGCGGCGTCCGCAGCGTCGTCCACCAGCGGCGTCAGGTCGGGGCGCAGCGCGACGCGTTCGTCGAACACGAAACAGGCGCCGTCGTAGCCGAATCCGCCCACCTGCTCGAAATAGCCGAGGATGCCGTCGTCCAGCTGCAGCACGTTGTCCATGCCGTCGGCCTGCATCCACAGCGCGGCCTTCTCGCAGCGGATGCCGCCGGTGCAGAAGCTGACCACAGTGGCGTCCCTCAGCGCATCGCGATGCGGTTCCAGCGCCGCCGGCAGATCGGTGAACTTGTCGATCGGCAGCGTCAGCGCGCCGGCGAAGGTGCCGTATACGATTTCCTGCTGGTTGCGCGTGTCCAGCATCACCACGCGACGGCCCGCGTCGTCGTGGCCCTGCTGCAGCCAGCGCGCCAGCGTGCGCGGCGCGACGACCGGCGCCCGCGCGTCTTCCGGCGTGCTGCCGGGACGGCGGAAGCTGATGATTTCCGGCTTGACCTTGACCTTGAGGCGCGCGAACGGCACCCGCTCGCTAAGGCTGTATTTCACCCGCAAGCCTTCAAAGCGGGGATCGGCGCGCAGCGGTGCCAGGAAGGATTCGATGGCATCCGCCTCGCCGGCCAGGAACAGGTTCAGCCCCTCGCCCGCCACCAGCACGGACCCGCGCAGGCCCTGCGCTTCGGCGCGGGCATGCAGGGTGGCGGCGACGTCCGCCGGCGCCTCGAGGGGGGTGAAGTGATAGGCGGCGATATTGGTGACCATATGGCGATTTTACCGCCCGTCGGCGCCCATCCCCTTCATTCAACCGGATGGTTGACAGTCTAGGACTACGCCGAAATACTCAACCACATGGTTGAACATGATGCCGCCCGCCTCGATGCCGTCTTCCACGCGCTCGCCGACAGCACCCGTCGCCGCATGCTGCGCAGCCTGCGCGGGCAGCCGCGCAGCGTGGGCGAGCTGGCGGCGCCGTTCCGGATCTCGCTGGCGGCCGCGTCCAAGCACATCAAGGTGCTGGAGCGCGCCGGGCTGGTGACGCGACAGATCCAGGGCCGCACGCACCTGTGCCGCCTGCAACCGCAGGCGCTGGCCGAAGGCGACGCCTGGCTGCGGCAGTACGAACAGTTCTGGACCGCCCGCCTCGACGCGCTTGATGCGGCGCTGCAGGCAGACGCCCCTTCCCCCAGTCCCCC